>CAZINA010000029.1:11314-14461 GCA_964540545.1 uncultured Candidatus Bathyarchaeia archaeon
TTTTTTCCATTTCCAACAACTTGGCTGCCAGCGTGGACGTGCCATTGTCCACACGGCTAGAAATAGTCATGGACGGTAAAAACGTTCCGTTGACCCTGTGTATGTTGTGACTACAGTATGACAGCCACAAAGTATTAAGTGCGTGTTACGCTCAGCATTACGACATATTACTCTTGGCACATCGACTACACAGAAACGGCCGGTCAAGGTTTGGGCAATAGAGTTGCCAAGAACTTGTTAGGATTCAAAATTAGGGCTGATTGAAATTTATGAATGATAACCCTGTAAAAAATGAAAGGAAAGAAGTTGCAACGCTTGCTGGAGGCTGTTTTTGGTGCACCGAAGCAGTTTTCAGCATAGTGAAGGGTGTGGAAACAGTTGAACCTGGCTATACTGGTGGTTCAGTGCCGAACCCCACATACGAGCAAGTCTCCACAGGAACAACGGGGCACGCAGAAGCAGTTCAGGTAACCTTTGACCCCAACGTGATTTCTTTCAGAGAAATTCTTGTAATATTCTTTGCGACGCACAACCCAACCACGCTGAACCGTCAGGGTCCTGATTTTGGCACCCAATACCGCTCAACCATATTCTACCACGATGAAGGGCAAAAGGCAACGGCAGAAGAGGTTATTGCAGAGTTAGATAAGGAAGGAATTTGGGAAGCACCTATTGTTACGCAGGTCGAGCAGTTCAAGGCTTTTCACGTGGCTGAATCCTATCATAAAGATTACTACAAGCGAAATTCAAATCAGCCTTACTGCCAACAGGTTATCACGCCGAAACTTGCCAAGTTGCAGCAGCGGTTCTTAGGGAAGCTGAAGGTGCTTTGAGAAGTGCAGCCGCAAAATGAGGCTCTGAAAAAGCAACTTGCGGTTTGGTGGGCAACTTGGAACAAGGCGGAAGCTGTTCTGCGACAAATCGAAAAAAGGGCAACCAACGAGTTCCTGCCGATTGTGGGTCCAAAAAAGGGGAAAGTCATAGCTGACATGATTAGAAAATTTAAGCCAAAACGTGTTTTAGAGGTTGGCACCCTGATAGGCTACTCAGCTATTCTAATAGGCAAGGAACTGGAGAATGACGCCCAACTTATCACTATGGAGATTCATCCAGATGAGGTGGAATACGCCGTGGAAAACCTGCGAAGAGCTGGCGTGCAAGCAAAAGTTAAGGTGCTGACGGGAGACGCGATTCAACTCATACCCGAGTTGACGGGGTGCTTCGATTTCGTCTTCATAGACGCGGAGAAAACCGAGTACCTAGACTACCTGCAACTGGCTGAAGATAAACTGTGCAAGGGTTCTGTTGTAGTTGCTGATAACGCGGGAATTTTTTCTAACCAGATGAAAGAATACTTGGATTACGTGAGAGCCTCATGGGAGTACAGCAGCAAATATACACCCGTCGGCGTGGACGGTCTCGAAATAAGCGTTAAAACCTAATGCTCTGCAACCCTAGTTTTGGTAAAAGCCACGTGGAGAAACCGCGTGAACTTCATGTTTTTCTTGATTGTTAGTTGCAATAGAACAGTAATATATCGCCGTTTGGAGATATAATAGTCCACAAAAGAACTGGATACTTGAGTTGTTTCAAAAAAATGTCTGATGATAAAGTTTATGTTCGCGGTTTGAGAGATGTTGCCGCATGCCAAACTCGAATTAGTTTTGTAGACCCTCTCGGCGCACTATATTACAGTGGATATGATATTGACCGTCTTATCGGGCGAGTGTGCTTTGAGGAAGTTGTTTATCTTTTACTGCATAACAAGCTTCCTACCCAAAGCGAGTTAGACGCTATCAGGTCAACACTTGTTTCCGAGATGAAAATCCCCAAGCAGGTGACCACGTGTTTAAAGAACACGAACAAGAAGAGTCATCCAATGGAGAACTTACGAACTGCGGTTTCGCAGCTTGGCGAATACGACTCCAATCAAGATGACCATTCTGAAGCAGCAAACATACAACGAGCACTGAAGATAATTGCAAAAGTTCCCACGATAGTAGCTACGCTGTACAGAGTACGAAATAAGCAAGACCTAGTTGCGCCTAAGACGGAGTACGGGTTCGCTGAAAACTTCCTTTACATGTTCCGAGGAAAACCCGCGGACGTGGAAGAAAAAGCTGCTCTTGACCGTTTCATGATTCTACATGCGGATCACGGGCTTAACGCGTCCACCTTCGCTGCCCGAGTGACAGCTAGCACCTTTTCTGATATGTACTCTGCCGTAACTTCCGCTATTGGAACCCTCAGAGGGAAACTGCACGGCGGAGCCAGCGAAAGGGTGATGGGTATGCTTCTTGACGTAGACAACGTTGGAGAAGTGGACGCTTACATACAAGGAATGCTGTTCGACGGAAAAAAAATAATGGGCTTCGGTCACAGAATCTACCGCGCAGAAGACCCAAGATCGAGACATCTTAGAAAAGTAGGTAAAACCCTATGTCGACGCATTGGCCGTATGGACCTATACAGAAAATGCAGAAAAATTCAGGATGTTGTTCATAAGGAACGAAAAATTTACCCGAACGTGGATTTCTACGCCGCCATAGTCTTGAATGCTCTGGGAGTACCTAAGGAATTCTTCACGCCGTTTTTTGCGTCAAGCAGAATAGCTGGCTGGACCGCCCACATACTAGAACAATATTCAGAAGCAGTGCTTATGCGACCAACATCAGGCTACCTAGGCGCATACGGCACCAAATTTGTCCCCATCGGAAAACGATGAAAAATTTCCTTTTTTTATTCTGCTCTGACCAATTCATGGAAGAACCAAAGCAATATAGCTAATGGGGCTCATCTTCTGAAGGGATACCACTTTTTGATTTCTGCTACATTTCCTTTCGATTTGTAGTTATTTAGCATGCAATCTAAAGATTTTGGGC
The DNA here is from genome assembly GCA_964540545.1 of uncultured Candidatus Bathyarchaeia archaeon. GTDB lineage: Archaea > Thermoproteota > Bathyarchaeia > Bathyarchaeales > Bathycorpusculaceae > SG8-32-3. Next base: position 14,197 of record CAZINA010000029.1, read on the forward strand.
ATTCTAAACATTCAGGAGGTATTCCTTCTCCCTTATCCCGCTCACCAAGATAACCAAAATAGTGTTGGCATCCAGAATCAGACGACTGGTTACCTTCCCCTGCACCTGCAGACAGCGGACCAATTTCCACATTATCCTTCCGCTCTGCCTCTTGCCTCTTAACCTGCTCCCGCTTCTCTGCCTCCTTGCGTTCCCGTTCTAGCCGTTCAGCCTCTAACCGCTCTGCTTCTTTCCGTTCCAGCTCTAATTGTTCCGCTTTTCGCTC
>CAZINA010000030.1:0-9962 GCA_964540545.1 uncultured Candidatus Bathyarchaeia archaeon
CACCATAACCGCAACCATACCCGTAGAAAACCAACCAAGTGCTTTAGCTTATGATTCTGGTAATAACCAAATCTACGTAGCAAACTACAATTCAAACTCGATCTCAGTAATATCAGACAACAACCACACCGTAACCGCAACCATACCTCTGGAAGGCCCACCCCAAGCTATAGGTTATGATTATGAAAAAGAAAAAATATTTGTAGCCTACTCTGAAAGCTATATAGTTTCGGTAATATCAGTTCCCTCCAGTCCGTCGCCCAGCCCTTCCATTTCAGAGTCTCCCTCACCTAGCCCCACAGTCTCTGAGTCGCCTAGTCCTTCCATTTCAGAGTATGCTTTATTCATTGTTGTTGCGTTCTTAGCGGTAACGATATCTTTTGCAGCTATACTCTTTAGAAGAAAACATTGGATTAACAAAAACTCGCGCTAATTTATGCGAACATACGTTTTTAATGCCTGATCGATTTTTTTCTTAATTGACCTTTTCATTCTGCGTTGTACTCGTCGCTTAGGTTGATGTAAAAGCTTTTAGGGTGATTAGCTAACTTTTATCGGTGACTGGTATGGCAAAAATCGTTCGAGTGGGTGTAACGTTTCCTCCAGAACTCTTGAAGGAATTTGATGAAATTACAGGGAAAATGGGGTATGAAAGCCGCAGTAAAGCTATTCAAGATGCTGTTAGGTTGTTTGTTTCTGAAAAGAAGTGGCTTCAAGAAGAGGAAGAAACCAGCCAAACAGGGATCTTGCTGATGGTTTATGATCATGAAGTAAGAGGTTTAGGCCGTGAATTAACTGAGACGCAGCATCACCACTCCGATTTGATTTCGTCCACGATGCACATTCACCTCGGTGAACGAGACTGCTTGGAAGCCATAGCAGTGAAAGGCACAGCATCTGAAATCCGCCATTTAAGCGATGAATTAACCACTAAAAAGGGAGTAAAAATCCTTAAAGCCATGATCGTTTCTGTGTAAGCTTCAGCTCTTTACTTGGAACATTCGCTCCAACGCAACGCGAGCTTTCGCCGCGATCTGCTCTGGAATCTTGACAACATGTTTCTCTTCTTTTAACGAAGCGTAAACACGATCAAGCGTTAGCAACTTCATGTTTGGGCAAACCGCATCTGAATAAGCGATGATGAACTGTTTTTCAGGGTTTTCTTTCCGCAGGCGATGCAGAAGCCCTTCTTCAGTGCCTACAATTATGGTTTTAGCAGAGGTTTCTCGTGCGTAACGGCACATTTTTGATGTGCTGCCTACAAAGTCGGCTGTTCGCCTCATTTCCTTGCTGCATTCTGGGTGAACCACAACCACTGCGTCTGGGTACTGTTGTTTGAGTATGGTTACGTCTTCTGGCTGGAAAAGCAGGTGTGTTGGGCAGAATCCCCATTCTGGAATTGGTATCAGGGTTTTCCGCGTTTGTTCTGCAACGTATTCTGATAGGTTGCGGTCTGGACCGAAGATTATAGTGTCTGCGTCCAGCGAGTTAACGACTTCCACGGCGTTGGCGCTGGTGCAGCAGATGTCACAGTAAGCTTTTGACGAAGCCAGCGTGTTCACGTAAAGCACTACGGGAGCATCAGGATAATGAACCTTTAACCGTTTAATCTCGTCTACAGTAAGCATCTGCGCCATTGGGCAACGTGCACCCAAAGATGGAAGAAGCACTTTTTTCGCGGGGTTGAGTACTGCTGCGGATTCCGCCATGAAATCAACAGCTGCAAAAACGATGATTTCTGCGTCTTGCTCGAGCATGGCTTTGCGGCTTAACTCGATGCTGTCGCCAACGTAATCAGCGATGTCCTGGATTTCTGGACGCTGATAGTTATGGGCAAGAATTACAGCATGCTTCTCTTTTTTAAGCTTCTCAATTTCATCTGTTAGGTTCATGGTTTCGCCTTAATTGTAAGCAGTATGAAAACAAATTAACGAAATATATGCTTTTACCTTTTTTACACGTTTTATTCATGAGCCTATAGATTTAATGATTACCTTCTGTTATGCTTGGAAAAGTCTATAGCCCCCTTATATAAACTATAAATAGTTCTAAGAGAAGGTGCCGTCGGGTAGACCCCTCTATCGTTTCTGCAATGAACCACTAATAGGCTACTATTAGGCGCCAAATATATTGGTCAAGAATTCTTGAGTAAAACTTCGGCTGGATCACGTTGATGATGATGTTTTTTAGGGGAGGAATGTATGTTTGGATAAACCAACCACCTTAAATATAAGCTTTGCCGTAATCAACTAAAGGGTCGGTGAGGGATAAAATTAAGACGGAAAATAGGTTTGGTTTACCTGCTAGGAGCTTTGCCATGCTTCGAAGAGTTCGGAAACCTCCCGACCGACATAGTCGGTAAGGACGCACTTGTAGAGGGCAAACCCGCGTCAAAAGTCCTTGACATGATCATAATCCCCGGCGGAAGCCTCGTAGAATCCCAAAGCATAAACGACGCTGTAGTTCGGGAAATACGGAAAATGGCGGATGCAGGCAAATTCGTGCTGGGAATTTGTTCAGGTTTTCAAATATTAGCAAAAGACACTGATATCGGTCGGTTATCGTCCACCCCTATTATGCGTGAGGGCTTGGGTCTGTTAGATGCAGAGTTCAAGCCGCTGATATGCACAGACCGAGTCAAAGCGACCATTGTTGGCAAGAGTTTTCTGACAGACCAAATCGGCAGCGAAGTTACAGGTTTTCATTGTCACACGTACGGTGAAATTGTGCTCGGAAAAGAAACAAAGCCCATACTCGTCTCACACGTCCAACGCGTTAACTACCGTAATAACCCGCAAGACATAGTGTCAGGCATAGCCAACAAAGAAGGCAACGTCGTAGGCGTCTCCGTGCACGCGTTACTAGAACAAAATCCGCTAATCATCCAAGGCGTCACGAAATCATTAGACATAAACGCAGAAGAACTCCAAGAAATCAGAGCAGCAAACGTTGAACTGCGCAAGGAAATGAAGGGCGAAGTAGGAATTTCGACCAACCTGCGGTCACAAGGTACTAGCGGCAAAAAGGCGAAGGTTCCTGCGGTTTTATTGATAACGGCAACGGGTAGCGGTTCAGGAAAAACTTTCGTAGTAACTGGCGTAGCTGGTGCACTGAAAAAACGAGGAGTCAAGTTGGGACTTATAAAAATTGGGGGGGACATACGAGATTCTGTTCCAGCGCTCTACCTAATCAAGGAACCGATAAAAAGTTACTCTTCAATTAAAATCGGGCAAAGCGGGTGGAAGCCATTCGCCGAAGCCGTTGAAGAAGCCAAGAAAAACTACGATTTAATCTTAATCGAGGGTGCCATGAGCGCGTTCACAGGCTTTTTAAACGATGATGTGGAGAGACCGTCGTCAACTGCCGAGGTTGCGGTGGCCTTAGGCGCGCCCACTATAGTGGTGGTAGGCTGTGAAAAGGGAGGAATAGAAGGCGCCATAGTTAACACACTCAATTATGTGAAACTTATGAAACGCCTTGGAATCAAAGTGAAAGGAGTCATACTGAACAAAGTGCACACAAGCTATTTGACGGATGAAATCAGGCGTTTCATAAAAAAGGCTTTTGAAAACGCTGGCGTCCAGTTACTCGGTGTGGTGCCACGCGTGGAGTTGGAGGGGCGGGGTACAATTCCTGAAGTGGAAATACGCTACGAAGAGTTCGGTGCTAAAGCAGTTGAAACGACGGAGCAGTCAATAAACTTGGATGCGTTAACAGAACTTGCAATGCCACCCAATATAAAAAACGTCGATTACGAGGAGCTAACAGAAAAATTCAAAAAGTTGCTAATCACAGACTTTAAAACTAATCTTTCGGCAAGTGAACTCGAAAAATGCTTGTAGACCTAAACTTCAACGGAAAATACGTGACGGTAGTCGGTGGCGGCTGCTTCTACAGCTACAGTTATCGTGGTAAGTATTTCTCTGCTAGTTTACTTTAAGAAACGCAAGTGTTATCGATTTTTGCCCTTGAATGTGAACCACTGAGGTTTCGAGTGAGGAACCCTGAACTGTAAGTTATACTTCTACGTTATTCTTGCGTCTTTGACTTCGTATATCATGTAAACGGTGTTTTTCATGTTTGTTGCGTCAATCTCTTCGACCACAAAAGCAACGTCCTGTCAACAGCGAACATGATAGTCGTTATTCAAGCCGCTCTGTTCTTAAGAAGAAAGAGCTTAAGTGTTAAGCGTTTTTGAAGAACTCCCATGAAATGTTGAATCGCCATGGGTCGCCTTTCTCAGTAAGCTGTATTTTTCCCTCTTTTACTTCAATAAGCCCTTCACGCTTCAGCTTATTAATTTCATTTGGGAAAACTTCTTCAGGGAATCTGCCAAAGTCAGCTCTAAAGTTTTCGCGATCCACAGGAACACGAATGTAAATGAGCATCATAGCTTTTCTCATTTCATCTTCTTTTGAGATTTCATTTAAGCGAGCAATAGGGAACGAGCCTTCCTTAACTTTTAAAATATAGTTTTGAATATCCTCGATATCTGAATAGAGAAAACGATCTATATGCCCCATGAAAAAACCAGCGCCCGTGCCCACCACTTCGGAAGAAGGCTTGTTAAAATCTTCTTTAACCCGTGAGAACCGGTTGTGACAAGTAGGTTTGTAACCGTTTTCCTTAAAACTTCTGTAAGCTTCAAGGTACATATCCAGTTCTGTAGAGTCATCCCCCACGGGCGGTAATTCGCCTGCCGCAATTTTCTTTGCAAGGGGAGTGCCAGGATACAAATCTAAGGGATAACAGTCTACGCTTTCAACTTCAAGCTCCAACGCTTGCTTTATATCATCTTTCCATTGCTCTAATGTTTGACCTGGAAGATTATAAAGTAAGTCGATACTAACCCGTAAACCCTTTTTCTTTATTAGCCTCAACTTATCTTTTGCATCTCGGCTGCTATCACGAATCATTAAAGTTTTGCGCAATGAGTCATTAAAAGTTTGAATCCCTATATCCAACTGGTCGACATTATTGGAGTGGAGTGCAACAATTTTGTTTTCAGATAGACTGTTGGTGCATGCAGTGAATTTTGTCAAGTGGTTTGCGCTTAGATTGAAATTTTCTCGACAAAAACTCAAAACATCGGCAATTTGCTCATTGGAAATCACCGACGGGCTTCCTCCGCCCACGTATAATTCGGTGAAGACACTCGATTTAACATAATTATTCTCCGCATACAGAGTTAATGCTTTTTTGAGCGCAGCAATATAGGAAGCCACGTTTTGCTTGTCACAACTTACTGCGAAATAGCAGAAGGCACACCTACATTCACAAAAAGGAATCCAAGGTTGCAGTTCCTTATTTTGATCGCTGGAGCCATCCTTTTTGAGGAAATTAGCAAAATCAGATAAAATCTGAGAAGTGGTAGCCGACCTATCTCTATAAGTCATTGGAGGCCAATGTTCAACGTGGTCATACGGCCATCCATTGTTAAATTTATGATTCACTTGGAAACCTCTTCGAATAGGATGCGCCCTTGGCACTTTTAAAGTTAACTGATTGGAGCAAACAAAAAGGAAAAAACATTCAGGAGCTTAAAAATAATAAAGCACAATGTCTCGAACCTTGAGAGCTACCTAGTTTAAAAAGAAAAGAAGGAAAAAGCAGCCTTTTTTATCGGGGTTCTGCCGCCCCCATAGCAAACAGCCTCACTACGATTTGCTTTTTTAAAGGTTACTACAGATTTCAACGGCGGCTACTACCCGCACAAAAATCCCCATGGCACCCAAACCATTATTGTTCAAAAAATGAGAACTATACTTACACCTAAATAGGTTCAAAAAATGTTAGCGGACCCGACGGGACCCATGTCCAAAAGGGGTCGGTACCAATCTCTATCCAGTTTAGAACTCGCAAAAAAGAGATACACTTGAGAAATCGATACTGGCGTTAATCGGACCGTACTTAAACCCAAATGAGCATGATTCCACCCCCATACACTATCGGTCTAAATGTGCAGATTGAAAGACATGCTAATCGTAAAACTACTTCAAACCCAAAGATGGCCACATTAACTATAAAGGTTTGCTGGGGCTCTTGCTCTGACTAACTCAAAGGAGATAGAGGGAATGACTGTGGGATAATCACTCATTCTCTCTAGAGCCCTCTCAGCCCCTTCTCTAAGCCTATATTATAACTTCGAAAAAAGAGGAAGGAAGATTGATTAGTTTCTGCTAATGTTTATCGTCTTCTGAGCATTAGAACAATTACGATTGTGGCTACTATGATCGTTATTATGATGCCGATGGATGTGGGTATCAAGTATAGGTCAGCTATCGATGCGGGCAATGGGGTTGGTTCTGAAGTTGCTACTGGCACTTCTTCAACGTTAATGGCGGTCATTGCAGATGAGCCATAGTAGGATTCTGATCCCGTGAATGTCGCGTAGACTGTGTATTCACCTGGAACTTCTGGGATAAACGTCGTGCTGAAAAAGCCGTTCATATCGCTTGTTGCTGTAGCGACGTCGTAGCAGTTTCCATTGGGGTCAAGTACGCTTATGGTGACGTCAACGCCTATTGCTTCTGTAGGCTTAGGCTGCTGCTGATATAGATATTCCATCCATGCGCTCATGTCTTCGTCAGCAATTGCAGGAACGCCGTTTGAGAACCGTACTGTCTGTGCGTAATTCTTAGCTCCCGGAGACTCATCAGTTACCATACCTTCGACGAGTACTTTGTTGCCATGTGTTGAAATCTTTGGAGACGCTGAAACGGTAGTAGCACTCGGCCCCTTGCCGAAGACGTATATTAAATTATCTTCTCCATTCGATGTTACTAGGTATCCGTCAACGATTGCTTGAATAGCCATCCACCCAGAAATGTTCCATATAGGTGTTCCTGTGCTGGCATTGAAAGCATGCAATTTATATCCCCTATACAATGGTAAGCTTGGAGAGTGCTCTCCATTGCCTGCAAAGACTACTCCATTTGCAATCGTAGGTCCGTAGTAGAAGGGATAAGTGCCATATGGTGTCTCGCGGTAAGTATCGTTTCCGCTGTAGTACTTGAACACTTGCTTTCCAGTTTCTATGTCATAAGCGTGTACGCTTCCATCATAGCTGCCTGAGTAGAGAGTATTGTATACAATGACTCCTGCGATTCCATACGAGCCCCATGGATAATCTGCCGCATCACTCGTCCACAATCGAGTCCCAGTGTTGACATCATAGCCGAACCAAACCGCCCTATTCGGGTTAAAACCAGCATAGATTCCATTGCCAAAGGCTCGAGATGCCGTGTATTCATTGACAGTTAAGTTGTGAGACCATAACTCCTCTCCCGTCGTCAGACTGTAACCTAATTCCATATAGGATGCAGCTCTGCTTTCAATTGCAGCCACCAGTACATTGCCAGAAACGCCAGACGTGGCTGGGAATAACATTCCAGTTGGACTAAACGCGCTCGGCACATCCATTACGCTGTGGATGGGTATGGTCACGTTCCATTCTATTCCATTCATCCAATCGTAGGTTCCAGGTATATTCCGAAGGAAACCAATGCCAGTTCCAGGATCAAGAGTGATAAAGTGTGCTGCCTCCAGAGCCTTAGTCGAGTTCCACATAGCCAGCCAACCTGCTGCTCCGCTTAGGAAGTAAACATACATCGTTCCATCAGCGCCATAAACCACCGTACCTGCTGAGACAAAGCTTGCAGGCAATGCGTTCGTGAAGTTGGCTATCAGAGCCCCTGTGTTTCCGTCATACAAATGCCATATAGTGGGTCTAGCAAAGATGGAAGGACCAATAGCAAACACGGCGAAAGGACCGTAAGTGCCGAGATCCCACAAGTATGGAATACCGCCCATCTGATTTCCTGAGACGTAATTGTATACTTGACCAGCATCTAGATTCATGTTTTCGTTTCGCCACAGCTCTTCTCCAGTGCGCAGGTCCACGCAGACGGCGCCGAGCCATGCTCCTGCTACTCCCTGGTAATAACCGAAGTCGCTTGGGTAGAGCCTATAGTACATTTTTCCGTCGATGATTACTGGCGGGGTCAACATTTGTTCATATGTTAACCCGTTGTAGAAGGATGTATCACCGTAGTCTCCTCCGATTATGCCTCCTAGTGCTAGTTCCTTTGTCCATATTATGTGGGAAGTTAGTGGTGCTTGGCTGTATGGATTGAAACCTTTGGCAGAGTCGCTGGCACCTTGGATGTAGCTGGTGTTGTAGCCGCGTATAAGCCAGTTTCCAGATATTGAATCCCAGAGCCTGTTTTTTGCATTTATTGGATGTGTCCAGTAATCAGTTGGAAGCGGAGTTTCTGGTCTTCCAGGAATGGGTTCCTCCTGCACGACAAGTGTTGAGATTGGGGTCTCGCTGGCTGAATAGACTACAGCGCCGCTGGCGAATGTTTCTCCAGGATACGTAAACTTGAAGGTATATTCGCCAAGAGATGTGGGTTTGTATACATAGTACTGCGATGCGCCTGAAGTGGAAGTGAGTGGTCCCACGTCTTCGGTGTGTCCATCTGGCTCTGTGATTGTGATCATAAAGTCATGCAAGACATCAAAATTTGTAGGTGGGAATGGCTGAACCCACACATTAATGACCGCGGATTCACCAAGCGCGATTGTACTAGGGTTGATAGCAAGAAAGGCAGAGGTTGTAACATTTTTTACTGCTCCTGTGAAGGGCACCAATATCGTTGAAACGGACATCGAAAGAATAAAGAGTACAGCGATTGTAATTGCTCCAAGTTTGTTTTTCAGTATTTTCATTTCTTTCTCCTCTAATCATTTTGTGCATGGCCCAGTTTATTTAAACGGGCAAGAAAGTCACTTGCTTGCAGCAAAGTTTATGAGTTGAACGAACCTAAAGAAATCTTAGGCAGGGCATTCTGGAAGAGGGACGTTTGCATAAGAAGGAAGATGTTAAAACTCTTAGAGGCTTGGGGCTTACGTTTCTTCAGGCAAAAGTTTACCTTACCCTAGTCAGAAATGGCAATTGCACAATTAAGATGGCTGCAGAAAAAACAGGCAAAGCTCGACAAGAAGTCCAACGAGTTACTGCTGAACTGCTAAAACTCGGTTTAGTAGAGAAAATACTTGTCAAACCAACAGAGTTTAGGCCAATTCACATAAAAGAAGCCATCAATTTTTTGCTTGAACGCAGGGAAAAGTTATCTTTGGAGCTCAAGGAAAGGGCAAACATGCTACTTCAGAACTTTGCAAATGACCACAACAGAAGTCCAAAGGAAGAAAGCGTGACGCAATTTGTTATTATATGCGGCAGGGAAGCTATCATAAGAAAGTCAAAGAGGATATTGAATATGACCAAAAAGTCATGTGAGATCATCAATGGTTTATGGAAAAATGTTGGTTATGCAGAGTCACTTTTTGAAAAGGAAAGCATTCAAATGCTAAAACGAAATGTAAAACTCCGAATTGTGGCGGAAAAACTTCCCGACCCACAAGTTGCCCAAGAAATCTATAAGCGTTGTGGTATAAATTCGAATTTTCAGATCAGATTCATTTCACCTACGCCATCTGTTATGCTCGGTATATATGACAGGAAAGAGCTTCTTGTCAGTACATCGCCCGAAAAACTCATAGGTGATTCTCCGATGCTGTGGACGAATAGCTCTGCCCTCGTAGTAGCGGTTCAGACTTATTTTGACAAACTATGGGAAACAAGTGCGCCATTTTTAAATCGTTATTCTAGCAGGAATATAGAGACTGTAAACTCCCACATTAAATAGCCATTGGATACTTCCGTTGCGCAAATACTAGGAACACTATCGTAGCCTTCTCAGCTCTACCTCCTATTGTTTTAGATTAGAAAAGGGGAAAGCGTTGTGCTTGTCTTTTTTCGTTCTTAAGATGAGTTCAAAATAGAAAGAACGCACCAAAAAACCCGATGAACAATAAATTTGTTAAAGAAGGCGAAGGGCTTTTTAATGAGCGGGCCCGACGGGAATTGAACCCGCGACCCTCGGATTAAAAGTCCGATG
>CAZINA010000030.1:10062-14279 GCA_964540545.1 uncultured Candidatus Bathyarchaeia archaeon
AATGAGCGGGCCCGACGGGAATTGAACCCGCGACCCTCGGATTAAAAGTCCGATGCTCTGGCCTTGCTGAGCTACGGGCCCTATTGCTAGATTTTGTTGCTCATAGGAGAAACAAAAAAGGGGTTTTTTAGCGTTTCGATTCATATTCAAAGAAATGGGTAACGCTTGACATGCAGGTTGGCACTGAAAACAAAAAAACGTCTGGTTTTCGAGCCTTTAATAAGGAAGCGGTAGTGTCTGCTAAGCAAAAGCCCCAGCACCTGCATATTTGGAGCCTAATAGAAATACATTGCAGAAAAGAGGGGGGTCTACACTGAAGAACATAATAGTTCTGCACATTTGATCTGCTGAAAAACTTAAATCTGCAGTAAAAGCTGAAAAAAAGGAAAAAGAGAGACTTTAGTTTATAATTCTTCGTATTCAGTTTCGTCGTCTGCTTCTGCGACTTCTGCAGCTTCTTCGCTGTTTTGTTCCTCGTCTGCTAAGACTTCGACGCTTATTTCCTTCGGTGCCTCATTTGCCTCTTCTGAAGGGTAAACTTCAGTGGGAGTTTCTTCCACCGTTTCAAGAGTTTCTTCCAAGGTTTGAGGCTCATCCTCTATGGCTTGTGGCATCTCTTCCTCCGGCTGCGCCATCTCTTCTGTAGTTTCTACGTTGCTTTCTGCTTCCACGTTTTCCGAAAATTCCTCTGAGACTTCAGCGGCTTCCTCTGTCATCTCTGGAGTTTCATCCACACTTTCCAGCGTCTCCTGTACCATTTCTGGCTGATCCTCTGCTTCCTGGGTTTCCTGTGAGATTTCCTCTGAGACTTGTGGCATTTCCTCTTGGAGTTGCCATGGCGCTTCTGTGCTTCCTGTGTTGTCTTCTACTTCTGCTTCTACATTTTGCGTGATTTCTTCGGTGACTTCTGTGGCTTCCTCTGTTACCTCAGGGACTTCGTTCATGTCTTGTGGTGGTTCCTCGTTGATTTGCGGCTCTTCTGGCGCGTCTTCAGTGATTTGTGGCTGCCATTCTGTTTCTTGTGATGTGGATTCTGTGTTTTGTGGTATTTCTTCTGTGATTTCTGGCTGGTTTTCTATAACTTCTGTGTTTTCTTCCACGGTTTGTGTTGTCTCTTCTGGGGTAATGTATGCGTTTTCAAATGAGGGTGCTTCTTGAACTGCTTCTTCCGTGATTACAGCTGGCTCTTGAGCATACGGCTCTGCTGGAGCTTCCACTTCCGCTGGGGCTTCTGCGACGTTTTCTACTGTCTCATTTGGGACGGCTTCAACGTTTTCTTCAACTGGCAATTCTGGTTCTGGCGTTGCCTCTTCGATGGGCGGGCAAAGCTGGCTTGTGGCTTCTTTTATTACGTTCAGTTCGCGCCTAGCGCTTTCCAGTCCTGTTGAAAGCACGGTCATTTCGCGTTGGTACATCTCCTCATCAATCTCGCCAACCACATGCTGTATCTCATAGTTGGCAAGAAGCGTCTCCAAAGTTTTAATCTGGCTTTCTAGTTCCTGTGTTTTACCCTGCATTTTCATAAGGAGATTGTTCTGTTGCTTTTCGATTTCCATTATCACTGCGTTTATGTCGCTGTCGAACGAGTCGCGGGTGGCCTGCGAAATTCTGCCGTTTTCAAATAAATTGTCCAAAGCTTGCTTCTTTTTCTTCGCTATTTCATATTCTTCGTTTAATCGCTTAAATGAGTGTTTCCACGAAATCAATTTTAACACCTTGCCTTTTCTAAGGCATAAAAGAGGAAATAACATTTGTTAACATGCATGTATATCGCTGACTAGTAAAAACAGCAGCGTTAACCATTTAAATGGAAATTATGCGTTAAAAATTCTGTTGACTCCATGTTATTTATATAACTAAAAATTGAAATTTTTTCTACAAAACTTCCAGCGTAACCTCTTATTCCCGCGTGCAACAGCGTTTATCGGCTCTTTCGACTCTGTGCAACGCATCCGGGAAACTTTCTGTTGTTGAGGAAGCGTCTCTGGATAATTAGTTAGCCTTGCGAGCGGGGCTTTGAAAAATGGTAGTGTTTGTTTGAAGCGGTTTTTGGCTTGTTTTTGCTGTAATTTTCGCGTTCAGGTAATATATATAATTCAGAGTTTGTTGTAACTTCTACGTCTAAATTCGAATAAATCTTATATATCTAAACAAAGATAAAAGTATTATAACGGGAATAAACATGGTGGCATTAAAAGTAGCATCAAGCAACCAAAAACTAGAAAGCAAGACACTAAAGAAAATACATGAACGCATAATCAAAAACTTCATGGACATCATAATAATGACTGAACTGCGCAACGAATCCCTAAGCGGCTACGACTTCATCTCATACATCCACAACAAGTTCAACCTCCTCGTAAGTTCAGGCACAGTCTACTCACTGCTATACTCACTTGAAAGAAACGGTCTAATCGAAGGCGTATGGGAAGAACGAAAAAGAGTCTACAAACTCACAGAAAAAGGCGAAAAAACAATAAACACAATGCTCGGAGCCAGCGACAAAATCAAAGGCTTCATGACAAACATCCTGAAAACACCAGCAACCCCCTAACTTTTTTTTCACAACACAATTCGTAATCTGCTTTACAATTTTTTCCTATAGCCCCCCTTATATAAATGTGGAAAGGTAACGTGCGCTTTGGCTTGAAGCAGGCACAACAATAGTAGGGCTCTGGCAAAACTTCAATGAAGCCGTTGTTGCTAAGTGGAAGTGAGTGAAATGTTTTGAAGCAGTTTTATCGCAGACCATGCCGCAAGTGCGCTTGTTCGTGGGTTATCTGGGTGCAGGTCATTCGCAAACCTTAGGAACATTTCACCGAATTGCCATTTAACGCTGAACTCGTGTGTGTTGCGTTGCACCTCTGGGTCGGAAATCACTTGCACTCGTACTTTTGCGGGTTTAACAGTTAAAGCGAGAGTAGCGGCAACGTTCATTTTCCGAGGGTAAAGCTGCGCCGCCTCTTCAGCAGTGCCCTCATAAACCACCTTAGCTACCTTGTTGTTCATCTCAAACGCTCGGGGATTCTTCCGTGAAGTAAAAATTACTTCATCTATTCCAGCTAAAGCTGCACTGGAAAGCGCGTCTAAACCGCCTATGGCGCCAGCGGGCACGTGAATCTTGCTGCTCTTCAAGTTTAAGCCTAAAAGGGCACCAGTGCTCATAACAATCAAATCTACGCCTTCAGCAACTATCCGCTCAGCGTACTCGCGTGTTGCTTGCTGTGACGCTGCTTCCACAATGACTTGTGGCTTAAGCGTGAGCATTTCTTCAATACCCGACACAACTGTTACAGGAAAACGCAAGGAATTTTTAAGCTCCTCAGCCTTTTTCTCAGTTTTGTCATAAAGAAGCAATTCGTCGCAGACAACCAGTTTTTTCTCTACCGCTTCAGCTATGAGGGTACCGATGGCTCCACAACCAATTAGCCCAACTTTTGTTGACTTATGATTCTCTTGCATACTTATCACCTTGGTTAGTATTCTATTTGGAAGGAAAGATCATATTGGCTGATCTGTTTGCCGTCGCTCCGCTTTTCCGGGTGAACTCGGACATTTGCGATTTTAAGAGTTCCAGCAATGTCTTCTTTGACCGAGTTGATTACGTTCGCGGTTTCTGCACTTCCAGAATAGATATCTATTGTTTTGACAGGCGCGTTAAGCGGCAGTTTATTCTCCGCTTTGTCTTGTCGAACCTCACTCATGATTGCCATGACGAGGTCTCCATTCTTTTCCACGATCTCATTTTCTAGCTCAGGATTATGCTTGGGCCAAGGCGAAACCTGCAGGCTCTTGAATCCCTTGTCTTCAGCATACATAGCTTGGTAAATTTCCTCAGTTAAATGGGGAGTTATTGGCGCCAGCAAATGTAGAACACGCTGAAGGACCTCATGAAGGGTATATTGAGCTGCGAGCTTCTTCGCTTGACCATACACTTCAGGGTTGTACAGCCTATCTTTCACTGCTTCTATGTAATAGTCACAGAATAAGTGCCAAGTAAAATTTCGAATCTCCTCCACAGCGACATTGAACTGACACTTCTCCATAGCATCAGTCACCTTCCGAGTTAGCTTTTCTGCTTTGCTTAAAACCCATTCATCCAAAGGCTGAAGCTCAACCTTTTCGCCGGGTTTGTAGCCCTCCAAAAGTTTAATCGCGAATTTCGACACGTTCCACAATTTAACAAGGAAACGCCTGCCATACTCCACGTCAGGCCA
>CAZINA010000031.1:0-13749 GCA_964540545.1 uncultured Candidatus Bathyarchaeia archaeon
ATACGGGTAGACCCCCTCTATAGGTTTCTGCAATGATCTGCTATTAGGATCCTATCTTTCTCTCTCTTACTTGTATGCTAACTTGCTTTCACTTGCTTACATATACTTACTCTTACCCTCTTCTCACAAAACACCAAAAACCAAAACTCACACACAAAACGAGTCCTTAAACAAACAAGGTGAGAGCACACGTTCTTTTGTTATTTTCTTTTGATAAGATAGATTAATAGACCCAAGCCAGCACCGAATACAGCCACTACGATAGCCACATCTAGAATTGCTTCAAACGGTTCTGTTTGTTGAGGTTCCTGATAAGGTGTTATGGTTGGTGTTGGGGTCGGCGTTGTTTCAGGTGAAGGCGTTGGCGTCTGACTCTCGCCAACAGTGATTGTCTTTGTGTTGCTCCAACCGCTTGATTCATCATAAGCAACATCAGGCACATAATGTCCACCAATCCAGGGCGCGAGGTCGTGGTCTGGAACAAAACGTAGAGAATCATGTCCCAGAATAGCCTCTACTTGAAAGTCTATTGTATTGTCGTATGCTGGATATGATATTATCGTGTAATCCGAGTCTGATTGATTAGTGCAGAGATTTACATGGATGTATACCCCGACTTCCGAAGGTGATTGCTGACGGGTTTGTATAGGGTAAACTTCATTCCAGTCATACGCGCTATGACTTTTGTGTCGAACATTGAAATAGATATGATAGGTTGAGTCGTAGCCAATCTGCTGGTTTTTTATCGACAGTTCTATAGTCCCTGCATGATAGCTAACGGTGAATTCTGGGACAGAAGGTTTAGGTGTTGACTGAGCAAAAGCAGTTTCAACCATAACTAAGCTGGACACTGCCAAAACTGTAATAAACATTAGGGTTGCAAGTTTGCTCACGCTTTTCCCCTACAATAAATAGGGCTGTTTCCGCGATTAAAGCGTTCTCGTAAAGATTTCTTGACTCAAACTTTCTTGACAAGCGCCCGTTTTTTGTTTAACCTTTAGCTTTTGTGATGACCACTTTTTTTCCTTTGATTTCAACTTCGATTCTGTCGCCGTCTTTGAGAGGAAAGTTTGTGTCTCTTGCTACTTCGGTTGAGATATACCTGAAGAATTTGTCGTATTTTTTTCCTTTTGAAATGGTGGGTCTGTTGAAGAATCTTCCTTTTCCATGTATTTCTCGGTCAAGGCACATTCGATTTTGTTCGTTTTCCTCTGTAAAATTAACGAAAAAATATGATTAAGCAGTGACCACATAGATGACCGCGATTGAGACGGATGAAATATCTCTACACGATGGAAACAAAGGCACTTTCTACTTTTACGGTTTCACCGAGTTCCCATTAAGCCTTTGCAGTTACCCGCGCTCTTTTCGTAGCCTGCTTATATAAAGGAACTATAAATAGTTCTAAACTCAAATCAGAGTAATGTGATGATCAAATGAGACCTGTCGATGTTTTTCCCGGTTCATCGATTCTAGTCGAAGGCCAATTACCGTCTAAATCTTTGCTTTTGTTAGGGCCATCAGGGATTGGAAAAACTATTTTTTGTAAGCAGTTTCTCTACCTTGGTCTCACCCTTGGTCAACCATGCATATACGTGGCGACAGATGAATCCCCTGAGCAAATTCGTGAATCCATGAAAAGCTTCGGGTTTGACATTGAACCTTTCGAGGAAGACGGCATGTTTCGAATCGTTGATTGCTATTCTTGGAAGTTGGGAAGCAAATCTTCTAGTGAATACGCGGTTAATAATCCAGCTGATATGGTAACTCTCTCAAAGGCTTTTGATATTGCTATGCGGGGTTTGGAAAGAGTCCGTTTAGTGTTAGATTCCATAACGGGGTTAACTTTGATTTGTAACCATAACGTAGAGGATTTATCAAAATTCTTACGGATATCCGTAGCCAGAATAAGGTTGATGAATAGTCACGCAAGTGTCGTATCAATTCCTGTAGCGTACCATCAAATGAATAACTACGCATTTTTTACAGCAGCACCCGAAGCTCACGATCAACAATTTCTTACTTCCTTACGCCAAACGTTTGATGGCACATTAGAAATGAAGGAAGATGAATCAGGCAAAGAAATCAAAAGATTACTCAGAATCCTCTCACTCAGAGGAGTCAGACATAAAACCCATTGGACGCCGTTTGAGATAACAAACAGAGGAATAGCAATTAAAAAATGAAATTGCATAATAGCAGTTCGGTTCTGGAACTTGTCCAGAAACAAAGGGTCCGATGTACTTCAAACAGAAAATGGGTGATCCAAGAGAAACCTTCATCGTCTCATCAATAAACATGAGAGCGCACTAAAACTAAACTATGTAGCATACTTTGCCGTTTTCGCCGACTCGTTTTTTCAGCCATTCTTCGCTCATGAGGCACCATTTGGATTCGTTGCCGTCGATGCGCAGCACCAGTATTAAATCGAAATCGTCAAGTTTCGCGTATTCAATCAGCATGTTGTAAGCGGCTTGGCTGATTTCAACTTCAAGGTCTTGAAAACTTGTGTCTTTGGCTTTTCTCGCGTGAAAAACAGCCTTAAGCAAGTCAGCGTCTTCCTGAAATTGAACGTTCACCTTGTTAACGTAGTAAACAGTGTCTTGGTAACTTAGGATAACATTTCTCGCGTTTTCAGATTTAACTTGGCTGTTTTCTCCCACTGGCAGTCAGCTTCCTTGCTGACATCCAACAGAAGAACAACAATTAAGCACTCCTCCATCAACGAAATATTTCCCGTTTCGACCTAACAATTAACCCCTGCAAAAACTGGAGCGCTTTAAGCAGAGCCGAAAAACAAGTTTTCTCTTTGTATATCATAGGGTGTAAACTCATTGAAAGCATAATCAGAAAAGTTAAGTTACAGTTAAACGTATTATCTATTGGTGCTTGGGGTGAAAGTCTTATCTGTCGCTTTCATAATAGCACTTCTATTTTCAGCGGTAGCTGGCACTTTTCAGTTGAGTGCAGTACACGCTTCCACGGACGTAAGTGGAATGATAACTCAAGACACGACGTGGACTAAAGCAAATGGCCCGTATATCATCAGAGAAGGGCCCGTCATTGTTGGCAAAGGCGTGACCTTAACAATCGAGGCTGGTGTCACTGTGATTATGGCTGATGGTTATATTGGAGTGAATGGCACTTTAATTGCAAGAGGTACCAGCACTGACCAGATTCACTTCTATAGCGGGCATATTGCGTTTTATCCATTAAGTAGTAGTTGGAATGAGCAGGCAGGTTCTGGTTGCGTAATAGAAAATGCAATCATAGATGTTGAGACACTCGGCATGGAAATTTCTGCAAAGATAACTGCTAATACGATAGAAGCTTTTATTGGCGTCTATGGTGACGCAATAATTTCAAATAACATCATTACGGGCCGTATCCATGTTTCTGTAGGGTCCCCCGTAATCTCGAACAACAAAATCACCGCCGCTGAATCCAATACTGGTGCAATTCATGTTTCCAGTGGATCCCCCATAATCTCGAACAACCAAATTACAAGTGTTGAATATAAAACCACAGAGTTTATCGGGGGCTGGCGTTCCACCAAAATAATCAAATACCCTGGAATTACGCTTAAAGAGAGTATTGATGGGGATTATTATAGCGCTGATATTTTTAACAACCTTATTTCTGGATGTTCCACAGGCATTATTGCTAGTGAAAGCGGAACGGCAACGATTGAAAGCAACACGATTTTTGATAATGAATATGGCATTGAGATTAGTGAAGAAGCAATAGTGGTAATTCGAGACAACAACATTCACGATAACGAAAATTATAATCTCTATTCAACCTCCCCAGACGAAATAAACGCCGCTGATAATTGGTGGGGAATAACCGAGGAATCAACAATTAATCAGACGATTTCTGGAAAAGTTAACTTCACGCCCTTTTTGAATACACCAAACTCCGAAGCACCAACCGCAACCTCTCTTTCCCCCAACCCTTCTTTACCTACAGCGCCGCCGATACCAACCCCTGAACCAACAACTTCACCCAGCCAAGAATCCTCGTTAACGCAAGAACCACTAGAGATGATAATAGGCGCGGCTATCACCGTTGCCGTAATCAGCGCAGGATTAGGCTTGTTAATCTACCTTATCAAAAGGAAATAGCCAAAAAAGAAAGAGTTTCAAGCATTTTTATGTGCTTTGTTGACGAATTGTCCTACATCTAGAACTAGTACTACTTGTCCGTCGCCTAAGATTGTGGCGCCGCTGATTCCTCTGACACCCTTCAAGGCTTCGCTGATAGGCTTTACCAAGATGTCCTGCTGCCTCAAAACCGAGTCAACCACTAAACCGAGCTGTGTCTTTTCATCGCCCAAATGAGTGATCAAAAGCTCAAACTCTTCTTCTTCCGAGCCTTCAAGCCCAAGCAGCTTATGCAAATGAACAACTGGAACGACTTTGCCTCTGACGACTATAGCGTCTGTTCGCCCAAGCACTTTAATGTCACTTCTGTTTGCCTTGACAATTTCTGAAACTTGACTTGTGGGTATCGTGAAAGTCTGCCCTGAATCCTGCACCAGTATCGCCTTAATGATCGCCAACGTAAGCGGCACCTTAATGCTGGTCTTCGTTCCCCTACCACGCCGCGTTTCAAACTGAACAGTGCCACCGAGAGCCGCAATTTTCGTCTTCACAACATCCATCCCAATGCCCCTACCGCTTGTCTCATCAACTTCACTGCTAGTAGAGAAACCCGGCAAGAAAATCATGCTCACCAACTCGTTCCGACTCATCTTTCCAGCTTCATCTTCACTCACAAAACCCTTCTCAACCGCAGACTTCCTAAGCCGCTCCGGATCAAGCCCAGCACCATCATCCTCAACCTCAATAATAACGTTATCACCACTCCGCTGCGCCGACAACCGAATCTTCCCCACAGAATTCTTACCAGCCTTCCTTCTTTCATCCGGCGTCTCTATCCCATGATCAATACTATTCCTAAGCAAATGTATCAGCGGCTCACCAACCTCATCCAACACCGTACGATCAATCTCAATGTCCCTTCCCTCCATCACAAGGTCAATTTCCTTACCCTTCTGCAACGAAAGATCCCTCACCAACCGCGGAAACCTATCAAAAATCTGACTCGCCGGAACCATCCGCACCTGCATCACAAGATCATGAAGATCAGACGTGAGACGATCAATGTTACCAGCAATACGCTTAATCTCTCCACCACTATTATCCGAAGTCACCTGAAGCAAAGCAATCTTGTTAATAACAAGCTCCCCAACCAAATTCATTATCTTGTCAAGCTGCTCAAATTTCACCCGCACCGTCTGAGCAGCCCGCACTTCAGCAAAAAGCCTAGTCGCCTCACTAACCTGACCACCCGACTCATCAACACAAGAAGCCACAGGCGACTCCTCAACCTCTACTGTAGTGCTTTCAACAGGTTCGACAGGCGCTTCTTCAACCTCAACAGTGGCACTTTCAACAGCCTCCACAGGCAAAACATCCGCATCCTCTGGTTCTTCTGGCTCTTCAAGCAAAGCCACCTGAGGCGCCTGCTGATGACTCTCCACCGAACTCTCTGGGAGGCTCCCAACTGAATTTATACTATAAGACTCGACTTCTGCTTCGCCGCTTGCTTCCTCGTCTACATCAGCTTCCATTTCAGCACCGATTTCTACTTCACTCGGTTCCACAGTTACAGCTTCTTCCGTTTCTACTTCGGCTGCTTCAGCTTCTACTTTTTCGGTTTCAGCTTCCACCGGTTCAGCCTCAACTGCTGCTTCTGTTTCAAAGGATACTGTTGTTTCGGCTTCTTTTTTAACGGTTGGCTCTGTTACAACTGTGGTGCCGACCTCTGTTTCCTTTGGTGCAGTAGGGTCGAAGTGAACCACACGAACATCTTCTATCTCGCAGACTTGCCGGGCGCATTTTTCAATTTCTTTAGCTTCATACTTGCTGGTGATTGCAATTTTTAAACCGCAGTCAAGCTTCTCCTCTTTGAAAGCTTCAATTACTGATTGGTCAGGTCGGGTCTTGACTATTTCCGCCAGTTCTGAAATCTTGCTTATAACCAAGATTGACCGCACGCTTTTGAAGGCGCAGTCTCTACTGAACTTCAGGTCTACGAAGTAGCAGTGTTCGCCAAAACTTTCAGCATGTAGTACTGCTTCTTTTTCTGTTTCACTAAGTTCTAATCCTGAAGTGTCAACAGTCTCCAAAGTTTTTATGGGTATAACCGTTGTTTCTTCCGTTTCCTCAGGCTCTTCAGGCAGAGACTGTTCAGAAGCCTCTTGAAGCTTCCGTATTAAAACAGCAACATCGATTTCTCTTTCAACCATGTTCTGCATGTTCTCTAATTTAGACGAGAGCGCATCTACACATTCAAGAAGAGCGCTAATCAGGTTGCTTGAAGGCTTTTTGCCCTTCCGCATTTCATCAAAAACGTCCTCCATTGCATGAGTGAGGCCTTGGAGGTCTAAGTAACCCATCATACCCGAAGAACCTTTAAGGGTGTGAGCTGACCTGAAAAGCATGTTAACGACTTCCATGTTTTCGCTGTCTTTCTCCAAAACTAAAAGTGACCTTGTAAGCTCATCAATATGTTCTCTTGCCTCTTCGATGAACAATTCTCTATACTCATTAGTCTCCATTGGCAAGTACCCACCCATTTTGCTTTTCAGAGCCTATAATAATCTTCAAGGCCTGCTCGAGTTTACTGTACAACTAAACATTGACCTCCAACTGAATTATTTAGACTAAGTGTGTCTGCTTCCGCTACACCCAAGTCACCAGGTGACCTGCAACTGGTACCTGTAAACGATTTTCGGTAAACTCGGCAGTTAACATTATCACACAAAAATTTCGTGTTTAGATGACCGCTCAGCACTTCAGCTTTTCCAATCACAAGGTATCCGCCTTCTCGCAGCGCATTGTAGAAGTGCATGTGAACTTGCTGCTGGCTTTCCCGCGAGAAAAATATCATAACATTCCTGCACAGTATCAGGTCAAAGCCTTTATGTAAAGAAGGCTTCATCAAATCATGTTTTTCAAAACTAACCAGCTGCTTAACGAAATCCTTCACCTGATATAACTCGTCGTTACTCGAAAAATACTTGGCAACTAACGAAGCTCGAATACCATTCAGTTGTTTTCTTCTGTACTCAGCCTTTCCAGCTTTATCCAGAGCATCCTCGTCCAAGTCCGAGGCAATAATCTTGATATTATAATTTGACAGCTTTTCACCAAGCAGCTTGTGAACCAAAATAGCCAACGAGTAAGGCTCTTCACCTGTCGCACATCCAGCACTCCAAATTCTAACTTTATTAGACTTGAAAAGCCTTGGGAGAACAATTTTTTCAAGGTAACCGTAAACGTCTTTATCTCTGAAAAAAGTAGTATAGTTAATCACCAAGTTGTCGATAACCAGATCATACTCGTCAGGGTTTTTCTGCAGGTACCGCACATACCGCCTGTAAGTGTCGCTGCTCGTCGCCCTCAATCGAATAGCAAAACGCCTCTTGAGATATTCATCACGGTAACCATTGAAGTCAAGCCCAACTTTTTCATGTAATAGCTTCTTCATTTTTTGGTAAGCTACATCCTCTAAAAAGTCTTCAACCGACTTAATCTCACCCAATTTCCCCGTGTTTTGCTTAACTTGTTCCGTATTCATTTCTTAACATTCACACCTCACGCTTTCTAAACTCACCTCATTAAAGCCGGGCAGCGTGCCTTTTTCTACGGAACCTTCATTGCCCAGCCATTCCTTTCCTTTTTCGGCAAGCATCCTCTGAAGCTTATAACTGGGAAAAGTTATGAGAAACCCTTCTGTTGAGCTGTTGCACCTCTTGAAGCGAGCGTCAAAAATAACCGCGACCTCCGAGCAGAGCGCCTGTTTTATTAGAAGACTATCCATGATCGCGTCAAAAGAATCAATAATTACCTCTGGCGGAGGCGAGACAAGCCTAGTTAACGTGAAATCTGCCATGGCGTTGAGGAAAGAACACAGCACAATAGACCCCATTTCTTCTATCGCAGACAACTCCATTTCCGACGTGACCTCACAGTCTTCCACAGAAGAGTTAATCATTAACTCAGCAATTTTCTTGGATTCTTCCTTATCGAAAATCAGCATAAGGTCACAGTCTGCAGTGCCCCTTAGCTTCAGGAAAACAGCCGAGACAATCGTGTCATGCTTGGCATAAATTCTAGGAACAAGATGAGGCTCCGCGATATATACTCGTGGCACCTCAATTTTTATGGGTTCACCCACAACCTGTGAAAGGGTTGTAGTGGCATGCCCAGCGCCCATACTTCCAATTTCAAGGAGTATTTCAAGGTCAGTGAAGTTTTCTTTGCCACTCGCGGTTTTTGTGGTTGTTGCTTTCTCAGCCATCATAGTCCACCAGGCTACTTTGATATCTCCTGCGACTTTGCTACACCGTCAGCTTCGGTTAAGTTTTCAGCACAGATTAATTCAACATTGTCGCTTCTTCCATCTTCTACGATTTCGCTTGATTTTCGTATCAGTAACTCTCGCAGTTCAGGGCTTGGCAATATCATAAGTTGCGTAGGTGCATAGTAGCCGCTTCCACGTCTGAAACATGTATCAAAAACTAGTGCGTCTCCACAGTCTGAAGCTAATTTCACCATGAACTCGCTAATTATGGAGTCGAATGGAGCGCCTATAAGCATAGGTGGTGTCGAAATGAGGTTGAGCCCTGTGAAGTCAGAAATCGCGGTGAGAAATGACCCAATTAGGATATTGCCGAGTTCTTCTATTGCGGATGACTCCATAGAAGATTCGCATTCTCTCTGGGTAAGACTTCTTGTCATGAGCTTTGTGATTTCCTTTAATTCAGGCAGTTCGAAAATGAATAGGAAGTGACACTCTAATTCGCCCATAAGGTGTATGTAAACCGCAGTCGCTGGCATATTGCGACTTTGATAGAACTTAGGTAACATGTTAGGCGGGATAGTGCCTATTCGCGGAATATCTATACCTACTTGCTGCTGAAGAATCTCAGACAAGGAAGTTGCAGCGTGCCCCGCTCCGATGTTGCCGAGCTCCAAAAATATCTCTAAATCCTTCTTTTCTGCAGCTTTGTTTGATGAATTCTTATTATTCTTTTTCATAGGTGCTTAATCTCTCCGTTGGAACGACGAATAGATACGACTCCACTCCTGATGCTGAAGGTAATTCTGCGTCCATAGGCGCCTCCAACATCCTCAGCAGCCAACCTGATTTTGTTGGCGTTCAACGCCTTCTTGACAGCGTCAACGTTTTTTTCGCCGATTGTTGGACCATTATTGTTTTCAAACTTGAATATGTTGGCGCCACCCGCAATTTTGGCAAAGATGTATGCTTCTTCTCTTGTGTATTCTCGCAATGCTTCTACTAACGCGGGGATAGCAGTGTCGGCGAATTTACCTGGAGGAAAGTCTTGGGGTGCGATGACGGAGTTCGGAAGCATGATGTGAGCTAACCCCCCACACTTACTCATTGAATTGTATAGACAAATGGCTACACAGGATCCAACGTTTGTAACTAGCTCGATTGGTTTGCTTTCGACTTTCATCTCCGCCATGGCTACCCGCACCTCTTCGATTTTTGGGTTCGCTTGAGGATATGCTATGCATTCTGCCGCGATTTGGGCGCGTGAGTTTAATTGTGTGCTCAGTCTCTGCAGTTCCATGATGTTAACTACGGAAACTGGTTTTTCTACCTCTACATTTTGTGAATCTAGCAGGTTAGTTGGCAATGGATGCTCCTCAGCAATACTTGGCGAGCGCTTCCGTAACTTTTTGAGGTTGGAATGGTTTCACGATGAAGTCTTTGGCGCCGGCTTTGAGGGCTTCAGCTATTAGTGCTTGTTGACCATAAGAACTGACCATTACGATTTTTGCTGTTGGGTTCGATAGCACTATTTGTTTGAGGGCTTCGATTCCGTCTTTGGCTTTTGGTCCTGGTGGCATGACGATGTCCATTAGGACTAAATCGGGTTTTGCTTGTTGGAATTGTTGTATGGCTTCGTCGCCGTTGCATGCTTCTGCTACTACTTCATGGCCAGATTTTGTGATTATTTTTGTAAGTACTGCCCTCATAAATTTGGCATCATCTACTACGAGAACTGTTCCCATGTTGTTTTTGCCTCACATATGCTCTCTGTAAATTCCGATTCTGAGTATAAAAATATTGTGTATTAATATACCCGATTCAACATCCTCACAGTGAACACCGACCGCAAAACAAAACCAACAACTAAAAATTCCACGCGGAAAAATCCAAAACACAATCACACAAAAAACTCGATAATCCTTCTAAACCGACAACTTTCCCACCAACACAGTTACACCTGAAGAAAAACCTAAAATCAGATGAACAAAAAAGACGCAAAATCAATATACATAAACTGTTCTCAGCAATTGAACCCCCAATAAGGATTCCCTTTTCATAAACAAATTATCTCGCAATTGCTACGCTTATGTTGGGTGAAATAGGTTGAGTACACCAACAGAAATAGAACAATTAATCAACGAAAAAACACGCCTAGAAGAAGAATCACGGGCTTTAGACGAAGAGTTAAAGCAACTGGAAACGCGCTCCAAAATACTTAGCGAAAGAATAGCAGTTCAAGAGTTAAAAAACGAAAACGATGCAAAAAGGCAAACTATAAGCGAGTTAGCATCCAGAATCGGTAGCTTGGAAACACGGTTGGAGCAAATGGCAACGGGCACAACCGCCAAGCAAGAAGAAGTCACAAGCGAAAACGCCGAGAACCAGGAAGCCGTTATAGAGACAAACTATGCCTCTGAAGAAGACCAAGGTCAAGACGAGGACACCATTAGGGTAATGGCTCTCGACAACGAACAAGAGCTAAATGATGACTCCGGAGCAGAAGAAAAGGAAAGTCAAGAACTTTTCTACTAAACAATGCCTTCTTGAGCCGAGCAGGGCATTTCAAAAAAGAAATCTTAGAACGCCCTTTGCTTTTTGTCCCCTTGGTAACTGCTCATTAATTCCTTTTCCTTCGAGAAGCGGCTTTATCTCCGATTAACCCATTATAGCAGGTTAGTCAAAGCGTCTTCTAAGAAGTTTTTTAAGTCAAGAAACACAGATAGTCGTTTCGTTGAATTAGAGAGATTGAGGCGGAGTAGGTGTTTGAGAGTTAACGCCTATGCAACAAAAACAAATTCGTTCGATAAGTCTCGGGGAGATAAGGGCTCATGAATAATAAATCACTGATAGCTGCTTTTATCACAATACTTCTTTGCTCAGCCTTGAGCGTGGCGCTAACGATGGCGCAGTGTCCAAGATGCGCCGGAACTGGCGAGATAGTGTGCCCTTACTGCGACGGCGAAGGCGAAATAACCGTTGAAGAAGGCGCTGTGTGTGAACACTGCGACGGGTCCGGAACGTTGGATCCCATAATCATTCAAAGTAGCAGGACTGCCCATCTGAGTGATGGGGAAATATCTGTTCAAGCCAGCTACAGAAACCAAGAGGCCGTCAACATTTATGGAAAGGTTACCGCAGAAGTAGAAGTCGAAGGCAACACGTATACTGGTACCTCATCGCGTACTTTATTCCCAGCAAACGAGAATACTCAAGTATCTTTAACTATAGGCGGGATTTCATCTGAAGACTACAACACGCTTCAAGAGCAAACAACATTCTCCACCAGCATAACCCTCGATACTGAAGATGTCCCTTGCCCGTAC
The DNA here is from genome assembly GCA_964540545.1 of uncultured Candidatus Bathyarchaeia archaeon. GTDB lineage: Archaea > Thermoproteota > Bathyarchaeia > Bathyarchaeales > Bathycorpusculaceae > SG8-32-3. The sequence goes on from CAZINA010000031.1 coordinate 11,697, forward strand.
TGCGATGGAACTGGGTTAGCACCCGCTACAATAGAATGCCCACGATGTGATGGAACCGGATATATAGAGTGCCCAGAGTGCGATGGTACAGGAGTAGAGGGCGGAGAACAGAACGCAGAGCTAGACATTGGCGGAACCACATATGGTCTGGTCGCGGTTGCCGTAGTTGCAGGGGTCGCCATAACCGCGTTTGTCCTAGTGAAGAAAAGAGGTGTGAAGGAAGAAGACCTTAGAAAAATGTCACTAACCGATTTTCAAAATTGGGTTCTTAAAAGAATGGATGGCAAATCAGCTTCACAAAGCGACGTCCGCATGGGAATAGACGGGTACACGCTTGAAGGTCAGCCTGTTTCGATAAAACAGAAAGACGGGGTTGACCGAAACGTAATTGAAAAATTCGCAGCGGCAATGGGACGGCGCAACGCTAAGAATGGCACCGTTGTTGCTTTCAGTTTTGGCACTGATGCAATCAGAGGAAGAGTCCGAGCTAAAATGAGCTACGGGTTTGACATAGAAATGCTAACGGTTAGGGAGCTAATAGAAGGCAGAAATAGACCGTTATGAAAAGACCCAACGGCGACGCCGCACATTCTTTCCCTGACCATTTAAAAATTATAAAAACCAGAACGTTAGATGTAGGTTTGTGTTGCTATGAACAGGAAACTTTGCTTAATTATTGTTTTGTTCACTGTTTTTGTAGGTGTGGGTAATGTTTTAGCTGAGATTTCGGTGGGTGTGAAAACTGGCGACTGGATAGAATATCACGTAGAGTACACGGGAACACCTACTGAGGGGCATGACGTAACTTGGGCTAGGATGGAAATTAAGGATGTGCAAGGAAGAAGCGTGAGTGTTGAAATCACGGTGGAGTATTCCAATGGGACACGGGAAGCTATTACTATTACTTTGAATTTGGAGACGGGGGAACTTGGAGATGACTTCATTATTCCTGCAGACTTGAACAGCGGTGACGCTTTCTTCGACAAGAACGTGGGTAACATAAATATAAGCAGTGTTGAGGAGCGAACTTACGCAGGTGCCACACGAACCGTTGCACACGCGTCTACTTCGGAAACAACATATTACTGGGATAGAGCCACAGGCGTTCTCGTTGAAGGAAACTCGCATTTTCCAGAGTATACGATGAACACTGTAGTGGATAGGACAAACATTTGGCAGCCTCAACTGTTTGGGTTGGACTCTGCTGTTTTTTATGCGGTTGTGATTGGGATAGTAGTGCTGATTGTGGTTGTGCTGGCGTTTCTGTTTTTCAGAAATAAAAAGTGAACATGCGTCAATGCTACTGGGCAAAAACATTGTACGGCGTGTCCAAGACCGCAAAAAAGGAAGAAAACCAACGTTAAAGCCGTATTTTCCCTCAATATGCGTAATATAGATTGTGAGAAAACTAAACATAAAAGCAAGTTGAACTAAACTACACTCAAAAATAGGAATGAATGAAAAGTGTTATCGCGAGATTGTGATGGTTGTTCTCAATTTAAAGCTTGCAGCAAACGCTACAGCAAAGTCGGTAAAGGCGAGAAAGTTTACTGTCCAGACGGCACAGCCCACTTAGTAGACGAAGACGTTGAAATTCATGTTGCCGATTTAGATGGGCAATGTGTGAATCAGACACGGTAACTTGATTATTTTTAATGTAAGACTATCCGATTCTTCTAACTCAAGTGTTACGTGCTGCTACGGAGTTTTTCGCTCAATCAGTTCGATAAGTGTTCCGTCTGGGTCTTCCACAAAAGCTATCAACGAACCTGTAGCACTGAGCTTGAAAGGCTCATCAGTTATCGTCACCTTTCTTTTTCTCATTGCCTCGATTGTCTGGTTCATGTCCTTAACTTCGAAAGCAAGATGATCGAACAAGCGGTCTTCATAGTCTGGTTGACTGAACTTTTTCTGGTTGCGATAGAAAGTCAACTCGAGAGTAGCGCCTTTAGCTTGCGGGTCTCGGAGAAACGCGATTTCAGCTTTATTTTGCGGTATTTCTCGTCGACTAAGAAGAGTGAGGTTGAGAAATTTTGTGTAAAAGTCAATGGAG
>CAZINA010000032.1:0-13681 GCA_964540545.1 uncultured Candidatus Bathyarchaeia archaeon
ACTATAGCCCCTCTATATATAGAAAATGTGGTTCTGTTATTCGCTATCCCAAAAATCAGAGATAGGAAATCCAAAAAAACTCAGAATAGGTCATGAATTAATTCTGGCTTGCATTAAGGTGCTTTAGAAGTATTTTCGTGACTTTTTCTGCAGCCGCTTGCACTGTTGGTGTCAAGCCTTCCCCGAACTCTGTGTCCTCAGGCTCAATCAGTAACAAAGCTATCTTCGTTTCAGTCATTTTTGTGATGTATTCGCAGAAAATGCGCAGGGGCAACACGTGAGTGGTGATTGCTGGAAAATCTGTAACCTGTTCGGGAAAGACAAGCCGTGTCTCGCCTGGTTTCAGCCCAAGAACCGCCGCATCGACAAGGAGCACGTGGCTTGGGTTAATGTCTACTATTTCCTGCATGAAGCTTTCGGGAACAGTTTCGCATTCAAGCAAAGTGATTTTTTCTGAAACTTTTTCCTTTAGGTCCTGAACGATTTTTACGCCCACAAAATCGTCCCTGCGAATAGGATTTCCAATACCCGCTATTACCACTCTATCTGCGCCTGTAAACCACTCTTCTAGTGCTTCTTGAAGGTTATACTCGTTTTTATTCAAGTTGAAGCGCCAACAAAAAATAGAATTAAGAAAAGGAAAGAAAAGGTTTACCGCTGGAAGGTTTGTAACAGGCTTTTCTGGCTGTCGTAAACCTTAACTGTTAGCGGCATCTGCCCAACTGCGAGGTGCGTTGCGCACGCAAAACACGGGTCGTAAGCTCTGAAAGCCATTTCCACCTTGTTAAGCACGCCTTGGTCAAACTTGCCGTTGTGTATCAACCCTTTAGCCGCGTCGCGTATTGACATGCATATAGCTGGGTAATTGTTTGTGGTAGCCACAATCATGTTCACGTTCTTAACCAGCGCTTTCTCATCCAACACGTAATGATGATACAATGTTCCTCGTGCAGCTTCAACCACGCCCACGCCTTCACCTGGCTCGCCAGGCTTATTGCGTATGTTCGTGCTTGTGATTTCAGGGTCTTTCGCCAACTCAACTGCGCGTTCAGCAGCGTACAACAGTTCAATCAACCTTGCCCAGTGGAACGCCAAAGTGCCGTGCACTGGTCTGCCCAAGGTCTTGTACATCACTTCGTACTCTGCTTGAGCTAAAGGCGTAGCCATACCATCAGAAGCGTTCAGTCGCCCAAGCGGGCCAACACGGTAAACGCCATTGTCTTTGCCGTAGAATTCGCCTTTCCAGCCGACTTTCTTCAGGAATGGAAACTTTGCGTAAGTCCAGGGTTCCACGTGCTCGCCGATGTGGGTTAAGTAGTCTTTAGCTTCAAACTTTAAGAATTCACTGCCGTTAGGGTCTGTTACCCTGATTTTTCCGTCGTAGAAATTCACTTTGTTGTTAGCGTCCACTTGACCCATGTAGTACGTCTTCATGGTGTAGGCGTCGCTTTTGATAAGGTCAAGGTAAGCGCTGTTTCCCAGCACTATGTCATGGAAAAGTTTCAAGCTGAACTTGGCAAACTCCACGGAAGAAGCAGCCATCTTCTCGATTTCTTGCCTGTCCTCTTCGCTCAAGGCTTTCGATATGCCGCCGGGTAAGCCGCACACTGGATGCGTAGCTTTGCCGCCGAGAATCGCAGTAATCCTCTGTCCGTAGGCCCTGTGTTTAATGACTTCTTTTGCCACGTCCAAACCCGCCTTTTCTATAACGCCCAGAATGTTTCGTTTCTCTGGAGGCGCGTCAGGACCAACTACGAAGTCGGGGCCTCCTAAGAAATAGAAATGCAATATGTGATCGTAGATGTAGTATGCTGAGTACATGAGTTCTCTGAGTTTTTTCGCTGCGGATGGCGGGTCAACTTTGAAAGCGGCGTCTAATGCTTTGGTTGACGCGAAGTGGTGCGCGACGGGGCAGACTCCGCAGATTCTTGTTGTTAATTGAGGCATGAGTTCAGCGCGTCTTCCTTCACAGAATTTCTCGAAGCCTCTGAGTTCAGGGATTTTCAGGTAGGCGTTTTCCACTTCGCCTTCGTCGTTGAGGAATATGGAAATTGCTCCGTGGCCTTCAAGTCGCGTGATTGGATTTATGCTTATTTCTTTCATTTCTTCATCACCTTTCTCTTTAGAATTGAAGCTGGTAAAGAGTACATGTAAAACGTGCCGACAGGGTCTACTATTTGGCTCATCAGCTTTTCAACAGCCTCCGGGGACAAGTCCTCCTCGTCATATCCAAGTATTGAAGCCAAAGCAGAGATCATTCCAGCACCTATTTCAGGCATGTTCGGACCAGGCCCACCACAACCCGTGCAAGGCATGTCAACATCCAGGCATTGAGCACCGCAACCGCTACGAGTCGCTGGACCCATGCAAAGTATGCCTTGTTCAAGCAAGCATTTCTCTGGTTCAGGCGCTTTCTCGTATACTCGGTAGAGCTTTGTGATTTTCTTGTTTTCTCTTGTTCGGGGGCACTCGTCGCACACCGCTTTTAGGGGCGCCAGCACAGAGCCTTTCGGAGGCAACTCGTTCTTCGCAATGGCGTCTACGGCGTTGGATATGAGCTTGACTGGTGGCGGGCAACCAGGTAGGTAATAGTCTACGTCCACTGTTTGCGCTAAAGTTTTCACGGTGTCGTAGAACTCGGGAATTTCTAGTGTGCCTTCTTTCACTTTTGTTTCAGGTGTGGGGATTGTTTCCTCTGGGTTTACAAGTCCTTTTTGTTTCGTGTAAACGTATTCTAGGATTTCTTTGCTGTCGTGCAGGTTGGCTAAGCCTGGTATACAGCCCTCGTGGGCGCAGGAGCCGAAGGCAACCAGCGTTTTGGATTTTTGCCGTAGCAGTTTGGCCATGTGTTCTTGTTCTGAGTTTCTGATTGACCCGTTGAAGAAGGTGATATCTATGTACTTGTCAGGCATGTTTTCAACGTCTTTGTATTTGATGTCTATGGCTACGGGCCAGAACACGATGTCGGCTATTTGCACTACGTCAAGGATTTTCTCGTTTATGTCTAAAACGGCTATTTCACAGCCGCCACAACTTGCAGCCCAGTAAAAGGCTATTTTCAGCTTGTTTTTACTCATTTTTAATTTACTCCTTTTATTACTTGTAACATTTTTGAGGTGTCGACTCTGAGCTCTTTGAAAGCGAGTTCTTCAGGAGTCATACCCATGGCTAACCCGAGCAGTTGCGGGTAATGCAAAACTGGTATTCCGTAGGTTTCGCTGAACATTCTTTCTATGCGCAACTCATTTGCGTCGAACATTATGTGGCAGAACGGGCAAATCGTAATTAAGGCTTGCGCTTCCACCGTTTTCACGTTGTTGAGCTTGTCTCGGGCAAGCTGCAACGCGACTTTGTCGCTTACGCCTACGCTGGGCGCGCCGCAGCATTCTGTCTCGTCGGCGTATTCTAGGCATGTGGCTCCTGTTGCTTCAATGATCTTTTTCAGGGTTTGCGGGTCTTCGGGTTCATCAAAACCTATGACGTCTCTTGGCCTCAGCAGATGGCAGCCGACGTGTTCAGCAACTTCTAGCGTAGTTAGCGGGTTAACTACAGCTTTCTTCATTTTCTTCAAGCCTACATCCTCCGTAAGCACCTGCAGCATATGTTTGGTTTCCACAGTTCCCTTGAACTCCAACCCTGATTCTCTCAGATGACCATTGATTTGTTCTCTTAATGCCTTATCTTCCTTTAAAAGTTTCAGTCAATACTACACTGTTTTCTCCATATTAAATACGTGAATTCTAAAATCTTTAGTCACAAAAAAAGGTTTGTTTATACGGGTTTTCTGTTTGTCTCTGAGAATAAAACCCTTTGAATAGGCAACAAGCCATTAGGTAGACCCCCCTCTATAGTTTTCTGCAATGAATTTCTATTAGGATCCTAATAGACCCCAAATATGCTGGGTTCCATTTAGGTTTGGCTACATTGAACAGGATGAACGTATCGGTTTTGGCATTAGCTTTGTGTCTTTGTTGCTTCGCCGAATATGCGTTTTAGTTCTCGTTTCATGGTTGTGGTGTCGTGGGTTAATCCGAAGTAGTCGGCGAAGTAGTCGGTTGTCCTCAGGGTCATGGAGCGTCCTGCGCGTTCAGCGGCAACTAATCCCATGTCTCTTAGAAGCTTCACGTGTCCGTAAGCGTGTTGGCCTCTTGCTTGGATTACTCTTTTCTGCTGGACAGGCTGCCTGTAAGCGATGTAAGAAAGCGTTTTCAAGGGTCCAGAGGAAAGCAACGGCCTGTTAACAAGTTTCTTAACTAGCGGTGTGAAATCTGCTTTTAACTGTAGAACGTAGCGTTCATCTTTCAGCTCCAAGATTTCAAGGGCAGTGTTTCTAGCTGAATACTCTTTCATCAGCATTTTAGTGTACTTTTTAGTTTTGTTTTTCGACCGAGTGTTCAGAACCGAGCATAATTCGTTGACTGTTAAAGGGCGACCAGCAACGTACAAGGCAGCTTCTAAAAGCCGTAAGCGACGCTGCATTTTCTCTTCTTGCGCTTGCTTAGCCGCATCCTGCAAGTTATCTGATTGTTCCTTTGTCTTTTGCAACGTTCAAGTTCCCCACAGCAATGTATAATTCTTCGGTTTCCTCATTCTGCCACAAACCAACTTTTCCCTCTTGCGCTAGAAACAGCAGCAGAATAAACGTGCGAATCGCTTCTATGCGGTTAACCCCTTGTATGATAGTTGAAAAATCTATTATTCCGGCGCCTTTAACTTTCTCGCAGAGAAGCGCGTAAAGCGTCTGCATCCTCGCCTCAAGTTCCGCCAAGAACGCGTCAAACTGGGGCAAAAGGTCAGTAACCGATGGAAGAACAGGCTGAGAAACAACCTTGTCGAGGCGATGCAGCTTTTCACCCTTCAACACCTCATCCAACACATCCAGCAAATTCTTTATAGTAGTCGAAGTTAACTCCTGCCTCAGAGGCAGAAACAGCGGCGGCGGAATAAAGTCTGGAGGAGGCTTCGGAGGCGCTGGCGGCTCCTGAAGAGTTAACAAAAGCTTCGACTTCATCAAGTAGATAAGCGCAGACGAGTCCAACGCAACACCAGAAGCCCTGAAATCCACCTTTCCTGTGCGCTCCATTTCCGAAAGGAAAGACCTAAGCAAGTAAGAGATGTTAACGTTCCAAGGCTTGAGCTTTTCCAGCTTATTCAACTCAAAGAGAATGTTCCATGGAGGCCTCAGGTAAAATGGCTTTCTCACTGCTGATGACATTAACGACTCGCCTCCAAGAACTTAGCAGACACGACATTGGAGACGCCGTTGCGCTCGTATACGCCGTAAATCTTCTGAGCCTTATTCACCATCTCAGGCTTTAAAGTGATAACTATGAACTGGATTTTCCCAGACTCCTCCAGCAACACGTCGGCAAGTTTGGTAGTGTGAAACGCGTCCAAGTGCGCGTCAACCTCGTCAAGAATGTAAAACGATGAAGGCGTGAAATCTTTTAACGCAAATATGAAAGCAACAGCCGAAACAGAACGTTCGCCACCGCTTGCACCACTGACAACTATCGACGGCTTGTCCGGGAACTGCACAAGCATGTCTATGCCGCCGCGGAAAGGTTCCTCAGGATTTTCAAGCTGCAAAAACGCGGAGCCGCCTCCAGTCAGCTTCGAGAAGTAAGTCTGAAGGTTAATGTTGATTTTTTCAAAAGCGTCCATGAAAACCTTGCGTTTCCTAGCTTCAATTTCATCCATGAACTGCACGATAGCCTGCTTTTCTCTTTCAAGCTCATTCAAACGTAAAGACAGCTCACGGTACCTAGAAATCTGCTCTTCGTAATGTGACAAGGCAAGCTGGTTAACCCCGCCGATTCTTTCAAGCTCAAACTTCATCATCCTCATCGAGGTTTCAGCTGCCTCAACCTGCTTCTCCGATGTTTCCAAAGGCTCTTCATAGCCGAACTGCCGGAGCTGGCTCTGATACTGCTGAAGCTGCAACTGGCAAGTCTGAACGTTCAACTGAAGCTGATTCAAAAGCATTTCAGACTGCTCGTACTCCGAGTCAAGCACGCGAAGTTCATCGTCAATAGCATCTATCTGCGAAGTGAACTTTTTAGCTTCCTCCCTCGCAGAAAAAACCGCCTTAGAAAGTTCAACACGGCTTTTCTCCAAATCACCAATTTCTTCCTTGAGAGCTTCACGCTCCTGCAACGCTTCAGCAACTTCCTTCTCCACTTTGCCATGCTGCTGCTTAACCTTCGAAACCTGAATCTTGGCGTTTTCATACCCAACCCGCAGGACATTGTCAAACTGAGATTGACGCGTAGACATGTCAGTTTGAACCGTGCCGAGGTTCTGCCTCAGAGAAATTATCTCCTCCGCAAGCTTCTCCCGCTTAACCTCCAACTCCTGAATGTGCCCAACATCAGTTTTCTTCCTTAACTCGCCTAACTCAGCTTGCAGCTTCTGAATTTCCTTCCGAATCGCGGTTCTTTCAGACCTGTATAACCCAATATGCTCTCTTGCGGTTTCGATTTCCTTTTCAATTTTCGCACAGTATCTTTCCACGCGCCGCACGTTAGTTTCAGTCCGCTTGACGTTTCGCTTAACCCGGACCATTTCCCTGTCAAGAGTAACTATGGAGTCTGACAAGCGAGCGATCTCAATTTTGGTACGCTCAATCTCCTCTTCGAAAACAGACATGTCAGTGTCTCTTTGGGAAAGATGCTGCTGAAGCGCTTTAACAGCTTCATCAAGGCTTTTGATGGCGTTTTCGCTGGGGATAAGCTTTGAAAAATCTATAGGAGACCTGTAGTAGCCGCTTTCGAAGCCGCCTCCAGCCTCGTAAAGGTTTCCGTTAACCGTCACAGCGCGGTAGCCTTCACTTGAAAGAGCAAACGCAGTCTTATCATTCGACACGATAATCGTGTCTCCAAAAACGTAGTTAATCGCAGGCTCATATTTCCGAGCACACTTAACAAAGTCGGAAGCAACCCCGCTAACACCCTGCCGTGTAGGCACCTTTAAAGGATTAGGATTCGCAGCGCCTTCCAACGGGATGATCTTTATTCTGCCCAGCTTCATCTTCTTCAAAGTTTGCGTACACATGAAAGCGGCATTAATGTCCTTAACGACTAAAGCGTTAAGCCAACCAGCCGCAGCCGCCACGACCGCCTTCCGGTAACCCTTATCAATTTTAATCAGCTTACCCAAGCGCCCAAGAATACCTGAGATAGCGCCTAAATCTCCAAGTTCCTCTATGCTCCGCAACGCATTTTCTTCAGCAGCCACGGTTTCCGCGAGTTCCCTCTGGGTAACGAATTCTATCACTGCCTCCTTGGCGGAACTCGCTATTTTACCCGCTTCAGAAATTTCTCTTTCAACAGACTCTCTTTGGGCGATTCTCCGCTGCAGCGTAGTTTCAAGGCTTTTAAGCTGCGCCTTCTGCTCCTTCTGGACCTTGTCAAGCTCGTTAAGCGAGTTTTCAATTTCCTCAAGCGTCGCCGTGAATCTTGCCTTGCGGTCGTTCAGTTCCCTAAGCCGACGGGAGCTAAGCGTAATAGCATTCTGCTCCTTCAAGTACTCAGACCGTAAAAAGGCAAGCTTCCTATAGCGCGCGTCAATTTGCGTTTCGAGCTGGCGGGCTTGCTTGCTGTTCTCGCCGAGGCCATCCCAAAGCTGAGCGGTCTCCTGCGCCAGTGCTTCATGCTCACCCTCTTTTTCGTTAATTTTGGACTGAAGGCGCTCGTGTTCACGTCGCAGCTTCCGTATTTGCATCCGGTTTTCTTTAATCTCGCTTTTGATAGACTCGTACTGTTCAAGGTTGTTGTCTCTCACACGCTTCAAGCTTTCGAGACTAGCTTGTCCCGAGCTTATTTTGGTCGTGATCTCTGTAAGCCGCGATCTTAACTCCCCGATTTTTATTTGCACCTTCAAGACTTGGGAGCCGCCTTCCTCAACCATTTCTGAGCTAAGTTTCCGCCACTCGCCCTCTACAGCTCTTCTTTTTGTTCTGCGGTTGTTGCGTGACTCGCGGAACTTTTCAACTTTACTACGTACCTTGCCAGCCTGCGCTGAGACTTCCGCAACCTTCTTGTTTAGCTGAACCACTTCATGGGAGATTTTGACTGCTTCGAACTTTTTCACTTCGTTCTGGATGAAATTGTACCGTAAAAGTTCGTTGCGTTCCCGTTCAAGGTCGTCCAAACGCTTTTGCACCTCGTCTATGCGCCCCATAGCTGTGCGGATGGATATGTCTGCGGTGCGCAGTTTGTTTTCTGCATCAGTTTTTTCAGCGTCATACTGTGCGATTCCAACGAGGTCTTCAATTATTTTCCTGCGTTCCGATTGGTTGATATCCGTTAATCTTGTTATGGTGCCTTGCGGGATTATGTTTTGGCTCACACTGCTTATCGCGGCTATAGATAGAATTTCAAGTATGTGAGTTCGGGAGATTCTTCTGCCGTTCAGCCTGTAAACGCTTTGACCGTTTCTGTGAACCTCCCGCGAAACCGTAACTGTGACGGTGTCAACAGGCATTACGCCATCTGAATTGTCAAATTGAATTATAACCTTAGCACGCCTAGCTTTATCCAGCCCAGCCTTTTCAGAGCCGTGGAAAATCAGTTTAGCAGCACTTTCAGCGCGCATCCTTCTTGTGCTCAATTCGCCGAGAGCAAACAAGCAAGCGTCCATAATGTTGGTTTTTCCGCTTCCGTTTGGGCCAGTTATGGCTGTGAAACCCTTATCTAGGTTTACTCTAATCGTTTGCGGTCCGAAAGACTTGAAGCCTTTAAGCTCTATTTTTTTAATGTAGGGCATTCAATCTGCGCCCTCTCTTTTGGAAGCGGTGCATCGTCGCATAAACATTCTCTTCAACATTCTTATAAAAGCTTATTCACATCAACAAGTTTTAACAGTTATGTAAAAAAAGAAGGCAAAAGAGAAAACTAATAAGTGGCGCTGAGAAAAAAACGGGAAAAGGTGAACAGCGGAAATGAGCCTTAGATTAGGCTTAGGCAAAATGAGCGCCGTACAAGAAGTCTTTATTTTAGCGCTGATGCTGGTGTCCATTTTCGCGCTTTTCTTTTCAGACTTGGAACTAGCATATAAGATAGGCATAGCAGCACTGGTTTTCAGCTTGATTTTCCTAACAAGCTTGGCGACCCAACTACTAAAACAGGAAAAAGAAAACAAACAGTCATAAAAAACGCCTCGCAGAGTGAAGTTTGCAGGCTGTTTTCGGTTTTTTAAAGGCAAAAACGCTGGCGCAACAGAAAATGTATGGTTCAGAATCTGGAAAAAAGGCATGGAAAGTATACAAAAGAGTTAAATGTGCATACAACTAAAGTAGATTTTTAAAAAAAGGGAGATTTAAAATGAATAAGAAAGGAGTATCATGGGTGATTATAGCCATAGTTATCATTGCGGTAGTTGTAATTGGCGGCATAGCCTACTGGGCTATGACTAGCACTGGAGGCGACGGCGGTAACGGTGGAAACGGCGGCGAAGACGTGTACACTGCGGAAAACGCTACGAGTTTAGAGTTTAAGGTAAGCGCTACTATCGGAGAAATGGAAGAGGAATACGTATTTCAGGTGAAGAACTTGGGAACCTCTGAGGTAATGTTACGGGTGGAACAGGTATCTGGAGGCAGCGAGTTTATTTACATAATGAATCAAGCTGAACAGACAGTGTGGGCTTCCTTCGATGGCGAATGGATGGAAGTTTCTGGGGATTGGTCGACATATTGGGACCTCTGGGCACCAGCATTAGAGGACTACCAGACTCAACTTGCAGATTGGGAAAGCGGAGATTGGGAATGGGAAGACAATGGCGATTCATACAGAGTCTATGACATCGTTTTGAATCCGACGCTTGCCGATTCCCTGTTCACACATACAGAATAAGCCGTGACACCTCAAGATACAGACACAAAAAATCCCACTTTCTTTTTTAGCTCGTAATTTTTCTGTTTAAACCAGCACACACCTCATATATTATTACTGTTGAAAAAGTGTGACAGAAAGTTTCTGAGGTTTTTGGTGATATTTCCTAAAATAAAGTTACCTAAAAGCTTTCCTTCTAATGCGTACTGCTGTTGATTGGAATGGAATGTAGTCCCAAAACCCAGCACAAAGATTTTGAAACCAGTTATGTCTTCTGTGTGATTGATAAATGATAAATATAACTAGTAATTTACATATCTGCTATCACACTATTTGAGGTATGTGACTGTGAAGGGAAAAGCGATTTGGATATTAGCTTTCTTGTCTTTTCTTTCAGGATTAAATGCTGCTAACGCGATATTTATGTCCGTCAATCTAGGAATAGACGGTACATTTACACCTGCCTTAATCGGCGGCCTGATTGGCGATATTCCAGTCTATGTTTACCTAATTATCTCTGTAATTGCCACATTTCTTTTCCTCGGAGCCACATGCGTCAGTTTGGTAACTGAACTGTCAACAAAGGATCTGCTTAACGAAATTAACGCTGAAGTTAACACGATCGAAAGCAGTCAAAAGCTTCAACAAAAGGTTCTGGAAAGCCTGCAGGCAAGAGTTTTCCTAGTTGATGAAAGCGTAAATAACATGAGAAAGGAAGTCGCAAACGCGTTTGCCAAACAGGGAGAGGAGCTGAAACAAGTACAAGCTAATTTAGCTAAAAATCAATCGAATTTAGCTAAAAAGTTTGACAGCGATTTAGTTGCCGTTAAAAGCGAAATGGCTAAGCAGATTAAAAGCCAAGGTGAAGAGATAAAGAAGATCAACACAAACTTGGCTAACCTATTCAACAAAAACTTGGCGGACGTCAAAGATGAACTAGCAGGACAGCTTGTAAGACTGGCAGGCACTATGGAGAGCCACGAACGAAGGAACAGGAAGAGCGAAAAGGCAATTCTGAAGCAAGAGGGAGAAATCGCAGAAATCAAAACGAAGATGGAACGGTTAGAAGAGGAGTTCGTGGCGCCAAAACCGCTGTTAACAAGCCAATGCAAAGTAGAAGACGTCAGGGGAATAGGAGAGAACACTGGGAATGAACTGAGAGAAATGGGAATAACAGACGTAGGCGAACTAGTCATGACAGACCCCAAGATAATCGCGGATAAAATAGACATGTCCGAGAAAACTGTTGAAAAACTACAGGGAAGAGCCCAGCTCGCCATGATCCCAGGAGTACAAGAAAAAGACCTGGTCTTACTAGAGGAAGCAGACGTCATGAACAGGAAAGAACTAGCTGACCAAGATCCCCTCGAACTCGGCACGAAAATAAACGGAATCAGCAAAATCTACGTGGAAGAAGGAAAAATCGCAGAAGCCGAAAGACCAACAATCGAAGAAGTATACGCGTGGATAAAAGCTGCAAAAGCCTAACCATCAAAAAAGAATAAACCACCAACCTTTCATTTTTTCCGAAGGGAAAAACCTAAACCTGAATGTAAGGAGGTGAAGTTGTGACCAAAGTTGGTGAGACCTACCTTTGTGAAATCTGCGGAAACAAAGTTGAAGTCGTTGCTGCAGGAGCAGGACAACTCGTTTGCTGCGGACAACCTATGAAGCTTGTGAAAAAATAGAATTATCAACCACGTGTTGCTCGATACTTAATGAAGTATAATCCGCTTTTTAATCCTGAAGCAGGTAATTGAGAAATGAGACTTCTAATAAACAAGAGAAGGTTACACGTTAATTATTGGAGAAATTAAGGCATGAAGGAAACTCGAATTAATTTCAATCAGCTCTAAGTATTTATTTTCGGCTTTTTTGAGACGGTTAGCTTTTTATGTATCACCTGTAAATGCTAAACTCATAGTGGATAAAGCATGTCTGCTGTTGTTGTAGAAAGCCTGTCTGGGCTGTTGAGAGGTGTTATGTTTGGAACTGTTGGGTTTTTCACAGTCCTGATACTGTCAATTGTGTACAGGTATTTTACAAACGAGAGACTCTCGTCCTTTCTTGGCATCCTGTTTGGATTAGGCGTTTTGGGATTTTCAGGAGGGTTACTTGCAATTTTGGATAACCCCACTGTGGGAGGCGCCATCGAAGTTGTGACGATAAGCATTTTCACCGTGTGGGGTGTTAATACTGGCGACAAAATAGCTGAAAAGATGCCGAAAAAAAGCGCTTCCGCCATAATAGACGGAATTAGAGGCGGAAAAACAGCGTACACCACAGTTAAGTTGCCTAATTCACGGTTAATGTACGACATGGCGGGTAAGCCTAAAGTTCCTGACGCGGTGAAAGCCGAGTTGTCAGAGCGGGAATTCACCTTGCCCGCAGACCTCCCGCTGGAAGACATAACCAACCGAGTGAAGAGACGCTTAATCACGGACTGGGGCATAGGAGACGCAGAACTTGAATTAGACCAAGACACCAAAGTCATTCACTTCGCAATATCAGCTAAAGAACGAGGCTTAAGTGCAGCTATACCTGAAGGAAGCGTGGCGGTACCAATAGAATGCAAAGTAATTCCCTCTAACCTTGCATCAGGCGATGTCGTGAAGATATTCTTGGAAAACAACAAAGTCATCGAGAGAATCGAAGTAAAAGGTGTAGACGAAAAACAGAGAGTAATAACAATCGTCGCAGACCTGCGCTCACTTGAAACAATCCGAGGCAACAAAGCATCTTTAGTAGTGGCTCTACCGTCTGCCACACCTACATGTCCAGCTATCAGCGTAGAGCAGAAATCAGGTGAAATTGAAGAGTTCAAACTACAAAAAATCTTTAACTCTCTAAAAAAAGTCGGCGTAACCGATGAACTGGCAAGAAAAATTGTGAAGAAAGTTCAAGCTAAACTATCCAAAATGGACCCACCCATATCCACGAAGGCAATCAAAGCTGCAGTTGTCGAAGAATTAGAAAAAGAAAAACCAGAAGCCGCAAAAAAACTGAGAAACCGCAAACTATGGGACCTAAAATCCTTCTAAAAAATGAAGTAACTGAGAGCGCGCATTTAAAATCTGGTTTGGTGAGGTTTCCGTCTTCGCTTCATCTTTGTCATCAGCATTACGGCGGTAATGTGAGAGCACCTACCTTTCTGCAGGAACCCTGGACAACTGCAGCTCAGCTTGCCAGTGTAGTTCTGAACAACCGTGTAGGTGCCGTGGTCCCCGACAACGTTGTAGACGCCCCCACCTAAAGACTCAACCCTGCCGCTTGCCACCAGCCGCTCAGCCTTCTCAAACAACCTGCCAACACCCATCACAACCCACCCCAAGTTAACAGAGGCACCTGCACAATACTAATGTCACAACTCCCTAATTAAATCTCAAGACCAAGCCGTCAAAAAAAAGCTACAGAAAAATTTGTTCATTCCAGTTTTAAAACTATAGCGCATTTTTTCTTGTTGAGGTCTTCGACGATTTGAATCCATGCTTTCGGTATTTCTCTCTTTTCTTCTTCCGTTAATTTTCGCACTGTCAGGTCCTTGTTGACGTAGAAGGCGTTTTTACAGGAATTACAGTTTTGAAACGGGAAGAACCCCTCAAGCGGTGTCGTTACTTTCTGCTTCACGCCGCAAATAGGGCAGGGGTGAACCTTAATTTTTGCTTCTTTACCTGTTTCGACTTCCACGTGCTGCTCTAACTCTTCCCATGAAGAATATATTCTATGCAAAGGCGAATCTGGTTTTCGCCACATTTTCCGGAAAATACTCAGCACTTCTCTTTTTTCGTGCTTCCCACACTTTGGACAATCATCAAGATCGCCCATACAAACGCCACATCCACTCAAAA
>CAZINA010000033.1:0-13547 GCA_964540545.1 uncultured Candidatus Bathyarchaeia archaeon
TCCCGCGACCGCCGCCTTACCAAGGCGGTGCCCCACCAGGCTAGGCTACCGAGGCGTGCTGAATTCTCTCTGAACAAAACGTGCGCTATGAAATAAAGAGCTTACGGTTTAGGGTCAAACTCTTCTTCTTCAAACATTGTTTTTTCTTATGTTTCGTGTTCTGCGACTCTGCAAATTCAAGATGTTGAAGTGGTTAACATTTTTTGGTTATTGGTGGTTGAGAACATTTATTAGATGCCGAATGGTTAAGCGCACGGTTAATCGAGCTTACTGCCTTTTAGGCTTATTGGTCAGGTCTTTGACGCTTGGGTTTTAAGCTTGGCAGAGATTTAGCTAAGTCGCGGAAATTAGGGAGGTGAAGTTGTGCCTACTCATGGTTCGCTTTCAAAAGCCGGTAAAGTTAGAATGCAAACTCCAAAGATGGATAAAACAGCAAAAAAGAGCACTGATGGTCCAAGAGTTAAAAACCGCAAATTATATCATAACCGTGTAGAGTTATGCAGAAACATCGGTCAATTCAAGATGGATAGTTATCGTCGCCGATGAAACCCGTGTAAAAGCGGGCAGTTGCTTCACTCATTCTTCTTTTCATTTCATCTGGAAAGGCATGGTTGTTATTCCTTGTTTTACTATGCCTGTGATGTTGTTTTTTAGGTCTTCGTAGCATGCGCTCAGCCGTTGCGCGTCTTGTTTGGACATGCCTTGCTGTATGAGTTGTTTTTCAAAGGCGCGTCTAGTCTTGCGGACTCTTCTGTCTAGAGTCATATAAACCCAAAGCAGATTAAGGACCACTATCGCCACGTGGGGAATCGATTTGAATACTGTGGTAACTATTGAAACTGCGCTCATGATTATTCACCTGTCATTTCAGGAAAGAGGATGTTATTCCTCTTCCTCACGCATTTTGCTGCGTATGCGTTGTTCGATGTGTCTGCCTATTTCGTCTCCTCCGTGGGAACCCCATCCGCCTTTTCCTGCGCTTCTCATCATTTCGCCGATGCTTGTGAAAGTCCGCATGTAGTCTTGTGTCATTTTAACGGCTACTGGCTCAGGTAATCCGCCGTCTTTTAGTTCTTTGTAGTACGCTGCTGCAGCTTTGCCCATGCTTCTGCCTGCTTCTTCAGAGAATACTGACGACAAGATGCTCTTGATCATAGCTGGGATTTCAGAGGAAACAACGCTCAGTATTTCTTTGATGTTTTCTGGGTCTACTTCTTCATGTTTTGCCATATTTTTCACCTCAAACACATTATAGACTGGTCACTCTAGTTAGGTATTCTGCGTAAAAGTGACCACCTTACTGGTCATCCTGCTTAACCAACTCGTAAGTTGGAACCTTCCCGTCATTCTTGGACAGGATCCCCTGCGCCTGCAACTTCTTCACTCTTTCACGAATTATGCGCCTGCTCGCTTTACCTCGCATCCCAGTTACCTGCCGCGTTATCGCCGAAATATTCAAAGCACCCTTAACCGCTAACGCTTGAATTATACAACGGGAAATCTCGTCTTGGGCAATCTGCTTCCGCCGCAAGTAACGCTCCGCGCTCTTCAACCGTTTAGCAAGCTTCAAAGGTTCACCATACACGCCTATGCTAAACCGGGCTAGCCCCAACGCGGCAGCAGCTCCCCTGTTTTCAGGGTTCTCAAGAAACATTTTTTCAAGAAGGTCAAGCCTGTTGATTATCTCATCGAGCTTCTTGCTCAGGTTTTCCACGTTGGAAGCGGGTTTTTCTTTTCGGCTGGAATCAGGCAACGCTTTCTCGTACTAGATTAGTAGTTTCTGTTTAAATGGTTGACTACCAAGTTAACCTGTAACCGTTAAACATGGAAAATGCACATACCCACCGTTAACAAAATATTAAAGGCGGATAACGTACTTTCAAGTCTTAACAAGCTTGACAGCGGGGGTCTCCGAGCCAGGTCAAAGGAGCAGGGCTTAGGACCCTGTCGCGTAGGCGTTCGTGGGTTCGAATCCCACCCCCCGCACCATCATAAGCAAAATTATGGACTGATTGTTCACGAGAGCCTAACCATTTTTACGTAAACAAATATATCCAGCCAATGTTTAGGAAATGGGGAGAGAGGGGCAGACTTGAATTGAACAGAACCTTTTTGGTAATAATAGTCATAATTGTTATCGCTGTGATCATTGGCGGTGTCTTTGCCGCGCTTTATTTTGGCACTTACAATAACATAGTTTCTCTTGAAGCCTCAGCGGATGAGAAATGGGCTCAGGTTGAGCAGGAGCTTCAAAGAAGGTACGACCTTATACCTAATGTGGTTAACTCTGCTAAACTTTACATCGAATACGAAGGCTCCGTGCTGGAGAACATAACGCGTCTTAGGAGCCAGTGGGCTGCAGCAAGCCAAACTGGTGATGTTGACTCCATCAACAACGCTACAGGCGAGTTGGAATCTAGCCTTTCAAGTCTGATTGTGGTTTTCGAGGATTACCCTGAACTGGGAGCATCTCAAATCGTTGAAGACATGATGATAGAGTTGGAGGGCACTGAAAACAGAATTTCAACCGAACGCATGAGGTACAACGAAGCCGTACGCGACTATAACGTAGCCATAAAAGCGTTCCCAGGCAACTTCTGGGCTTCAGGATGGGGATTTGAAAGCAAAGCATACTTCGAAGCGAAAGTTGGTGCAGAAGACCCCCCACAAGTCCCAGGATAGCGCCGATTAGAGGCAACTGGTGATGCATAGCGTACAAGGAAAATTTTGCGCGATAGTTTCTGTTTTTATGCTTCTTCCCATGTTGGTTCTTCCTGCTCGAGGCTACTTGATCCCCCTCGAGTGGGCAGAGGAAATTGAGTATTACGCGCTCCATGTGGATCAGGAGACAACAGCGGAAATAGTTGTGGTCGTTCTCCAGTCACTTACTGGGCATGAAGTAACAGACGAGAACGGAAACGAGATATCGGATATAGTCCAGCTTGGAGTCTACATTTTCAACGAGTTGCCTTTGGAAACTTATGATGGGGATACAGTTGTTGGGATAGGCAAAGAGGGAAAAGACAACGGGGTGCTCATTCTGATTGCATTAGAAGAGCAGCAGTGGAGAATTGAAGTTGGTTATGGCTTGGAAGGCGACATAACTGACATAGAAACAAACCGCATAGCCCAAGACTATTTGGCTCCGCAACTAAGCCAAGGTAATTATGGAGAAGGACTTTACGACACGGTGGTTGCTCTCGGACAGCAAATACCAGTCACCAATCAAACTGCCGAAGTTCGTGGAACATACTATTATGAACAATATACTCCAACAGAAGTAGAGGTGCCGTTCTGGGAAACCGACTGGTTCCTTTACGGCGTCATAGCACTGATGATTCTGCTCGGCTTCTCAGTAGGTGTTCCCATATTCAGACGCGGGGGAGGACGCGGCAGAGGAGGACGCTCAGGTGGAGGCGGCTCCACAGGAGGATGGTAAAATCTTATCCAGTCACCGACCAATTAGTTTACAGCAGAGACATACTTTGCTTTCAAAAATTTTTGCACAGACTCGTTTTCATTTTCCGAGCAAAATCAGCATGTCTGCTTCTCGGAAGCGTTTAAACGCTCTTGCACCGAATTTCATGTCTAATCTCTTCACGTAAGTTTGCAGTGCCTTGAGAGCAGCGTCGCCGCCAATCTTTTCCTGAAACGACATCTGCATGACCCAACCCTTCTTTCGAAGATAACCTGTGCCAGTCGTCAAGGCTTCAGTCTTCACTCCTTTCAACGCAACAAATTCGCAGCAAACTCCGAACTCGGCTAAAACCTTGAAAACCGTGTCCTCAACGAAAGACCAAATCGCAAGCGTCTTCTCGTTGCCTCTGTTACCAATATAGGTTTCAGCGTCAACCACAAGCCCTGGGGGCTTAGTGTTATCGAATCTGCCGTAGTTTCCAAGTATCCACAGAAACCTTAAGATATGCGCTCTCAGGTTTTCAAGTTTGTGTTGTTGAGCAAATGTGTCAGTGTCCCGCAGTCCCAACGAAGAACACGCCAAGTTCGCTAGTAAATTATGAAGCCTTTCAAAAGATTCAATTTCTTTCTTGGAGAAGGGCAGATTCTTCGGAAAGTCAACAATTCTTGTTTTAGAAGTAGAAACTTTTGCTGGCTCCACAATCTCGTCTGGCTTAAGCGAAGCACGGATAGTCTCTAAGCGTTTTAAGCCCTCGAAAGGCTCGACAAACGAGTGATACTCTTCTTCAGAAAGGGGTGCACCTAGCTTCGCCTCGATGTTTTCACGGTTCCAAGCAGCTGCTGTTGCTTTCAGCGTGTCGCATGGAAAACGAGTGCAATAAGAGCAGTTTGCCACTCCAGTTTTGTCCACGCATCTACGTATTAAACATTTTTTGTTAGGTAACTTTGATACTTTGGGGATTTCTGCGTCTGGAGTTTGACAGGTCACGCACGGGGTCTTAATTGGCATGTACCCGAGAATTCTCTTGGCGTTCTGTCTGTACCGCTCGAAATCCTCAGCAGACATGCCCTTTCGCGGGTAAGGTCCCCACGGGCACGCGCCGCAATCTATGCCGCACTTAGAAATAAAGTTTGACACCTGTGGAGCCTCAATAAACTAGAGCGGAAAGACGCAATAAAAGACTTGCCTAAACAAAACGTGAAGCGGGAAGTAGCAGTTAACATGTTCTTACAGCTATGACGACTGGTTTATTGAGCATCAGTTAAGCTCTTCCTTGCAGAGTGAAGAGTACAAAACTTGTGAGTTTGGCGATGTCAGTTACTTGTGTGTCCAGTTCCTCGCCGCTTAGGCCCTTGTCCTGAATAGTTTGGCTGAAGGGTATGAAGCTGACAACTCTCTCTTTGCCTATCTTTTTTGATATTTTTTCAGCGGTTGCCTTGTCCATTTTGTTGAGAACGAAATGAACCGACTTGTTGGCTTCTTTTGCCATGGCGGATGTTTTTTCGGATAACCTTATTGACTCGTATGATGGGTCCAGAACCAGCAGGATGACATCGACGCTGTTCGCTATTCCTCTGCCTAGATGTTCCACGCCCGCTTCGGTATCGATTACAGCGGCATCTTTTGGTCCCAGTTTGAGGCGGGTTAAGAAGTCTCTGGAAAGGCCACCCATGGGGCAAGCGCATCCTTCCCCGAAATGTTTCACTTTCCCAATCTGCAGCAGATACAAATTGTCATTCTTTGAAACACATTCGTTGGGTATCTCGTCGATGCTCCACGATTCGGTAAATATTGGTGCTTTTTCTCCAGCGGAGCGACCCGCCCACATTTTATTCACCACCGTCTTTTTTCCGCCGAGCTTGTCCATAAGCTCTTTTGGGTCTTCCAGCCCTAGCTGGGCGCTGAGGCCGTAGTTAGACTCGTCTGCGTCTACAACTAGAACCCTGTACCCTTTGGTTTCCAGGTCCTTTGCTAACAAAGAAGCGATGGTGCTTTTGCCGCTGCCTCCTTTCCCACATATCAGAATCTTCATTTCTTTTTCCCCCTAGAGTGACAACAATATAGTTATTGAAGCGTCTTCCGTTCCAGAAGCGCTTGCACAGTCTTTATCAGTTCTTCACATGTAACTCGCCGGTCTTCCACTGAGCCATCAGCCTCCGAACCGCCAACCTTCTCCTCCAAACTTCGCACTTCCTCGATTAATGCTTGCTTCTTTTCCTCATATGCAACGCGGAGTTTTTCCTGTTCAGCCTCTAACTCCTTCACTATAGATTCAAGTTCACCTTTGGCGGCATCCAGTTTCCGAGTTAATTCAGCTTTTTTACGCGACTTTGATCTTCTCGCTAGGGGACTGAAAATGCTTACTTGTGTTTGATTGGTCTCTTCAAGGTCTTCTTCGAAGTCACGAACCCTACGAGTTAAGCTTCTGATTTCACTTTTCCTTTCCGACGCCAGATTCTGCGTTCTATAGGAGTATTCCGTGGCAGTCTGAACGAGAAGATTACGCTTTTTTGCGAGCATTCGTGCAGCATTTTCGAGAACATCCTCTTCACGTTGTCTCTCAGAGAGTTTAAGTTCAATGGTAGCGATTAGTTGTGAACGCGCTTTTACGAACTCTTCATCCACCTCTACAGCTGGATTTGACTCAAACTCGGAGAGGACGCTCTTAAGACTAAGTAACCAATCGTCAAAATACTGGCTGAACGGCGAAAACGCAAAAATCTGACCCCCAAGGCTGCTCAGCCTGCCGAGAGTTTTCTCCACAACCTCCTCGAAACTAGGAGTCTCACTTGATTGCATCAGGTATTTGCTGCCAGAATGGTGTTTCTGCCTTTTCCGCTTTCCCTTCTCACTATGTACCTTGCTGCGTCCTCGTCTACTGTTGCGACGTGAACTCCTTTGAGGTCGATAGCTCATCAACTAATCCTTCCTGCTTTAACGCTAACTAGGTAACAGCTTGAATTTTAAGAGTTACCCTCAGGCTGAAAACCAGTGCTCCTGAAAACTAAGGTGAAGGTCTGCACGGAACAAGAGTGCAGAGGGAGCCGTGAGCGCTTTGCTTGCCTAAATCAAACGCTTTCAAGTTCTGCTCTATCGTCTTCTTCGGCACTGCCTCTGAAATGCTTTCTCGGATGGCTTTCTCGTCTACTTTGAAAGCTTCAAGTGCTGACAGGCAACCCAAGAAAACCGTGTTCTCGGTTCGCACGTTCCCGCTTTCTTTTGCAAACTTTAAGGCGTCAACTACCGCGATGTTCGGCGTCCAACCCGTCAGTTTAGCAATGATTTCCTCAAGGGTGACGTATTCTGAGCCTTTCTCAGTTATGAGTTTGGAGGTTTCAATCGGCGGATGCATAACGCGCTTGTTCATAAGAACCACGCCGTCCTTCTTCAGGTACTCTATGTAACGCAACGTCTCAATCGCCTCAAGAGACAACAGAATATCCGCCTCCCCGTACGGAATCAACGGTGAAAACGCGTCTTCTCCTATCCTCAGGTGAACGGACACTGCGCCGCTTCTCTGGCTTAGCCCATACATTTCGCCGGTTACAACTTTGACGCCGCTTTTAGCGCAAGCGTTTCCTATCACAGTCGTCAGGAGCACAAGTCCTTGTCCGCCGACGCCGCAGATGAATATATTCAGGCTCATGCTTTCACCTCTGTTCGCTTCACTGACTTTATCGGGCATAATCGAGCGCAGACGGAACAGCCGTCGCAAAGTTCAGGCGATATCCGCGGTTGCCGGTCCTCATCCAGCTCGTACGCGGGGCAATAGAACGTTCGCAGGCACACGTATGGTCTCTTGCACATTTCCTTATCCACGTAGAACGGCACAATCTTTTCGCCTCGCCGCCTCTTGACCCTGTCGCCGTAAAGTGCGCATTCTCTTCGGGAAATCACTACGGCAAGGCCGTCGTAGTCAAGCGCCTTCCTGAACACTCCCACGTTGCCTTTAACATCGTACGAATCCACGACTTCCACGAACTCGACGCCTATGGCTTTGCAGATTCCTTCTATGGATATCTTTTTGCCTTGCCGCCCGCCAGCAATGAACCTGGTTGACGGGTTAAACTGTTGTCCAGTCATGGCTGTCACCGAATTATCTAGAATCAGCATGGTGAATTTGTTGCCGTTGTGAACCGCGTTGATAAGCGCAGGTATGGCCGCGTGGAAGAATGTTGAGTCGCCAACTACTGCTACCACTCGTTCCTCGATGACGTGTGACAAGCCGTTTGCTACGCCTACCGATGCGCCCATGCAGAGTGAGCTGTCACCGCGCGATATGGGCGGGAAAATCCACATGGAATAGCAGCCTATGTCATTTGAGAAATAGTGCTCTTGACCCTTAGCCACCTGAATCTTTAACGCTTGGTTGAGGGCTACGAACGTGCCTCTGTGCGGGCATCCAGCGCAAAACGTTGGGTACCTGTCTGGAATAATCTCCTTAAACTTGTTGGCTTCCGCAATGATAGCCTCGTGACCAGCATAATCCATGCCCATGGCTGAAGCGATTCCTTTGGCGACAATGTTCGGGTTGTACTCCCACGCCTCTGAGAAAGTGCCTGATTTCTTGCCGATAATCTTTAAGTCAGGATTAGCGTCCTTGGCGATGCCGCTTAGTTCCTTCTCCAAGTATGGCGATAGTTCCTCAACAACAACGGCTTTTTTCAGGTTTTTAATGAAGTTCTTAATCGTGTTCTTAGGAAGCGGGTACGTGGTGCCGAGCTTCAGGATGCTGACCTTGTTTTGAAGCTTCAGCATCTTCAGCGCCTCCAGCACATGCAAGTAAGAAACGGAAGAGGTTATCACGCCAACGTCTGAGTCAGCCTGCTTGGTGAAATTGAATTCTGAATGGTCGAACTCTTCCGCCAGCTTAGCCGTGCGTTCAAGCATTTTAAGCTTCTTCCGCCGTGCAACTGAGCCTAGAGTCGTGTACTCCTCGTTAAGTTCTTTCCACTTGACTTTTCTAAATTCGCTACGGGCTAGTTCTCCTAGCTGGACTATCCCACTTTGATGGTTTACCCGCGTAACGGTGCGGATAATCACAGGAACCCTGTACTTCTCGGAAATTTCAAACGCTTTTTTCACCATGTCCTTCGCTTCCTGCGGCGAAGACGGCTCAAGCATTGGTATGTACGCGTTAGGCGCAAAGAACCTGCCATCCTGCTCTGACTGAGAAGAATGCGCATGTGGGTCGTCCGCCATCACTAATACCAAGCCGCCTTTGACGCCTGTGTAGCCGAGAACAAACAGAGTGTCAGAGGCAACGTTTGTTCCAACGCTTTTCATGGCAGTGAGGCTTCTGACGCCTGCGAAGGCGGCACCGGCGCACACTTCAAGCGCGACTTTTTCGTTTGTAGTGATTTCCATTTGGTAATCCAAGTTTCCCAGTGCATCTGAAAACGTGTCCAAAACCTCTGATGTAGGCGCCCCAGGATAGAACGCTACGACCTTTACGTCAGCTTCTAAAGCGCCTCTAACGATTGCTTCGTTGCCTAGCATAAAAGCAGTTTTCTTTTCTTTAGATAAAACATCCTTCAGAACCATACCTAAACATGGGTTTCATGAGTAATAAATTTTCATGTCCAACCTATTTTTTTGCGTGTTTAGTTTTTATTGCAGCCATTTTTCCCTTGTTTTCAACAACACTTTTTCACGTTCACTACTGTCTATCTCAACCTGCTTTTACAAACTTTAAGAAAACAACTGGGTTTACGAGCTGGGCATTTGCTGGTTTGACGTTTTCTCTTTCTGGAAGAAATTGCTTTCGTTTAACGGTAACTTGGGCTTAAAGCCGTCAGGATTTCAGAAACGGGTTTTCTGGGCTCTGGACCCTCAATAGGAGAAAAGAGGAAAAATATGATGGGTGTAATTTCATCATTATTCCGTCCAGAGCCCTTTCAGTATAATCTGGACGCAAATATTTAACTTTTATCATTATGAAGGCTGTTTCATTATTGAAATTATTTTTAATATTTATATTATAACTAATTTAAGTAAATAGGTGGCGTGGAGGCAATGGAGGCTCATACGACATGTATAAAAAATTTTTATGTATCTTCTTAGAGATAAGACTCCTCAAGTGATAAGATGGGCGCTGCAATAAAAATTGACGAAATCGACGAAAAAATTCTTCGTTTACTAATAAGAGACGCCCGCACAAGACTAAAAGATATCGCCAAAGACTGCAACATAACCTCGACCTCAGTGCTAAATAGAATAAAGCGATTAAAAAAACACGGTGTTATAACAGGAGCAACTCTTTTCCCTAAGATAGAGTTAATCAACCTTCCAATCATGGCGCTGATTGGAATCAATTTGGATTACACTGAGTTCAATGAGGAGGAAATACTCAAGTTAATTGGTGAAAAACTTGACTTGATTGAACCGTCGCCAAGCATAGGAAAATACGACTTATGCGCCATAGTATACGCGGCGAACGTTATTGAACTAGATAAGACAGCATATGCATTAAGGAAACGTTTTAAAATAAGGAAACTTGCCGTGAACATCTGGTCTGGTATACCCCGCTTTTTATTTGAAAACATTGATCTGCAACCTAAAGGAACGTGACAGAAATGGACAAACTTGACTATCTCATAATAAGCGAATTATGCAAAGATGCTCGGCGGTCTTTTGTGAAAATAGCTAAGGAGCTTGGTGTCACACCTTACACTGTTAGGAAACGATATGAAAAAATGAAGAAAGAAGGAAAAATCCGGACAAGCATCGTGTCAATAGATCTTTCAAAACTCGGATATCAAGGTAAAGCCCTCCTAATGATAAATATCTCTACAAAACAAGACAAAACTTTGACTATTACGGGTCTTAAAAAAATAAGAAACATTCTGGTGATCACAGAAATAATTGGACCATTTGACATACTCGCAATTGCTCCAGTCACAGACCTCAACAGCATCAGAACCATAGTGAACGCCATCAAAAAAGTACCCAATGTGCAGAGAGTTGAAGTAATATTCACCAACGATACTGCCTTCCCTGTTACCGCAAGTTTTGGCGAACTTTTAAGCCGGAAAAGCTACGAGTTAGCAACCACCTGAACCGAATTGTGATAGAGACTTCTTTGCCATAAAATGTAAAAAGCTATTTTTTTGCGTGTTTAGCTTTTATTGCAGCTAATTTTCCGCCTACTTTCAACAGGTCTATTTCACGGTCGCTGAGGTCAAGCTTGACCCTGAACTCCACGCCTTTCGTAACGTTCTTCATGCAAAGGTTCCGCGTTAAAGCCTTCACATCCAAATCTAACACGTCGCCTTGGCTAACATCAACATAGTCCTGTTTATCCGTGAAAGTCAACGGAACAATCCCGAAGTTAACAAGGTTTGCAAGATGTATCCGCGCGAACGACTTAGCTATAACCGCTTTCACACCAAGATACTTGGGTGCCAACGCAGCATGCTCCCTAGAAGAACCCTGACCATAGTTTTCGCCGCCAACAATAAACCCGCCGCCCTTCTTTAGAGACCTGTCTGCAAAACTAGAGTCGACATAGCGGAACACGTGCTTGCTTATCTCGGGAATATTACTGCGCAGCGACATGACTTGTGAACCGCCCGGCAGAATATCGTCGGTTGAAACGTTGTCGCCAGTTTTTAACAAGACCTCGCCCGTGAGCTTGTGTGGAACCGGAGGGAATTCAGGTAACGGCTTGATGTTTGGACCTCGCCTAACCTCTCCCGTGAAATGTTTCTCTGGAAAGATGAACATGCTGTCCTCGACAATAACCTTCTCTGGCAACGTTATTTCGGGGTATCCACCTATTTTTCGAGGGTCAGTTATCTCCCCGTAAAGCGCCGCAGCAACAGCCGTCTCTGGACTAGCCAAATAGACCTGGGCGCTCTGCGTTCCTGACCTGCCCTTGAAGTTGCGGTTGAAAGTTCTGATGGACACGGCGTCTGTTTGAGGCGCTTGCCCAATCCCTATGCATGGACCACAGCCGTTCTCAAGTATTCTAGCGCCTGCCCGTATGATATCCACTAGTTCGCCGCTTGCAGCCAAGTTCTCCAAAACCTGACGTGACCCCGACGAGATGGTGAGGCTTACCTTGTCGCTGACTTTCTTGCCCTTCAAAAGCGCGGCAACCATTTTTAGGTCGCGAAGCGAAGAGTTCGTGCAGCTGCCGATGCAGACTTGATCCACAGGCATGCCTTCTACGTCGTTTACGGCTTTCACGTTGTCTGGGCTGTGAGGCAATGCTATTAAAGGCTCAACCGCTTCCAAGTCTATTTCGAGGGTTTCACTGTATTTTGCGTCGTCATCAGCCTCAAGGGGTACCCACTGGTCTTCTCTATCTTGGCTTCTTAGGAATGCTTTTGTTACTTCGTCCGACGGGAAAATGGATGTTGTTGTCCCTGTTTCTGTGCCCATGTTGGTTATCGTGGCTCTCTTGGGTACGCTTAGGGTTTTTACGCCTGAGCCGAAGTACTCTATGATTTTGTTTACTCCCCCCTTCACGCTTAGTTTTCTCAATACTTCCAGTATCACGTCTTTTGCTGAAGCGAAAGGCGACAATGCACCTGTCAACTTGATGCCTAGGATGCGGGGCATTTCTAGGTAGAATGGTTCTCCAGCCATAGCCGCGGCTACATCAAGACCTCCAGCGCCTATAGCAATCATGCCCATGCCTCCGGCGGTTGGGGTGTGGCTGTCGCTTCCCAGCAACGTGTAGCCTGGTCTGGCGAAGCGTTCCAAGTGAACCTGGTGGCAGATGCCGTTGCCGGGGCGTGAGAAAACAATGCCGTATTTTGCTGCGGCATCCTGCAAGTATCGATGGTCGTCGGCGTTCCTGAAATCATTCTGTAGCATGTTGTGGTCAACGAAGCTTAGGCTTAACTTGGTCTGGACGCGGGGGACACCCATGGCTTCAAACTCCAGATACGCCAAGGTTCCAGTGGAATCCTGCGTCAACGTGTGATCTATACGCAAGCCGACTTGTTCGCCCGGCTCCATTTTCCCTTCAACAATGTGCTGTGCGAGAACTTTCTCCGCCAAGGTTTTGCTCATACATTCTTTCTCCATTCTACTTGTTAATTTGTTAAGCGAAATTTGCTTAATTCTTAATCAAAAGTGGGGTGCGGGAAATTTAAATTTCGTGTAACAACTATGGCAATTCGCAGGTGGAAAACGCGGAAACAGTAAAGGTTATGGGTTCCACCCCTAAATAAGAAGGGGGATTGGAAGATGTCGTTCAAAGAAAAGATGGAAGAGACCGCGAAGAAAAAAGAAACCAACATCGTTTTAGCGCTTGATTTTCCTTTTCGAGGCCTAGAGAAACGCGAGGAACTTCTTGTCACAGCACAAGACGTTCTAGAGGCAGTTCACCCATATGTGTGCGCCGTAAAAATTAACCATCACCTAGTTCTTCCTCTTGGCACGTTTGACGGCGTGCAAAAACTGGTGACGCAGGCCCATGAGAAAGGGCTTCTCACGATAATGGATTGCAAAGCAAACGATATCGGCGCAACCAACCAAGTCATAGCCGAGTATTATTACGCTGCAGGCTTCGACGCTTTAATAGCTAACCCCTTCGTAGGATGGGAAGAAGGCATGAAACCCATCTTTGACACGGCACACAAGCTCCAACGCGGCGTGATTCTCCTTACGTACATGAGCCATAAAGGAGCAAGCGAAGGCTACGGCCAGACAATATACAATGAGCAAACAGGGGTAAAAACTGCGCAGTACGCTTCGTTCGCAAAAAAAGCCTTGAAATGGAGTGCTGATGGCGCAGTTGTGGGGGCCACGTACCCTGAAAAAATAAGGGAAATTCATGGAATACTTGGAGAAAACGTGCCCATATACTCGCCTGGGATAGGTGCGCAAGGTGGAGCAGCGGCAACAGCGGCTGAGGCGGGTGCCCGCTACTTCATAGTGGGACGGAGTATAACTCTCACACAGAACCCCGGCAAGGCAGCTAGAATGCTCTGTTCGGCAATAAAAAGTGCGAAATAGGTTTGTTTAAACAAGAAAGCCGAAAAGTTTTATCTTCCGCGTTTTTCCCAGAGTTCTTTCCTAAGCAAATCTCTTACAGCTGACCGTATGACGGAACTCCTGCTCGGATACATGTTAGCCCTGACAAGTTCATCTAACCCTTCAAGATAAGCTTCTGGTA
>CAZINA010000034.1:0-13336 GCA_964540545.1 uncultured Candidatus Bathyarchaeia archaeon
TTTGGTTTTACAAGGGTGTGCATAAGGTTAAGGTTGTAACTGAAAGCGAAGGCTACTGGATTGTTGAAGCCCTTGAAGAGTTTGAAGATACGGTTGGCTGCGAGAAAGTCACGGTTAAGGTCGGCGAGCAACGCATCGTGCCGTCGGACACCCTGCACAAGCGGAAATACTTTGCGCCTCCAATAAAAGAGCATGCTTACGAGTTGAAAATGGAGAAAAAGGTGAAGCGGTTAATCGCTGAAGAAGAAAAGCAGCACGGCGAAGAAGAGTAGCTGTCTCTGCATGGTGTTGCTGTTGAAATTTTGAGTGTTAATCTTTAGATTTGATTCTGTTTACTGTTTCATAAAAGATAAGCTTTCAAAACGATCAGTAACAACGATTAACAATGACTGCAATGCCGACGTTTAGCCGCAGAATACGCTTCCTCTTTCACAGTTTAGGCTTAAGCTGCTTAGGCGGCTCCATATTCCTTCAAATCCTAGTTTTCGCGGACATCCTCCAGCACGGCTACTTCATGGCAGTAGAGCAGAACCCAGCCATACTCGCATTCGAAGTGGCACTCACAGCCTTCGCCGCAATCTACTTCATCTACATATACCAACGCCTAATGCGCCAAGTCAACTAAAACATTTGAAAACTTTCTCAGGATAAGCTACTGTTTAGCCTTAACACTAACTTTCGTGAGATGTCATTTGCTGCTTGCGCTTCGTAAAGTAGACCAAAAGCACTACGCTGATAACCGCCGCTACAGAAGCAGCCGCGATAGGAACGATTGGAAAAGGTTCTGCTATGGTGAAGGTTATGGTTTCTGATGCTTCAGCGTTCCCAACGTCATCCCAAGCGTAAACCGTAACATTATGCGTCCCAACAGACAAACTAGTCAAAGTCGTGTTACCCGCAATCGTTACTTCATTCGACCCGTCGAGACTATAACCCATCCAAGAGGTCTGTTCATTCACCACAAAACCTAATGTGACGTTAGCGCTGTAGTAGGTTGTGTTTTCCGGCGACAAAACCGCGATTTCCGGCGATATATCGTCGTAGGAGGGGTCAGGAGTACCGTACCCAAGCGGGTTATACTGCTCACTAATCGTTAATACGGGAGAATAAGGGGCATAACTGCTTCCTGCAATTGCATAAATTTGATCGTTTACCACAGCAACAGTTAGGCCTAGGCGAGCAGTAGGCATTGAAGCTCCAAGCGTCCACGAGTCTTTAGCAGGATCATAAACTTGAGTAAGGTCTACGCCCTCAAAGCCGCCAGCTCCACCAATAACGTAGATTCTTTTGTATGCCATCACGCCTGTAGTTGCACAAACCCCGGGACCATTTACAATGTTTGGAGAGGAAGCACCAAGACTCCATGAGTCACTTTTAGGATCGTATATCTGAGTTCGGTCCCAACTAAAAGTGTAAATTTTACCGTCAACAACGGCTGATCTGAAAGTACCCTCCTTGGGCCAATCATAACGAAGAGGCTTGGGCTCTTTAGTAGTCCATGAATCATGAGCAATGTCATAGCAGTAATGATTCTCGAGTGTTATCACATGGATTTTATCACCTACAACACTTGCCTGCGCAGAAGTTCCCCCCGTTGGCACCGCCTCCTTAATTTCCCAAGTATCGGTTAAGGGGTCATAAACTTCATTTTCACAGGAAAACCCTGAAGAGCCCCAAGCTCCTATCGTGTATATTTTGCTTTGGTGTGCAGCAATCGCAAAGTTAATTCTTTGAGTCGGCATGGGTGTTTTTTCAGCCCAAGTATCTGTTGCTGGGTCGTACTCGTAATTAATCGAGGGTCCGATGACGTATATTTTTCCGTTCACCGTAGCAGCCCTAAGATGGCTTTCCGCTTGCGGTATTGGAGCTTTGGTTGCCCAAGTATTCTCGGCTGCAAAGGCTACCGAACTAGGCATAGTACCTGTCAAGCATAGCGCTATTAGGAAGACAAGAACAAGCAGCAGCACGGCACTTTTACTCATGCTTACCCCCATAATGCCACGCTGTATCTGCAATTAAACGTTTTTTGTCAAAATTTCTTGACCAACCGCATATTTGCAGCCTAATAGGAGCCTAATAGCCAATCAATGCAGAAACCAGTAGAGGGGGTCTACCTCCATAGGGGTTGCAGCCTATTTAAAAGGGAGGGAGTACGGTTTGCTGAGCACAGCAGCTCCAGTAGAGAAATTCAAAGCTTAAATGATACAAGGCGCACTTCATTTCAGAGGCGAAAATCTGTGACGAGCCGGAAAATAGGTGAAGGCGATTATGTGCTTCTCTGCTTGGATACGCGGAGAACTTACATGTTGAAGGTGGAAGCGGGCAAAACTTTTCACACTCATAAAGGCTACGTGAACCTTGAAGAGTTAATCGGCAAAGAATTCGGCGTCGCATTCCAGAGCAGCTTAGGCATCGAATTTACGGCTTTGAAGCCTACTCTTGAAGATTACATTATGAAGTCGTCTCGCAAGACGCAGATAACTTACCCGAAGGACATCGCGTTAATCGTGATGTTCAGCGGCATCGGCCCCGGCAGCCGCGTCGTGGAATCAGGCACGGGAACAGGCGCATTAACAACTGCTCTCGCCCACTACGTGCAGCCAAACGGCAAAGTCTACACTTACGAGTACCGCGAAGAATTCCAGAAAAACGCAGAGAAAAACCTGAAACGCACAAACCTACTGGATTACGTGGAGCTAAAAAGCGGAGACGTCACCGAGGGAATTGAAGAACGCGACGTGGACGCAGTCATACTGGACTTGGCTGTTCCATGGCTAGTTGTGCCGCACGCTTACGAAGCCCTGAAGCCCTCGGGAACAATAGTTTCCTTCAGCCCAACCATAGACCAAGTCGTCAAGACAGTCGAAGCCCTGCAAGAAAACAACTTCGTCTTCATCGAAACCATCGAATGCATGATGCGGGCTATGCAGGTTGCACGAGGCAAAACCAGACCGCACACCATGATGACGGGGCACACAGGTTACATCACCCACGCCCGCAAAGCCGTGAAACCTCAACAGGAAACCCCTGAAAACTCGGCTTGAAAAGGCTCGGCGCGTGTTACTCAGTTTTTGCTGTGGCTTGAGGCATACCAAGCGTCCAGAACGCCTGCTTTAGCTGTTCGCCGCGTGTCCAGCCGTAGTAGAGACCCATAACCCCGGCGAAGCAGGGGATGAACACGTTGTTTATGAATTTGAAGACGAAGGGGTTGTTTATTCTGTGTTCAAGGAAAGTTGGCTTCCAAATTTTGATGTTGTATTCCCAGCATTTAATGAAGAAGTCCCATCGCGCTCTGGACAGCGAATCAAGTTCGGTGCCTTTCTTATTCATCAACACGCAGTTTTCAAGCGGCACAAAGAACAGCGGCACGTAAAACGCGTTGTACCCCTTCAAGTTGTCCATGAGCTCAAGCGTAGCCAACACGTCTTCCTCTTTCTCGTCAGGAAGCCCCACAATCAAGGTTGCCAGCGGGAACCAGTGGTTATCGTTCAATATTCCAAACGCTTCAGTAACTATCTCTCGCCACTGCTCAGGCTTGTACGGCAACATTTTGCCACCCATGTACTTCTTCATAAGCCTAGTGCTACCCGTTTCGATTCCTGTTTCAGCAGTGATTATGGCCTTTTTTTCATACCCGTACCAGCTACGTTCAATCAGAATTTCTGCCAATTCTTTAATCATCTGAGGATTATTAACTACTGGCGCCAGAGACATATGCGAAATTTGAACGCTTTTAACGCCCGGGTATTCTGACACGCTTTTAACCAGGTTCACTACGGCTTCTCTGTTGGGGATGAAAGTTTTGTGTTTTGAACCGTAAAGAAAAATGTCTTCCGTGATTAAGGTGATGTGGTCGCTACCTTCACGTGTGGTCATCGCGACTTCCTGCATTATCCGTTCCAGCGGCATATCCACTTTGTTCTGCATCGTAGGCGTGCAAAACTGGCAGTTTCGACCGCACCCCTTCGAGATTTCAACCGCGCCGTGAATAGCTGCGTGCTTAGATAAGGGCATCGCCGTGTAATCCCAATTAGCCAATGACTCGTCAGCATGCACTAAACGTGAAAGCGGTTCACCGTTAACTGCCTTCTTAAAAGCATCAACTATCACATCGGGCCTTCCGCCCATGACTACGCAGTCTACGCCGTACTTGTCAGTCATGTGCTTGCGTTCCAACTGCCAAGAACCAAACCCGCCGACGATAATTGTGGGTTTATACTTTTTGATGCTGGGGTGATTCACAAGCCTTTGGAACTCAAGGGCGTTCATAGGTTCTCCGCCGCCGATAACTGAAGAGTACGTTTTACTCACGTAACCCATCCCTGTCGGGTCCATAGAAGAGATTCCAACCACTTTCGTGTCTGACCCAACGAAATCAGCTAAGTCGTCAGGGTAAACGACAGCAACCTCGGACGCGGTGAAACCGTTCTCCAAAAGCATAGCTTCAACCTTTCTTAAACCGTAAGGCGCGTACTTGGCTCTGCCATTAACGTAGCGATCAACTGGAGGGTAAAGGGTTTTTCTGGCGAACCCGAGTGGAATAGGTCCTAAACCGAAGCCTGCGGAGAAAGCCATGAAAGGATTGTTGAAGAAATCACTCATCTCTGTGGCTGACGCCGTAAGCACAATTTTAAAGCCTGAACCCATCTTTATCTCGCTCCTTTATCTCGAACGCAAATGGAGAAAAATGATGTTCCATTTTACTATTAAAAATTACTGTTGGTTATATATCTAATCACTCACAGCATATGGACCTTAATCTACACTGCAAGCAAAAAACTCACTAAATCATGGGTCATTCGTGTCTTAGCGGCTTATTTTTTCCTTTGTCTGCTGGAAAATCATTTGCAGTATTTAGCCCAGATGACCGTGAAAACTAATAGGGCACCCATTATAAACACTAGCATAAATACTCCAAAGTTGAAGAGGTTAACCCAATCGCTCAAACAAGCCTTCTCCTTTCCCCGTTAAAAGCACAATTGGCTGGTGGAGCTTTAAAGCAGTATTTCTACATCGCAATATATCGGATAATAAGAACGTACACGAATCAGAAATAACCGCTTTATTAAGACACGACATAGCTTGCCTTGAGGGAACCGGTTAATGCTGAGACTTTGGAATAGAAAAGGCAAAGCCGCTAAAAAATGGCGTTCCAGAGCATGGAGCATTGACCCAAACAAGACAAAACTAACTATAGTGGTTGAAAAGGAAACGCTCTCGCGACACGTTCCCCCATGGATACACAAGAAAATGCTTTTAACACAAAGCCTCGGAGACAATTTTTAGGACAGAGAAGCGCCGTCCGAGTAACTCTGAACTTTCATCCACAATGGTCAAGCTAATGCCTTCTCATCATCCGGCAAGAAAAGTAAGCCAAACCAAAAATAAAAGCGTTCCCAGCCTTTAACATCTGATTCTTCGTTAAGATGCTGTACCAATAAAGCCTTAAATAAGCTTAGACTCCAAAAACAGATGAGGCGTATTTGCTTTGGGTTTCGCAGTTGAAGCTAAATTGTTAGTTAAGCAGTTTGGTAATATCCGTGCCTTGGACGGGTTAAGTTTTCAGATAAAGCAGGGCGAGATTTTTGGTCTCATTGGCCCGAACGGTGCGGGGAAAACCACGACGCTCCGCATGATTTCCACTTTAATATTACCTACTTCTGGCAGTGTAGAGATTTTCGGCTTAGACCCTGTGAACCAAGCAGGGGAAGTCCGCAAAATAATAAGTTACCTTCCGGAAGAGGCGGGTGCTTACCCGAATCTTTCAGGTAACGAATACTTGGAGTTCATGGCGAAGTTTAACACGAAAAACCAAACCGAGCTGCGTGACACCATCAAGGAAGCAGCTGAAATCAGCGGTTTAGGAGAACGCTTGAGGGATAAAACTAAGACGTACAGTAAGGGTATGAAGCGGCGTTTGTTGGTGGCGAGGGCGTTGATGACGCGCCCGAAACTTGCCGTTTTAGATGAGCCGGCAAGCGGCTTGGATGTTCTTCACGCGTACCATGTTAGGGAGATAATCAAAACTTACGTGAAACAGCACGGCGTAACGGTTCTTCTCAGCAGCCACAACATGTTGGAAGTTGAGTACTTGTGTGACCGCGTGGCTTTGCTTAACAAGGGCAAAATCGTGGTTGAAGGCAAGTCTGACGAGCTTAAGAAGAAGTACCAGAGCGCGAATCTGGAAGAAGTTTTTGCGAAGGTGGTTGGTTATGCTTAAGGGTTTCACAACAATTTTGGTTAAAGAGTTAAAGGAGCTTATACGCGACCCTAAAATTCTCGTCGGCATGATTGTGCTCCCTTTGGTAATATTCCCAGTCATGGGCCTCGTGCTGGGTTACGCCGTGGAAACGGCACAGGAAGAAGCGCAAAAAGCGACACTGCTGGTCATAAACAACGATGACGGAAACTGGAGTCAAACTTTCATCAACTATCTTACCATGAGTATGAATGTTGCAGTCTTAAACGATATAACGCCTCAAGAGTTGGTGGAGCAAAACTTGTTAACTGATTATAATAGCACGCAGTTCGTGGAGATTCCATCTGACTTCAGCCAAAACATGACACAACACATAGACGAGGGTGACTGGACAGTTACGGCTACGGTGAACGTTTATGGTGTTTTTCAAGGCGGCGGAATTTTCAGCAACATCGGTTCAAGCGGCTTCAGCGCTTTTGTTAGCGGTTTTAACAGGGCGATAGCGCCTGACGTTGTTTACACTTCACAGTCAACCATCATCAAAGGCGAAATACAGGAAGGTATTGACCCCGCCACCTTGTCAAGTTTGATGCTTTCGCAGTCAATTGTGTTGCCGATAACCCTGATGGTCATGCTTACTTACTCGATGCAGATAGCGGCAACTAGCGTGGCTATGGAGAAAGAAGAGAAAACCCTTGAAACCCTGTTAACGGTTCCCGTTGACAGGTTCGCCATCCTCATGGGCAAATTATCCAGCACCATAATCGTGGCGGGAGTGGCCGCTGTAACCGTGTTGGTCGGCTACAATTACATGCTGGGCTCCATAACGTTTGGAATCACAAGCACCGCTACAATAGACCTTGTAGCGCTAGGTCTTGTTCCTTCACCTCTCGGCTACGCACTTCTGGGAATATCACTTTTCGTAACCCTGCTGTCAGCTTTGGCGCTAGCAGTGATAATTTCAGCGTTCTCCGAAGATGTGCGAGGCGCACAAGCGCTCGTGGGCTACCTTTACCCGATCGTCTTCATTCCAGCATTTGTCCTGATGTACTTGGACATTAATACGCTACCTCTAGCCATCAAAGCCATTTTATACGCCATTCCCTACAGCCACCCCATAATAGCTACCAAAGTCATAGCACTTGGAGACTACACGACAGTCGCACTAGGTATAATCTACGTTGCCGCGTTCACCGTAGTCATAATGTACATAGCATCGCGATTGTTCGCCACAGAAAAAATCTTAACCGCAAAGCTCAAGTTCAAACGAAGAGGCTCAAAGAAAAAAGCGGAACAGCAAGAATAGACAAACTTGATTGAGTTTGCTGATGCAAGGCAAGCCTACTTTTTGTGACAGAGAACGTGAAACCTGTTAGCTATGAGTAGAGAAGACCTTTGAAAACGATTAAAACTGAGATAGCGAACAACACTAAATAGAATAGATGCGGAAACACCAGCAAGATGGGGACATCCAAGGGGTAACCTATGAAAGTAGGCAGTAAAACCGTGAAAACTGGTATAGCTAAAATTAAGTTTGTTTTGCGGTTTTGGAAAAACTGGAACAAGTCACTCGTTCTCAACATGACGAATACAGCTATAACGAATAATGTGAATTCAAGCGCGATGTTCAGTCGGCTTTCAATGGTGATGAAAGGAAAACCGAACTCTGCTGTGGATGGAGGCCAAAGTAATAGTAGTTGTCCGCCGATTAAGAAGTCGGCGATTAGAGAATGAGAAACTAAAGCTGTGAAGTAGGGTACTGCCTTCTGCCGGTAGAGCAGGAAGAACGGTATGAAAATGAGTATTGCAGATATTACGGAGTGTGTTGGACCTCGATGTATCTCGATGTTAAAGAGGAAATCGAAGACAATGTCGATGTCTGGAAGTACTGAGAGAACCAGAACTAAGGGCACATTTATGTTTACCTTGAGAAGCTTTGCAGATGTTTTGCTTAGCAGGTATCCTAGCGCCATGTGTCCTATAGCAAACGAGATAGGTTCCTCCTTGAAAATGAAACATCAGTTCGGCTAATTATTAAACATATAGGTTCAGATGTACTTCAGTTGACGAGGATAGTTAACAGGTCGGCCACGTCAGTTGAAGTGTTTATTCGCTCCCTGTTCTCCTTTTGAAGGTTTCTACTTGCGCAGCGTGGTATGGAACATTTATGTATTTTATCTAGAACAATCGCAATTTTTTCTATAAAGCACCCTGAGGGGCCATCTGTAACTGCCAGTTTCTTCCATAGACAAACATTTTGTTGATGCTTCACAAGTGAAGCTGCACAAGTTTGCAATGTTTAAATTCTACTTTTCCTTTTACGAAAGTGAGGATGAAGGGTATGAATTCTGTTCAGGTTAAAAATGTTTTCACGCAGGGTTTCTCTGCAGTGAAAGAGAATGATTCAGTCTCCAAGTGTCTCGAGTTGTTTAAGAAGGAAAAGCCGCCGGTTCTTGCAGTGTTAGACGCCAAAGGCAAGTATGCAGGCGTGATTTCCAGAAGGTGGGTGATAAGGGCGAGGCTTGACCCAGCAACCACCAAAGTTAAGAGTTTGATGCGGTCTGCACCAAAGGTTTC
Organism: uncultured Candidatus Bathyarchaeia archaeon; assembly: GCA_964540545.1. Lineage (GTDB taxonomy): Archaea > Thermoproteota > Bathyarchaeia > Bathyarchaeales > Bathycorpusculaceae > SG8-32-3. The sequence goes on from CAZINA010000034.1 coordinate 8,777, forward strand.
GCCTGAGGTTCCTTTGAGCAAGGCAGCTAGGTTGATGATTGAGAGCGGCGTACGGCAGCTTCCGGTTTTCGAGAAAAACAAGCTTCTAGGGTTTGTGACTGACGAAGATATTATTCATGGCGCGGTGACTCAGGAATGGGGTAACGTTGAGGTTGAAAAAATAATGACTAAGGCGCCTCAGGTGATTGACGCGACTAGATCTGTGGGTGCGGTGCTTAGCCTCTTCAGGGAGCACGGTGTGTCCCACGTTCCAGTTATGGACGAGGGAAAACTTGTGGGCATAGTCAGCATTCAGGACGTTATCGAGCAAGTTTTTCTGCCTCGGCAGCGGCAGACACATGGCGAAATCGTGGGCAAGAAGGTGCCTGTTCTAAGCATTCCAGCAAAAGGGATAATGACGAAGCCTGTGATCACGGTTCAACCTGACGACAGCTTGAAGGAGGCGGAGAAAAAGATGCATAAGCACGACGTGACATGTTTGGTGGTGCTTTCAGGCGGGCGTCTAACGGGTATTGTGACGAAGCGAGATTTTCTTGAGCCGATTTCTCAACTGGAGGTTCCTGAGAAGAAGCTGGCAGTCCAGTTCGGAGTGAAGGGCATAGCGATTAACCCTGACCAGCAAGGGTATATGATGGAGGAGTTTGAGTCTTTCGCTCGTAAGTACCGGGACGCGTTGAAGTCTGGCACGCTTTTCGTTTATATCAAAACTCATGGTGCGAACCAGAGGGGTGTGCCGCTTATTCACTGTCGATTACAGTTACGGACGGTAAACGGTTCGTTTTTCAGTTCAGGGGAAGGTTTCGGTGTGGAACCAACATTCAGGGTGGCATTGGACCGTCTTGACAAGCGCCTGCTGAGAAGCAAGGAGTTGGCGTATGACCCGAGGTTTGCGCGGGATTACCTACGGAAAATCGGAATACAAGAAGGAGCATTCTAACGCTAGCGTTTGCGGTTATGCGGGTATGCGGTTGCCGTCGAAGCCCAGTTTGGATATGCCAAGTTCATCTTTGACTTCGCGGAGCCGTTTGCTGTTAAAGACGGGCCCGTCTTTGCAAACTCGGTATTTGCCTATCATGCAGCTTCCGCATATGCCTATACCGCAACGCATTAGGCGTTCAAGGCTGGCTTCCAAGGGAACCCGGTGTTTTTCTGTAAGGTTGAAGACTTCGCGGGTCATGCGTTCGGGTCCGCACGCGTAGACCATGTCAATTTTTTCTTTGCCTTTTTCTGCGAGGAGGGTTTCCAGCGGCTGGGTGGCTAGGCACTTGAGCCCGTAGGTGCCGTCTTCTGTGGTTGCTGTGGGCGGTTCAGTGCATAAGGGTTCTAGCTGGTTTAGGAAGAGGAGTTCGTTTCGGGTTTTTGCGCCCATGATGAAGGAGAGGCGTTTTGCGGTGGTGGCGAGTTGTTTGGCTAGGTAGAGGAGGGGTGTGGTTCCTGTTCCGCCGCCTATGAGGAGGACGTTGCCGTTGTTTGGGGTAAAGTGGTTTCCGAAGGGTCCGCGTACGCCTATGGTGTCGCCTCGTTTCATTTGGTGTAGGTGGCGGGTGGCGTCGCCGACGTTTTTGACGGTGACTGCTACGCTTGTGCCTTCCGTGTTCATGATGCTGAGGGGGATTTCGTCTACGGTGGGTATCCAGAGCATGAGGAACTGCCCGGGCTTCGCTTTGGCGCATTGTTTGTCGTTGAACGTGTAGGTTTTGGTTGTGGGGTTTTCTGTTTTCACGCTTTCAATTTGCGTGGTGCGTAGGGTGTTAGTTGCGGTGAGCTTGTCCAACAATTTCTTTTATGCTCCTGAGTTTTTTCTTTTTCAGGTAGGCGGTTACGCCGCGGTTTATGGTCTGGAAGACTTCGGGGTTGTGTTGGGCTATGGCCGTGCCCACTTGGATGGCGGATGCCCCTGCTAGGAAGAATTCAACGGCGTCTTGCCATGTTGCGATACCTCCGCAGCCGATGATTGGGGTTTTCACTTTTTCGTAGATGTCGTAGACGCATCTTAGGGCTATAGGTTTGACGGCTGGTCCTGAAAGTCCACCTCGCGTATTGCTTAAGACTGGTAGGGCGGTTTCGGCGTCTATGGCTATGGCGCGGACTGTGTTTACAGATGTTAGCGCGTCTGCGCCTGCTGTTTTGGCTGCTTTTGCTATTTCAGTGATGTCCGTGACGTTGGGGGATAGTTTGACGATGACGGGTTTGATGGTTGCTGCTTTGACTTTGCGTATGACTTGGGTGAGCAGTTTGGGGTTTTGCCCGATTTCTGAGCCTGTTTCCTTCACGTGCGGGCATGAAACGTTAAGTTCTACGGCGTCGGCACCCGCTACGGTGGCGGTTTTTGCCACTTCCGCGTATTCTTCAGCGGAGTAGCCGTAGACGCTTACTATTAGGGGGATTTGTATGACGGTTTTTGTGAAGCTGATTTTGCTTGCGTACTCTGCTATGCCAGGGTTTGGGAGTCCCATGGCGTTTATGATTCCACAGTTTGCTTGCACCACGGTTGGGTTTGGGTAGCCCATGCGCGGTTTTAGTCCTACGGACTTTGTGACTACTGCGCCTGCGCCTGCTTCGGCTATTCGCTGGAGGGATTCTGGGGAGTAGCCTAGTATGCCTGAGGCTAGGGCTGTGGGGTTTTTAAGTTCTAAGCCGGCGAGGCGAATTTTTAGTGGGTTACTTTTCAAGCGTGTTTTTCCCCTTAGGTTTTCGCGGTGTAAGTTCTATTTCATCTTTTAAAAAGATAAGGTTTCGTTAAATCTTGTGTGGCTTTTTGTGAAGAATGAGGGGGCGCGGGGTTGAGTTTGGAATTTTACAGCATAACTGTATATAAAAAAGGAGAAAGTGTTGGCTACTGGTTTGTTTATGTGGTTTCAACTTTGACTGTGGCTGTTGGTTCTTTTTTGAAAACGTAGCTTGTTAGCACCCAGAAGATTATGTAGATTATGATTCCGTATATTACCCCATTGAAGATGCCGATGGCTAGTAATGTGATTGGTGTGCCGCTTACATCGAAATCTGATTCCGTGCCTACCACAGCGTCATAGATTTGGCGTCCGGGGGGAAGACCAGCGTAGCCTAGGCTTATAAGCAAGAACAGCAAGAACGCAGCTAGAAATACAATTGCTCCCTTCAATTTTGGCCCTCTCTCAGGTGGTTTTAAGAGTTTCTTATTATTAACATTTGCTTAAAGCAGGTGAAGGATACTAAACTTCATTCATGCTCGTTGCAGAGTGCTGAGTTACTTCACAGATTAATTCAATTATACTTGATTTGCTTCACTTTCACTGTACTCTCTCACCTGCACTGGAATGTCGTATCTGGGATAGCTTAAAAGCCATTTAGGAAGCATTGTTTTAACGCTTCAAAAATTTGGAGAAGTGAGCATATGTATCAAAACACAGTAGTAAAGACCGTAACACCTCAACCTTTGTTTTCACTGAACATGCGGAACGTAAACGCGTTATTTCCAGGATTTTCTGTCGGAGACTTTGCCGTGCTCCGCGGGTCTCCATCTGTTCTGTCTTTGTCTTCCCTGTTATGTGTTAGAGCGCAACTGCCAGTTCAGCTTGGGGGGTTAGGAAGTAACGTTGTCTTTGTGGATGGCGGAAACACCTTCCAGCTCGATCATGTAGCTCGACTATCGAGATTGCACGGGCTTGACCCGAAACAAACCTTGGAGCGAATCTATATTTCCAGGGCGTTCACAGCCTACCAGATGACGGCGCTTATACTTGAGAAGCTGAAAGAAACAGTTAAACGGTATAACGCAAAGCTAGCGGTAATATCAGACCTATCAGGCTTTTTCTTAGACAAAGACATTGGCGAGACGGAAGCACGTCGAGTTTACAGTCAAGTAGTAGCTTACCTCTCAAATTTTGCGAAAGAAAACCAAATCATACTGGTAGCCACCTGTCCTCCACACCGGGAAAGCAAGCGAAACAGTTTCCTTGATGCTGTGACTTGTGGAAGAGCCAACACGGTCATATCCCTGAGGCAGACACGATACGAACGCGAATTCATCTTAGAAAAGCATCCGCGTTACGTTTTGGGGTCTGCGGAACTTCCCTCTGAGATCCTTACGCTGGATAGATTCTTTGAAGCGTAGCCGCGGGCAGAACTGTTGAGACATACTGCATGGCGTTAGAAGAAGAAATTCGGAGGCGGAAGGCTTCGCGGGGCGCATTCCCGACCTTAACTATCATCTTTGAGAATCGGATATTTGTAAATTAATGAATTCGCCAGCATATTTGGGGTCTATTTGGATCCTATTAGTGGTTCATTGCAGAAACTATAGAGGGGGGTCAGGCGTCATAGAAAAAAAGAGAGTTAATTGGGTTTTTGAATAGCATTATTTCCATCTAATTCTATGATGTATCTGCAATCTGGTTTGGTTCGTTGGATGCTTTCTTTTTTATTTCATGGTTTATCCACCAAATGACACCTATGGCTGCAGGAACTCCGAAGATGATTGCGACCCAGATTAGTATTGAAATCATTGAACCTACGACGTAGTCTAGAGTCCAAGTTGCAACAGCGACATCCCAGTTTCCATCAATGAAAACCTTGATGCAG
>CAZINA010000035.1:0-13098 GCA_964540545.1 uncultured Candidatus Bathyarchaeia archaeon
GAGCACTGTTCCTGGAATGTTTGAAATACAGTTCTTCTCGTAGCACGGATAAAGAAAATCGCCATCACTGCTTCGCTTTTTAATTGAAGCCCCTGTTTCTTCAAATATCATGAGATTCAACTTGAAACTTATGAAGGATAAATGTGTACATGATTTGCCATTAAAAAGCTTCCTGTAGTATGTCTGCCATGAAAACTCGTGATTGGTTTCAAATACGATGAATTCGAGTTAGCAACCGCGAAAACGATGGAAGAGGTTAAAAAGGGTCTAAGCGGTAGATTCGAATAGGTCGTGGAACAAGGGTGTACTGCTCTTCAAAAGACCTGAGAGGTTCAGCAAGTATGTATGATAAACGTAGGACTCAATAGGTAAAATTATATTTTAACGAGTTTATTTATTGAGGTCGCCGTTACGGGTCCGTGGCGCAGCACGGATAGCGCGTCAGCCTTCTAAGCTGAATGTCGTGGGTTCAAATCCCACCGGACCCGCCACCGCTACGTAATTGCAGGAAAAGCTTTCTTTTGTGTTGTATGTTAAATCTTATTAGCATAAAGTACGGTTAGAGAAAAAGCATTGGGGTGGATAAGTTGCGCCAAGAGAGAAAGCTTTCTGTTCCCGTTGACCTGATTCGAGCAATAGCTATTATAGCAGTTATTGTGCTTCATGCTACACGGGAAGCAACATCCTTTAACCCAGAAGTGCCGTTTGAAGTTTGGCGTTGGTGGATTGTCGATGTTTACCAGTCCATGTCCCGCATTGGTGTGCCCGTGTTTGTGATGTTGAGCGGTGCGCTTCTGCTTCAACCATACAAAACTGAACCCCTGCGCGTTTTTTTCAAGAAACGGTGGGCTCGAATAGGTTTGCCGTTCCTGTTTTGGGGTGCCGCCTACTTTGCTTGGCGCGTTTTTGCTAATAACGAAGTTTTTACCTCAAGCTCCCTCTTACAAAGCGCATTAGCTGAACCCTATCCGTACTTTCACTTTTGGTATCTTTACATGCTTGTGGGGCTTTACCTTTTAACTCCCATCTTACGCATTGTGGTAGCTCATATAGACCGAAGGACTTTCAAATACTTCATTACAGTATGGCTTTTGGGGCCACTCTTTGTTACCATTCTCAACTTGTTTGGATACAGTTTAGATACCAATCTCTTAACAATTCCTTGGTGGACAGGATATTACATGTTAGGTATATACCTTCTAGACGTCCGAGTACGCCGCTCTACTCTGATAAGCTTGCTGGTTCTTGGGATTGCTTCAACTGTAGCTGGCACTTACCTCATGGCTGCTACTATTGGAGGAACATCAACTTACTTCTTCCAGGAATATTTCAGTCCAACAATGATTTTAGCCTCAGTTGCGCTTTTCCTGTTGCTTAACACGTTTCAGGCGCCTTCAACTCAGCCAGAAGCCCAGCATTCCAAAGTCAGTTGGCTGCTTCGAAGAATCAGTGAAAACACCTTGCCGATATACCTGTTGCACGTGATGATAATTGAATCAATTCAACGCGGATATTTCGGCTTCACAATCAACAGCAACACGCTGAACTCCATCATCGGAGTACCCTTGATTTCAATACTCACTCTCTTCATCTGCCTCGCAGTAATTCTACCCTTGAAAAAAATACCAGTCCTGAAGAAATTAATTGGTTAAATGGCTATTAAGAAAAAGAACGGTGAATAACGCAACGCTAAAGTTATTACATAGAAAACGTGTTTTGATGGAGTAGGCTGAAGCCCGGTGGTGTAGTGGTCAAGCATAGGGGCCTCTGGAGCCCTCGACGAGAGTTCGAATCTCTCCCGGGCTACATCAAACCCTAGTCAGGACGACATTCAAACACTCGTGTCAGTGAAGTGTTTGCGTTCCTTGAAGTAGCTCATCAATCATGACAAAAAAGGGAAAAAGAAGGCGTGTGTCTGGTTTTGTTGATTAAGCCATATACAATTCTTGGTACATATCCCTGAGAATAAAACCATCGGTACCTGGGCCAGAGTATTTTGCGGAGGGATGAAAGTAAGTAACGAATGCATTGATTCCGTTGTAAGCATTCCACAGCTTATATCCTGAAGGGTATTGCATTTCAGTTATGTCCGGTTTTACTTCGCCGTGAGCCTCAAGAAGTATTGAGCCAGGAGTAAGAATGTAATCATCAATCAGCGGTATTTCCATAGTCCAGCCGCAAAACAGGTTATTTCCGTGCATTTGGATTTGTATTTGATCCTTTCGGGCTAGTAGAAAATTATCATTTAGAAAACATCCTGCCAAAGTTCTTCTATGAAAATCCAACCTTTGTATATTATCGCTAACATAAACTACAGGTAAAAAACTGCGGCTAGGAGATTTTTGCTTAACAAAAACCTGAAAAATGTCATCAGTTCCAAATCTAGAGTTTTTTTCATAATGAAGAAATATAAACAGCATCTCTGGCAGATTTAGTTTGCTTGGCGGATGGACAATGGCTTGTCCGACAAATCCATAATATCTTGTTATTCCCTCTGAAAAAGAAGTTTCTGGGTGTCTTGCTGCGTTCAGATGCAAGTTTATGATGTCTTTTTCTGTTAGGTTTTTGTCTGAATCGTTTTCCTCTTTAACAATGATTGGTCCATCAATTCCTTTGATTGTATTTGGAAAAAGTCGGGACGGTTGAGACCTCATATCTGATTTGGTAAAATTAGTTACGTTTTCAAGTGTAACCATTGAAGGAGTTTTAGATGTCTTCCAAAGATTAGTCAAGATTCTTTTCCTGTTTGTTATGTATTCTTGATCGTTTGTAAAGTTAGATGTATAGAAATGAGGCTTAGATTCTACATTATCTTCAAAAGTTGCCCGAGATTGTAACAGATGCTTTTCATCAACAATTGTTGTTTTTAGGTAGCTTACAGGAGCATGCTTTACTTCAATGTGCTTTGAGAGTTCCTTGGCGACTTCGAAGTTTTCGCTGGTTATTGGCGCCATAATTTTTATCGCGACACCTTTTTTGGCGCATTTTTTTAGTAAGGGCAAGTTCTTTCCTAAGTCTATTAGACCTTCAGATGATGTTAACTCTATGATTTCTTTCTTAGCGGAGTTTAGAAGTTCTTCGTATTTTTTGCTAGCTGCCTCTACGTCATTGAATATATGCATCTTGGCTGCTTCCCCCTTTTTAATGTCGCATATTGTTTCCTCAATATCTGTTGAGTTACGCCATAACTCATCAAAAACAGCCACGAACGATTGGACAAGTTCTTTGCAGTTTGTCCAGAGGCATGTATCCTTATCTGTCGGGGATGTAATGAAGAATAAGAGTTCTTCGTTATCCCTCAAGACCATTCTCGGGGAGAGTTTCAGACCTAATTCCGGGTTTCTCACCTTCAGATTAAACCCTGTTTTTGGTGCTCTTTCCAAAAGAGTGTTCATAGCATTCATATTCAATACGGATAATTCAGTCAGAAAGCGGAATTGGATCTTGTGTTTTAGGGGGTGATTGAAGGCTGTGTCGAGGAGTCCGTACTGGTCAGCTTGGATTAAGCCTGGAACTGTGGTCACTGTTGACAACTGGTTTTTGGTTTCTTGTATCATCTGTTGAATCTTGGAGTAAATGTAATTTCTGCCATCGATTACTGTGAATTTCGCAGAATTGTCCTCAGCCTCCTTAACCACTATGGATTGCCAGTCTGAGAGTAAGCTGTCTTTGCTTTGTTGTATGTTTTTTGCTTCTTCCAACTTGACTTTTGCGAACAAATCTAACGCCTTTTCGAGTGACAAAGCTGAGAATCGAGCAGGATGCTCAAGAGTGGCGTTAACCAAGCCCGTGCTCTGAAGGCGCCTTAGAGATGGATACAACCGCTGTTTGGCTATTTTCATAGCAAGGGCGATATCCTGTGCTTTTTGAGGGCCTCTCTTAGCAAGGAAAACGTAGATTTTAGCATCTGTCCTTGTTAGCCCCATGCTTACTAGACTCTTAAGCACTTTGTCCTGACTCATTCAACCGCTCCTATCCAAGAACATAACATTAGTCATCTGTATTATTGACCAACTTTGACATAACTTTTTCCTTGTTTAACAGAAAGCACTCTAAGAATAGTTTGAAGTTTGCAACTTGCTAAGTTTGCTCATGCCAGTTTATTGATTTCCAGCTATCCATAAGCTCTTTTTTTGTTTCCTTGATGGCTTTGGCTTGCTCCACTTTAATTGTAATTATCAGTTCCAACACTTTTTCAAAGGTTACCGCTGAGAACAATGCAGGGCGTTCAGGGCTTGAGATTACTACGCCTTTATTCTTTAAGTTTTTGAGGCTCGGATACAGCTGCTGCTTGGTGACCTGCAAAATTTTGGCTAATTCGGGTCCATTTTTCGGTCCTTTCTTAGCAAGGTGAACGTAAACCTCTGCATCTGTCCGCGAAAGCCCGAAACACTCAAGCGTTTTCAATACTCGTTCCAAACTCAACCTATGAGACACCCGTTTTCAATGTGTCTTACTCAGAAGTCAAAAAGGGGAATAATGAGGCGATTTGTTTTGCATTTGGATTTGCTGTCTTGCGTTCTCTACCAGTTAAAGAAGCGAATCGCGCCAGAATTTTCTACAACAGTACTTGGAACTATCGTTACTAAGTGTCTATCCCCCTTCAAAGTAACGAATCTGCCGTTAATCATGCCATATCCACAGCAAGTGCCTGAAACGATAAAATCAATGCCAATCGGGGAATCTGGATTAACTACTACAGCGCCAGTTTCATGCGAGTACATACTGAGCCAGCCTCTGAATCCAGCTGAATTGAACGTAATTCTCTCTCGAACAAAATATTCAAGCTCAACTGCAACAGGGAACTCAACGTCATAGCTCTGAGTCACATCATAGGTACACTTGAAGTCTTCAGGCGATATAGGAATCTGAGTATCATCGAGTTGAAGGTAGGTTCCCTCTCCTTGAAGAACAAATTGATACCCTTTGCCAACTAATTCCATAGTGCCTTCTGGCACAGGGTCAGGGGGTGTGCCCGTTCCTGACTCACCAGTATCAGTATACCAAACCACATTATCATCTACTCGAATAACATTTTCTATGTGAAACACAAAATCCATCACTTTGGGTTTTTTTCTTCTAAATCCACATGCTTCTACTGTTGACAATGCCGAAGCCAACATAACTACAGACATCAAAACAACAACAAATCCTAAGACTTTTTTATTCATGCCCTTTTCACCTCCTTTCCTAAAGATTATTCAGCAAGAACACGGTTTGCTTAGACGGCAATTGCTTATAGTTTCTAGTCAGTCCGAGAAGTTGACTATCCTTTTTTGATCTGAAGAAATGATTTCTATCGACCTTTTAAAGAATTAATGTTTACCTATGTCTGTAGAGTATGAGTTAAAGTATAATACCTGGGCTTTTGGCTGGAGTTAGTGAGGGAATGTGCACAGGTTATTCTCTCGTATTGCTCGTAATGAAAAAAGACATAATATGTACATAACATGACTTTGGAAAATCTCGAACAATCGTATTTTCTATCAAAACGCGACGGAATCATAGCTCTTTCAGTGGCAAACACGCTATTCCTTAATAGCAAACTGATAGCATGCCGAAAAAGTTTGAAGCTATCCCGGGCTACTTCGCTTTGTGTTGGACTAGATTATCATTACTAGTATGTGGTAGATTGTGTAGGAGAAGACTGCTGCTAGTGGTGCTGATAGTATCCACGCCCAGATTATGTTTCGTATTGTTCCCCACCTTACCGATTTAGAGCCTCTGATTAAGCCTGCACCTATTAGGGTTCCATTAGCCGCGTGGGTTGAGCTTACAGGCAATCCTAGTAATGCTGCCGTCCCGAGTATTAGTGAGCTTGATAAGTCGCGCGAAAAGCCTTGGTATGGTTGCATCCGAGTTATTTTTGTGGCCATCGTTTTTACTATTCGCCAGCCTCCGAAAATTACTCCCGTTGTCAGTGCGATGTAGGAGGCTATTATGACCCAGAAGGGAACAACAAATTCAGAGATGAAACCATAGTAGAGCAGGAGCATGGTTATGATTCCCATTACTTTTTGTGCGTCATTGGTTCCATCTGTAACTGAAAATAGAAAAGTTGCACCTATCTGTAGGCGCTTGAAGTTTCTATTCATCTTAGCTGCTGGCTGATTTATGAAAATCCTGATTATCAATACAGTGATTAGGTACGCGACTACGATTGCGATGAATGGGGAAGTTATCAATGGAATTATGATTTTGTTGACTATTCCGCCCACTTCGATAATTTCGAAACCTCCCGCTGCCACTCCCGCGCCAATTAAACCGCCAACTAGAACATGTGTTTCTGATATGGGCAATGCGTAGACCCATGAGAATACAAAATCAAAAATTAAAGACCCCAGCAATGCTGCTATGATTACTTCTCCTGAAGCGAAGCCTTCTGTGATTATTCCTGTTCCTATGGTTACTGCTACTGCAGAGCCGAAGAATACCATGCCTATGAAAGAGCCGAGTGCAGATAATGCTATGGCTTGGTTGGTTTTCACGGCTCTGGTTGCTATAATGCCTGCAGTGGCGTAGGCTGCGTCTGTGAACCCGGTCCAAAAACCGAATATGAGCGCCAGTATCATCGCAAAAGGCAAAACTATGTCAATCATGGGATCAGGCGTTCTTTATGACTATATCTTGGAGAACTAGGCAGACGTCTTCGCATTTGTCGGTTATCTGCTCTAAGAGTTCGTATATGTCTTTCATTATCATGATTTTTATGGGGTCTTTTTCCTTGAAAAGCTCTACAATTGAGAAATCGTATAAGTCGTCTGCTTCGTTTTCCAAACTGTTGACGGATTTGAAGCTTTTTTCTATTTCAACTTGGTTAATTTTCCTTATGTGTTTTGTAGCGACGTTAACTTCCTTAACCTGTCGGACTATGATGTCGGCGAACTCTTTCACTATGTCACCTGGTTTTTCTATTTTGAAAAGGAAAATCTTGTTTGCTGTTGCGTCAATTAAGTCGAGAACGTCATCGTACAGGGAAGCGAGTTTGGAGATGTCTTCTTGATCTATTGGTGTAATGAACGATTTGTTTAGTTTTCTGAAGATTTGGTGGACAAGTTCATCTCCCTCATGTTCCATGATTCTCATTCTTTTGATTAGCACGTTGAAACTTTCGTATTCTCTGAGCATAGTCTGGAATAATTCTGCTACTTTCACAACTAGGTCGGCTTGCTCTTCAAGCAGATTGAAGAAAACCTTGTCCTGAGGAAGAATCCATTCTTTGAAACCCATAACCCTTCCTAAAAAGACACTACTAATATTAGCTTTACCATATTTAGAACCATGAAACACCGTATAGACTATATATTTTCCAATTGGAACTGGTGGTGCAGTGCTTTCCGGAACGCTTCTTAACAGCGAGAAAATCTGTTTTTATCTTGATGCAACTTCAATCTTTCGTTGGGTGCGAATCGTGGTTCAAACGCTCGGCGAACGTTATAGCCCCTCTATATATAGAGTCAACCACTGCTTAGACCAGTCCTTATCTATTTACTCGGAAACGGAGTATTTCCACATATGAAGAAAAACAGAAGTGGCTGTGAATCGATGAATTCTTCTGGGTATTTATTGCGGCGGTATGAGAGTTCAATATTGACTAAACGCAGTGTGTTCTGCTTCTGCCTGTTCTTCACGAAAGTGTTGATTGAAAAAGTGCGATGTGTTTATTTTTCACCCTTAAGGTTACTTATCTCAACCTGAAAGGGAAATGAAATGACCGAGAAAAAAGACGCGATAACTATGCTGCATGGTGCTGGTGGCACTGTTATGCATAATTTGGTTAAGAATTACGTTGTGAAGTATTTTGGAGGCGTGGGCAACGCTGAGGTTCCGCTGGAAGCTATGGATGACGCAGCGGTTGTAGGCGACATAGTTCTGAAAAGCGATTCTCACGCGGTTAAGCCCATTTTCTTCCCTGGTGGCGACATCGGCCGCATAGCAGTCTCCGGCACCGTTAACGATATTGCCTGTTTGGGTGCTGAACCTTATGCTTTGGCGTGCGGCTTAGTTCTGGAGGAGGGTTTACCGCTTTCTGACCTTGAACGGATTCTGGTGAGCATGCGCCAAACGTGCATCGAAGCTGGCGTGGGCATAGTCACAGGTGACACCAAAGTGGTCGAGAAAGGCAGTTTAGGCGGCTGCGTCATGAACGTGTCGGGAATCGGCAGAAGAACCCCCGCGTTGGAGAGCAACCTTGAAGTGGTCAAGCAGCACCGAAGTGGCTTCACGGCGCGTTGGCTCTTAGACTCCAGCCTCAGCGTCGGCGACAAGATAATCGTGTCTGGCACGCTAGGCGACCACGGTTTGGCAGTGCTCTCAGCCCAGCAGGGTTTGACCTTTGGAAGCGAGATAAAAAGCGACGTTAAACCCCTAAACAAGCTGATTCAACGCATGCTCAGCGAAGTCGGCGGAGCCGTCACCATAAAAGACGCCACGCGAGGCGGGTTAGCTGACGCCCTCAACGAACTCAGCGAAAAATCCGAGGTGGGCATACTAATCCACGAAGACAAAGTTCCCATAAGAGAAGACGTGCGTACCGCATCTGAAATGCTGGGTTTAGACCCCCTTGAAGTAGGCAACGAAGGAAAAATCGTAATCGGCGCCGTACCATCCAAAGCAGAACAACTGCTGAACTGGCTCAAGCAAACAGCGGAAGGCAAGGACGCCCAGATAATAGGCGAAGCCACAAGCGACTTCAAAGGCGTAGCCATGCAGACCGCGGTAGGCGGCAAACGAATAGTCGCTCGACCAGTAGGCGACCCAGTGCCAAGAATCTGTTAACACACAGCTCGGGCTCCTCAAATTTTGAAACACCTTTAAATAAATAATAGTTAGATGGTTTGGACATGAGCCCCGGAAGATCAGGCAGACAAAAAAAGTTCAAACACAAACCCCGAAAAAGCAACAAGCTGCCAATTGCGATAGGTTTATTGATTATCATAACTGTAGTTGTCGCGGTGGTTTACGTGTTCGCATTGAGTAATCCAAGTGACTCAACAAGTCCAGGGGGAACCGTTCTTCTCCAAACCAGCATGGGAAACATAACCATCCAACTGCGAGATGACAGGCCCATAACCACAATCAACTTCAAGAACCTAATCAAGCAAGGCGTTTACGACGGCACAATCTTCCACCGAGTAATGGCCGATTTCATGATTCAAGGCGGCGACCCTACAGGAACCGGATACGGCGATCCGTCAATCCCCAACATACAGGATGAACTGGACGGCGACAACGAGAATAACCGCGGCACTATATCAATGGCAAACGCTGGAGTTGCGAACACGGGAAGCAGTCAATTCTTCATAAACGTCGTAGACAACAACTACCTAGACACTGCTCACTCAGTTTTCGGCACCGTGATTTCAGGCATGGACGTTGTAGACGAGATATCAAACGTGGAAACAGACGCTAACGACAAACCATTAACTGACGTCACACTAATCAAGGCAGAAATAATCAGCTAACCGTCTTAAGTCGGAGCCCACGACCGCATTTTACGACAAAACAAAAGACGGGTAATGTTCGATTATTGCCTACGTTTTTTGAGGTAGACAGTAGCACCTGTGCCGCCAACAATTAACGCCGCTACCGCAGTCACCGCCCAAGTTAATGGGAATGGTTCTGGATTAGAATCTGTGGGTGGAAGCGATGGAGATGAAGTGACAAACGGCGACGGGGTTGGTTGAGGAGTAGGTGTGGGTACTGGTGTAAGTGTGGGTGTAAAGGTGGGCTGTGGTGTTTGAAATTGCTGCCATGAAGGCTGCAAGTTTGGGCCAGTGGAGGTGGCGGATTGTATTGGTGAGACTGAAGATGTGCTTACAGTGATATGATTAATCATAGCAACCCAATATTCCCCATTTACACCGGGAAGCATCAAACGCAGTGTCTCGGATAAAGGGAACCCATTCAGCTCATACGCTATAATCACATCTTCTCGCAAAACATCGGTGAGAGGGATTTCTTTTCCGTATCCATCGGTAGCGTAAAAGCCTAAAGACACTGCACTTTGGTCTAATTCAACAGTTTCAAGTAAAAAACTAAGACTTATACCAGTCCAATTCCCGCCAGTCACAAAGACGCCGTAACAGTAGAGTTCAGCATACACCGTGCTGTTCGGCATTGCCTTCAGTTCGCTTAGAGTCAGAATCGTAGGCTGAGAAACAGCGCCATCTATTGTCAAAGTCCATTCTGAAGCGCTTTGCACGGGAACAGTAGCCATAGAAGTGACAAATCCAAGGGTTATTGCCAGCAACAACGTCAAGAAGATTTTCTTTTTCACTTAGGGTCCAGCAAAGGTCATTTCTGACCTATAATGGAATATGACAGCTGTCATATTATTAAGCCTTCTGCCAAACTATAGCCCAACTTTAACAAAACCAAAATTCAACAAGAACAATGTTCTAAAAATCACTCAGCACATCTAGTGAGAAGCGGTTTTGGTCCATACTCTACAGGTACCTTCACTGCTGACCATGCAAGCCCCAACGGGTTTCGCAGGTGTGCAAGCCTTCATGAACATGGGGCACTTGTCTGGCTTTATTTTGCCGATAATCACTAAGTGGCACTCGCACCCAAGCAGAATATCCTTGCCCTGCTCAACATGCACATTGTACTTTTCGCGAGCATCATAAGCCAAATGCTCATCACGTAGCTTCAAGGCTGAATCAGGCAGCCTGCCGATGCCGCGCCAGTTGCCGCCCGTAACCGCAAACGCCTTCTCCATAGCTTCCAGCGCTTTCGGGTTTCCTTCCCACTTCACCACGCGAGAGTACTCGTTTTCCAGCCGAGCAGTTCCCTCAGCACACTGCTTCAAAAGCATGTAAATTCCCATCAAAACATCTATAGGCTCAAAACCCGCCACCACCGTGGGCATCCGGTAAACCCGCGGAAAAAGCTCGTAAGGCTTCATGCCTATGATAGCGCTTACGTGCCCCGGCGCAATGAAACCGCTGATGTTCAAGTCGCCCACGCCCAACAACAATTCCATGGCAGGCGGAATCAAACGGTGCGAAACCAAAAAACTAAAGTTTTCTGGCGGACCCGCAAGCGCTTCAACTGCTGTAGATGGCGCAGTGGTTTCGAAACCAACCGCAGAAAACACGAACTCCTTGCCCGGCTCGCGCTTTGCCATTTCCACCGCGTCAGAAACGCCGTAAACAACGCGGACGTCCGCGCCCTCCGCTTTCGCCTCCAACAAGCTCATGTGGCTGCCGGGCACGCGCAAAACGTCGCCGAAACAGGTTATGACTACGCCTTTCTGAGCCAGCTGCACTGCCTCGTCAATCTCAGCGGCGGGTACAATGCAGACGGGGCAACCGGGACCCGCAATGACCTCAACGTTCTGTGGCAGGAGGCTGCGTAAGCCGTAATGCGTGATTGTCCACTCGTGTGTTCCGCAGACATGACAAAACTTCACGTGTTCATCCTTAGGCGTTACTTTCTGGATTTTCTGTGCAATTTCTTTTGCCAGTTCAGGGTCTCGGAACCTATGTTTCTCAGCCATCCTAATTCAGCTGCCCTGGTCTTTTTCAAACTCAAGAATTTCCTTCCACAAGGCTAACGTTTCAAGCGCGTCTTTTTTGTCCACGGTTTGGATGGCGTAGCCTGCGTGCACCAAAACGTAGTCGCCTACCTTGGCGTCTACAAGTGATACGTTAACGTCTCTTAGGACGCCTTCTCCGAAGTCAACTCGGGCTTTGCCGCCGTCTAAACGCGTGACAAGCGCTGGAATCGCCAAACACATTGTTGCATCAACATAAACACGGGAGTAAACAGCGATAAAAATGGTGTGGTCTAAACCCTGAAAAACCCACCTACAACAGCTTGACCAAAGGAGACACCGCCGTCGCCCGCAGGAATCGACTCATGAACCAGAAACTTCAAGCCCGCAGACTCCACCGTCCTCCGCATAACATCAGTCAAAATCTGGTTGCAAGCCGCACCACCCGAAAAACCCACAGCCCCAACACCCCGCTCCAACGCCTTCGCTACAGCTAAGGAAGCCAAACCGCGGGCTAAGTAGGCATGAGCAGAATAAGCCAAATCAGCCACCGACATCCTACCCAGATTCGCGAAGACCGCTTGAAGCATCTGCGACGTACCCAACACGTCCCCCTCGATTACGGGTTCCATGTGTAGCACGTCTTTGCCGTTAATTGCAGCGGATTCCAGCTTGATGGCGGGTTCGCCTTCGTAAGTCCGTTCGTAGCACACGCCTAGAACCGCGGAGACCGCGTCCAAGACCCTGCCGCAACTCGTGGTTTCTGTGACGCTGACGCCCTTCTGAAGCTGCTGAAGAATCAGTTTTGCCTCGTTTTCGCCGTGAAGCAAACACCCACTATGCTCAAGAAGCCAAGGTTCTACGTTAACGTTTTTGCTGAGCATTCCAGCTGCTATGCGCAGGGGGTAACGGGTAGCTGCGTCTCCGCCGAGTAACGGTTGCGGTTCCAGATGCGCCAGCCGCTTGAACCCCTCGGATTCGTGCGTGCAAAACAGGATTTCACCGCCCCACGCGCCGCCGTCAACGCCGTACCCGTAGCCGTCGCAAGTTACTCCAACTAGCTCGTCCACGGTATGTTCCATCATCAAAGCGGCAACGTGAGCGTGATGGTGCTGTATTTGGATGAGTTGCCAACCGTTTTGTTCTGCCAACTCCTGTGCTAAGAGTGTGGTAGTGAATTTCGGGTGTAAATCGCAGGCTACAGTGTCCACGCGGCTGTTGGTTAAGCGAATCAGGTGGTTTGTGGCTTCTTGGAGGAACGCGCGGGTTTCAACGTTTTCCACGTCGCCGATGTGCTGGCTGATGAACGCTTTGTTCTCTAATAGAACGCAGGCGGTGTTGTTCAGTTCGCCGCCCAAGCCTACAACACAGCGTTCTGCTTTTTCTTTTAGCATTAGGGGTGCGGGCGCGTAGCCTCTGCTTCGCCTGATAAACGCGGGGTGAGTGCCGTGGACTCGCAGGACGGAGTCGTCGCAGCGGTAGGCGATTTTGCGGTCGTGAAACAGGAAATAATCTACAATATCGCCCAGTGTTTTTAGTGCTTCATCGTTGTCTTTGACGATGGGTTGGTTCGGCGGGTTCGCGCTTGTCATCACGAA
>CAZINA010000036.1:0-12703 GCA_964540545.1 uncultured Candidatus Bathyarchaeia archaeon
TGGGTCTGTGGCTTGCATGGGTTCGGGTGGAACGTAAGCGTTTGCTCCTGCTTGTGCGAGAGCATCGTGATACCAGATGTCTCTGCCATCTTTCATTTGGATGTCTTGGCATGTTCTTTTTACGACTATGACTTTTTCCACGGTTGGCGTGGTCTGTAATGCGCGGTCTGCGTTGTCTTTTATTTTGATTATTTTTCCGCGTCTGTATGATCCGTCTGCGGTTACGAGGATTTTTGCTTCGCAGTCGTTGATGCGGTCTGCGAGGGCTTCGGCGCTGAAGCCTGAGAAGACTACGGTGTGGATTCCGCCTATGCGTGCTGTTGCGAGCAGGGTTATTGGCAGTTCGGGGATTACGGGTAGGTAAACGGCTACGCGGTCACCTTTTTTGAGACCTGAATCTTTGAGGACTTTGGCGAGTTTGTTGACTTCTCTGTAGAGTTGGTAGTAGGTGTAGGTTTTGACTTCGCCCATTTCTCCTTCCCAGATGTAGGCGAGCTTGTTTTTTCTGTGGGTTTTTATGTGTCTGTCGAGGGCGTTGTGTGTTATGTTGAGGACTCCGTCGGGGAACCATTTGTAGAAGGGTGGGTTTGAGTCGTCGAGGACTTTGCTGTAGGGTTTGAACCAGTCGATGGCTTTGGCTTTTTCAGCCCAGAATTCTTGTGGGTTGTTTATTGATTTTTCCCATTCTTGTTTTCGTTTTTCTCCAGAGGATGGTTGCGCGTTATTTGGACAGAATTTATCGTTAAACGGCAAGGTAGTTTCGGACATTTCTTTTTCATTCCATTAATTTGCTGGGAAGAGGTTAAGTCAGAAGATATAAAGTTTTTCAGCCATTTATCGAAAAATATACGAAGAAACCAGACATGTTTAGCGTACTGGACAAACAAGAAGCACAGGTTTCCAGCATTGATGTGGTACAGGTTGCTTGTTTGACTTTACCCGCTCTGTTGTGATTTTTGACTATAGCCCCCTTATTTAAAGGGTCACCCATAGATTTAACTGAAGGTTAGAAGCCACCCAAAAAAAGTTAGGGTTGAATGGGAAAAGTTGTTTTGTTAGCTTGTGGGGCAGATTGGTAGCACGGTTTTTTTGTGTGCTTCGTTCAGTACTTCCGCGATTGCTAGGTACACTGCGCTTAGTCCGCATATGATGCCTTCGATGCCTGTGAGGTTGCCGAAGGTGAATGTTCCGAACAGTGTTGGGTTGCCCGTTAAGTCTCTGATTGTTAACATGAAGAACAGGATTGCTAAGCTCATGAACACGAATTGTAAGGCGCGGTTTGTCTTGAGTGTGCCGAAGAACATTGCAAAGGTGAATAGCCCCCACATGAAGAAGTACGCCGCCATCGCCGTCTCTGTTGGAGAGCTTATGCCAGTGAAAGAGAAGCTAGGTAAAACAAGCAACGCAACGAGGGACCACCAGAAAAGCCCGTAGGAAGTGAATGCTACTGTGCCGAAAGTGTTGCCTTTCTTGAACTCCATTATGCCCACAATAACTTGTGCAAGTCCACCGTAAGCTATGCCCATAGCCAGTATCATAGTGTCAAGCGGAAATAAACCAGCGTTATGAAGGTTAAGCAGGACAGTGGTCATTCCGAAACCCAATAGCCCCAGCGGGGCGGGATTTGCTAATTTTTCAGTCATATTCTCACGCGTTTCAAGTTAAGAATTGCCTCTTTTTAGAGGCTGAGCATATTAAGCTTTTCTAGCGATTAACGCCATTTCCAAACTTTTCGCCCATAGAAAATCTCAGGCAAGATTAGGAAGCCCGCGAGAGAGAACGGAAGAACCAGCAACCAGTCCGTAAGTTCTAAAGGCATAGTCCCGAACAGATAGAAACCAGGTACAAGCAGTGAAGTATAAGGTATTATGACTGTCAGTATCGCAGACAAAACCACCGCTCCAAGCAAGAACTTGTTCGACGTGAAGCTAAGCTTGAAGGCACCTTTTGTTTCAGAACGGCAATTCCAGACTATAACTAACTCCTGCAAAGTAGCTTGGACAAAAGCCATCGCCTGAGCCTCACCTAGGGGTCTACCCCAAACGTAGTATGCCAAGAAAAATATCAGTCCAGTTCCCAGAAACTGGGTTACGAACGTGGCCAAAATCGAAGCTATCCTTCCATGCAGTATCCCTTCTTTCGGATCACGTGGAGGTCGCTGCATAACATCGTCTTCCGGCGGATCCATAGTCAAAGCGAGCGCTGGACCACCATCAGTGACCAAGTTTATCCACAGAATCATGCCTGCACTGAGAGGAAGCTCCAACCCTAATAGAGCAAAGCTGCCTATAACAAGCAACTCGTCAAAGTTGGAGCGCAACAGGAAGAACGAGAATTTTCTGATGTTATCGTAAATGCTTCGCCCGCCCTCAACGGCGTTAACTATAGTGGCGAAGTTGTCATCTGCCAACACGATGTCAGCAGCTTCTCTTGTAACGTCTGTGCCGGTTATGCCCATTGCCACGCCGATATCTGCTTGCTTAAGTGCTGGTGCGTCGTTGACTCCGTCACCGGTCATGGCAACGATTTCGCCTTTCTTTTTTAACGCCTTAACTATTCGAAGCTTGTGTTCAGGCGAAACTCGCGCGTACACAGACACTTCGCCGACAACCTTCTCGAATGCCTCATCACTCAGCTCGTCAAGCTCAACGCCTGTAAGAACGTTATCGCTGTGCAACATGCCTAGCTCTTTGGCTATGGCAACCGCTGTTAACTTGTGGTCTCCAGTTATCATTACAGTTCTTATGCCCGCAGCTCGGCATCTATCGTTAGCTTCCTTCGCTTCAGGCCTCGGAGGATCAATCATACCTGAAAGACCCACAAACACTAGACTACTCTCATAGTCTTCCTCGCCAAACTTTTCAACCGCATCAGCCGGCAAATCCTTGTAAGCTAAGCCGAGAACACGTAGGGCATCATTCGCCATCTTTTCATTCATCGCCAAGATTGCTTTCTTATCTTCAGCAGTAATCTTCTTGGCTTTGCCATCTTTCAAGATGAAAGTGCTGCGTTCTAAAATCAGCTCGGGAGCGCCCTTCACGTAAGCAACTATCTTTCCCTCTGGCATCTTGTGAACGGTAGTCATACGCTTCCTTTCAGAAGTGAACGGTACCTCATGAAGACGAGGATAAGACGCTTCCAACTCTTTTTTCGCTAACCCCACTTTAGCTGCCGCAACAATAAGCGCGCCTTCAGTGGTGTCTCCAAGAACACGTTTACCATCATAACTAGCATTAGCGTTCAACGTGTTAGCCCTTAATGACAGTTCGAGCTCAGGATTATCCTTGAGGTTGATAGGGTTGCCATCCACCAAGAACTCGCCTTTCGGCTCGTAGCCGGCGCCTGTGACGTCAAACGTTTTGCCGTTGACGTAAATCTTGCGCACCGTCATTTCGCCTTTGGTTAAGGTTCCCGTCTTGTCTGAACATATAACCGTTGTAGCGCCCAAAGTTTCTGCGGAAGAAAGTTTTCTCAAAATCGCGTTGCGCTTAGCAAGTTCTCTAGCGCCAAGTGCAAGGGAAACAGTCACAATCGCAGGCAAGCCTTCGGGAACCGCAGACACAGCAAGCGCAATTGACACCTCAAAAGCATCCAACACGCTAGCGATAACGCCACCTGACTGAACTACGCCGAGAACAAAGATTTCGTATAACTCAAGTGCAAAGATTACGGCTGTCAAGGCAACAATTATTATTCCGAGTTTTTTGGCAAAGCGCTCAAGCTTTTGCTTTAGAGGGCTTTCCTCTGTTTCCATGGTTTGGACCATTTCCGCAATCTTGCCGAACTCGGTCTTCATCCCCGTGGCTGTGATTACAGCCTTGCCTCTGCCATAGGTCATGTGGGTGGCCATGAAAACAGAGTTTTTCCTATCCGCGATAGGTGTGTCCTCTTTAACTACAGTCAAGTCCTTTGTAATATCGGTCGATTCACCAGTCAAAACGGCTTCGTCAGCCTTCAAATCGACAACTTCTATAAGCCGTGCATCCGCGGGAACACGGTCACCAGCCTCAAGCAAAACAATGTCGCCAGGCACGATTTCCTTTGCATCTATGATTGTTTCGTTGCCGTCTCGAATAACACGGGCTTTAGGAGCCGTTAACTGCTTCATGGCTTCCATGGCTTTTTCTGAACGGTACTCTTGAACAAAACCGACAACTGAGTTTAGAATCACGATGACGGCGATGGTAATAGCGTCAACCGTTTCGCCGATTAGAAGAGAAATTACTGTGGCCACTAAAAGCATGATTACAAAGATGTCTTTGAATTGATTGAGGAAAATCTGCAGCGGGGTTACGCCTTTCTTTGCTTTAAGCTCGTTGTAACCGAACTCTTCCAGCCTGCGTGTTACTTCTCCACCGTCTAACCCTTGCTGGTCAACCTTTAATTCGCTTAAGACTTGCTCAGTTTTCTTGCTGTGCCACGCGTCAGCCATCACAACCGCCCAATTTCCAACCATTTCACTTTTTTTTATTACTGCGACGCTGTCCCCATCGGTTAGGGGATGTTAGCTCCATTATCTTAAGGATAAGGGTTATAATACTTTCCCTTTAGGTTTCAGCAAAACAAAGGCTAATAAACAAGTTTATACAATGTCCCAACTCAATTCAAAACAAACGACGAATAATCAAAGGAGAAGGAAAAAATGCTTGAAATGTTTGAACCATGGCTAATAGCACCGATAGCTTCGTTGATATCAATTCTAGTAGGCTTATACTTCTATCGTTACGTTGAAAAACAAGACAGCGGAACCGAAAAAATGCGAGAAATCTCAGACGCCATCAGACTGGGCGCTCGCGCCTTCCTGAAAAGGGAATACACTGTGCTGTTCATGTTCGTCGGAGTCGTCTCTGTTCTGCTACTAATTTTCCTGCCGACACCAATATGGACAGGTGACCCACTGAGCAACATCTCACTGATGCTGGCGTACATTTTCGGCTCAGTGTTCTCCGCACTCGCAGGATTCTTGGGCTTAACAATCGCAACCAAAGCAAACGCCAAAGTCGCAAACGGCGCGCAACAAGGCTTGAACAAGGCTTTCCCAATCGGCTTCCGAGGCGGCGCAGTTATGGGCTTCGCAGTCGTCGGCATCGGCTTGCTCGGCGTAAGCATCGTATACGCCTTAACAGGCGACCCTCAAATCGTCTTGGGCTTCAGCTTCGGCGCCAGTGCCCTAGCACTGTTCGCTAAAGCCGGCGGAGGCATTTACACCAAAACCGCGGACATCAGCGCTGACCTAGTAGGCAAAGTTGAACTAGATCTGCCTGAAGATGACCCGAGGAACCCAGCGGTAATAGCTGACAACGTAGGCGACAACGTAGGCGACGTGGCAGGCATGGGCGCAGACCTGTTTGACTCTTACGTAGCAAGCATCGTGGCAGTGATGATACTTGGAGCATCTCTCGCAGTGAACTTCGGAACACAATACCTAGAAATTCCACTAGTGTTCGCAGGCATGGGCGTGTTCGCCTCCATCATTGGATCATTCACTGTTCGGGTGGGCAAAAGCGGCAGCCCAGGAAGCGCACTTAACAATGGCACGTATGTGACCTGCGTTATCTTCGGCGTTCTAACCGCAATAGTTACGTATTATTTAGGTTACGAATGGCGAATTTGGGGCGCAGCCGCCATAGGCCTGATTGCTGGAGTCATAATCGGCGTCACAACGGACTATTTCACGTCAGAAGAAAAAGGACCTGCAAAGAAAACTGCTGAAGCATCACAAAGCGGCCCAGCCATAAACATAATCACTGGTTTCTCGTACGGTCTAAGAAGCATAATCCTGCCATTAATCGGCATAGGAATCGCAGCAGCAGTCTCTTACATGCTACTGGAACCCTTAGGCGGAGTCACCTTCGGAGTATTCGGCATATCAATGGCTGCAATCGGCATGCTCTCAATTGTTGGCTTAACGGTCTCCAACGACGCGTACGGACCAATCGTCGACAACGCGAAAGGCGTGGCAGAACAATCTGGACTCAGCGAAGAAGTCATCGCAATAACTGACAAACTCGACGCAGCAGGAAACACAGCCAAAGCCATAACCAAAGGATTCGCCATAGGAGCAGCAGGTCTAACCGTAATTTCGTTATTGGCAGCTTTCCAAGAACTTGCTTCGCAATATGGACCCACTCCTGTCTTTGACATCATGGATCCATTAGTCCTAATGGGTGCACTCATAGGTGTCGCGATTCCAGCAGTGTTCTCGGCGATGCTCATGTTGGGCGTTGGCAAGAACGCTGAGCGAATGATTGCTGAAATCAGAAGGCAGTTCAAAGAAATCCCAGGTCTGCGCGAGGGCAAGCCAGGAGTGAAGCCTGACTACGCCAGCTGTGTGGACATTGCCACAGTGGGCGCCATTCGGGAGCTAATGCCAGCCAGCGTCGTCATAATCGTAGCTACGCTGGTTGTGGGCTTCGTTGGAGGAATCCAAGCGTTAGGCGGTTTCTTGGCAGGCGCAATACTGTCAAGCTTGCTGTTAGCGCTGCTAATGTCAAACGCTGGCGGCTTATGGGATAACGCAAAGAAACTGATTGAAACAGGTGTTCACGGCGGAAAAGGCTCTGAAGCACACAAAGCAGCTGTGGTTGGCGACACCGTCGGCGACCCGTTCAAAGATACAGCTGGACCCTCACTGAACACGATGATTACGGTGATGTCGCTAGTCGCTTCGCTGTTTGCAGCGCTGATTGTCCAGTATAATCTGCTGACCTTATTGGGGCTATAACTCTCCACCATTTCTTTTTTTGAAAACTTTAACAGGTTTGTCCACTAATAAGTGAGCCGACTTACAGACTACATATACATGCCGTTATTGTCAGCAAACTTCAGAAAGGGTTGGTGCTCCGGCCGGGATTCGGACCCGGGTCCACGGCTCGAGAGGCCGTTATACTTGACCGGACTATACTACCGGAGCATTATATGGCAGAGGGTACTCTAACGAGTTTGGTTTAATAAAAATAGCGGATTAAAAGAAAATGAGTAGGGGTTAGGTACTTGGTTTAGGGACCGCCGGGCATTCCGCCGGGGCCGCCTGGGCCTGCTTGTGATCTTGTGGCTGCGATTACGTCGTCTATTCTGAGTATCATGGCTGCTGATTCAGCTGCTGATTTTATGGCTTGTTCTTTGACTACTGCGGGTTCGATTACGCCTTTTTCGATGCTGTCTTGGCTTTTTCCGTTGAAGACGTTGACGCCTAGGTATTTGCCTTTTGCTTTTTCGTGTGCTGACCTGAGTTCTACGATGACGTCTATGGCTTCTAAGCCTGCGTTTTCCGCTAGGGTTTTCGGTATTACTTCAACTGCGTCTGCGAAGGCTTCTACGGCGAGTTGTTCTCTGCCGCCGACTGTGGTTGCGTATTTGCGGAGTTCCTTTGCGACTTCAACTTCTGCTGCGCCGCCGCCAGCTACGATTTTGTTGGTTTCGATAACGTCCGAAACTACTGATAGTGAGTCGGTCATGGCTCTTTCGGCTTCGTCTACCATGCGTTCGAGCCCTGCGCGTATGAGTATGGCTACGCTGTGGGGGTCTTTGCATTTTTCAACGAATATCATTTTGTCGTCGCCGATTTTACGTTCTTCGACTATACCTGCGCTGCCGAGGTCTTTGGCTGTGAGGTCGTCTAGGTCGGAGACTAATCTGCCGCCTGTTGCGCGTGAGAGTTTTTCCATGTCTGATTGTTTGACTCGTCTGACTGTGAGTATACCTGCTTTTGCGAGGAAGTGCTGCACCATGTCGTCTATGCCTTTCTGGCAGAAGACTACGTCTGCTTTTGCGGCTTTGATTTTTTCTACCATGGCTTGCATCATGTTGGTTTCTTGGTCTAGGAATGCTTGCATTTGTGTTGGGTCGCGGATGCGGATTTCAGCGCTCATTTCGGTTTTCTCGATTTCCAATGCTGAGTCTATGAGGGCGATTTTCGCTTTTTCCTTCTTTTTTGGCATGCCTGAGTGTACGACTTCTTTGTCGATTATTACGCCGCTTATTAGTTGTGTTTCCAGTAGGCTTTTACCTGTTTTCTTCACAAGCTGGATGTTTTCGATGTCAGCAATTTTGTGGTCTCCGCGTTCCTCGGTGATTTGTTTGACTGCTTCTATGGAGATTTCCGCGAGGTGTTCGCGGGCTGAGCCGACTGCTTTGCTGCCCATTGAGGTTAATGCGACTTTGAGGAGTGTTTTGCGGTCGTTTATGTCTACGGGCACTGCGACTTTGTTTATGGTTTCGATGGATTTTAGGGCTGCTTTTCGGTAGCCGCTTACTAGTATTGTTGGGTGAATGTTTTGGTCGAGGAGTTCCTCGGCTTTTTTGAGCAGTTCGCTTGCTAGAACTACGGTGGTGGTTGTTCCGTCGCCAACCATGTCGTCTTGGGTTTTGGCGATTTCCACCATCATTTTTGCTGCTGGATGCTCAACGTCCATTTCGTCTAGGATTGCTGCGCCGTCGTTTGTTATGGTTATGTCGCCTAAGCCGTCGATGAGCATTTTATCCATGCCGCGTGGACCAAGCGTGGTCTTTAAGACTTCGCCGATTACGCGTGCAGCCATAATGTTGTTCCTCTGAGCTTCTTTGCCTCTGCTTCGTGATGTACCTTCCTTTAATATCAGAACTGGCTGTCCTGAACCAGTTGTTGTTAAATACGCCATATTTTCAAACCTCTCTTATGATCGATAAAGCTATTTTTCAATCGGGAATATGCAAGAACCCGAAAATATAAACGTTTACCTTGATAAACAGCAACTTCACAGTCTAAACGTAAGGAAAAACCTATACCCCTTCTATAAATAGATATAACTGGCACTTAGACTATCGCTGACTATTATCTCAGAAAAGACTAGTGGCGCATTTTCACGAAGAGGCTCTATTATATTCTAAAGTGGTGTTGCGGTTAGTTCTTCTTCTTCGGTTGGTGGCGTTAAAAATTCAATCAGGGTTTTTGTTCCTGTTTTAGTATATTCTGAGCCTGTTGGGAGAACCTTTTTTCCTGTAGATGCTTGAAGAAAAGCCATTACAGCAAGCGCAAGTGGACAGGTTGTGTCTTTAGTATTAAGAAAACCATGAATATGCTTAGATAATCGGCAACCCTCAACGCGAAATAGGTGTTTTCCGTCTTCAATCTCTTCAAATTCAACCCATTTCGCCATACCTTTCTTCAAAAGTTCTTCTAAAAAGTTCTCTAAAATCTTGTCAGGATGTTCCTCTCCAGCCAAGTCAACATTCTGTTTGGTGAAGACTGTAATTATTTTGTCAAGAATAGGATGTATAAGAGTTGCTTCTCCAGAACCCAAAAGCTCTTTCACTGATTTTTGATACGCAAACAAAATGGTATGAAAGAAACTGCACATATCAACAGATTTCTGATCGACCATGATAGTCATCATGTATTCTATATTATAAAAGATTCGCGAATTTTAAATAAAGATTGAAAAATATTCGGAAAGTGAATAGTAACAATTCAAATTTAAAAATCAGCGTTCACAAGAAGCATTTCCAATCGGTGTTAGCCACTTGTTATTTCCTTCAATGGCCATTCCACATGTTTCTGCTGGAGTTTGACTGTCCAACTCTTCACATGGTCTAATGTAGTTGTGGTAGATTTGGCAGCCTCCGAGTAGCATGTGTATGTTTTTAAGCTCTTACATTGTTTTTTCTCTGTAACGCAATGCAAGTCTTCAGTACGGGCATAAGCAATTGTTTTAAGCCTAAATGGGAAGAGTAGCAGTCATGTTTATGCCGCGTAAGGTTGTGGAAGAGAAGCTCAAGCAGATATTAGCTGATGATGTTGGGCATGGTGATGTGACGTCTGAAGCTGTGGTTCCCGCAGGGTTGACGGCTAACGCTGAAGTCATAGCTAAGGAAACGGGAGTAGCAGCTGGAATCGAAGAAACTGTGATTTTCGCGGAGAGCCTTGGGCTGAGCGTTAACGCGGAAGTTGCGGACGGCGACGAAATCAAAAAGGGCACGGTGATCTTGAAGGTTTCTGGAAACGCTAGGGCCATTCTTTCGGCGGAGCGGACGTTGTTGAATTTGCTGTCACGCATGAGCGGCATAGCCACGGCAACGCGGAGACTTACTGAAAAACTGCGCGAGGCCAACTTGACGGCAAAAGTGGCGGCGACACGAAAAACCGCTCCTGGCTTACTGTATTTTGACAAGAAAGCCGTGTTAGTCGGCGGCGGTGACCCGCACAGGCTGCGGTTGGACGACATGATTCTGTTGAAGGACAACCACGTTGCGATAGCGGGGAGCGTTGAGAACGCGGTGAAAAAAGCCAAAGCCGCTGGATCAGGCAAGAAAGTTGAGGCGGAAGTCACCAGCACAGGGGATGCTGTGAAGGCTGCGGCGGCTGGCGCGGACATAGTTATGCTGGACAATTTCTCTCCAGAACAAGTCAGGGAGGCTGTTGATGCTTTGAAGAAGGCAGGGTTTTTTGGGAAAGTTCTGTTGGAGGTTAGCGGTGGAATCACCGAGCAGAACCTGCTGGATTACGCTTCGTCGCAAGTTGACGTTATAAGTATGGGCGCGTTGACTCACAGCGTTAAAGCTTTAGACATAAGCTTGGAAATCGTCGGCTTCAAATAGTTTTTTCGCTGTTAGTACCCGAGAACTAGCAGAGCCAGTACTATTAGGTTCATTGCGGAGTGCGCGATTAACGCCACTATGTAGGAGTTCCAGTGGTGATAGACGTAGCCCAGCACCAGCCCCGCGGTCATGCTTGAGATGATATAGACCAGTTGCGGGTCAAAATGGAACAGCCCGAAAACAAACGCAGAAACGATAACAGCTGGTATAAACGAGAATCTACGGGTTAGTGTGCTCTGGAGAAAGCCCCTAAACGCGAACTCTTCACAAACGCCAGCCAGACCCAAAGCAATCGCCACATAGATAAGCCCCGAAGGGGTAGCGCTGAGTTCAGTTATCGTAGTGTTTGATTCTATGACAGCTTGGCTTTCACCGAAAATGATTAAGAGCACCGCAGAAACAGCTATGTTCACAGAGAGCAGGATTGCTGCGGAAACGAAGCCCCACAGCACCAGCCGGGGGTTAACATCTAACCCGATGTAACGTTTGATGTCAACACCTTTATACAGCAGATACACAAGCGGCACAATCAGTATAATCAGCTCGGAAAGAATCAAAGCCAAACCACTGTCCAGCGTAAGGAAAAATATGGTGCCTAGAAGCATAACCAGAACAAAAGTGGCCACTATAACCAGCACGGCTTCAACAGTGGACACAGGAACGACTTTTTCTTGATCCACCAGATATGCTTCAGTCAATTTCAATCAACACTCGAATTAAATGGTTCCCCAACTTATTTCTTTAGTTTTACTCGTAAAGCGCGAAAACCTCTGGCACATGGATTCAGGGTTTCCACCATATTAACTTTGCTTAAAACGCCTTCAGAGTCTTCAGCGTACCCGCGCACGTCATGCTCCGAAGCAATAAGCGAATGCAAATAAAATCTTTCCCCAGCTACATGTGGCTGGCATCTGGAAGGCAAACCCAGCAGCACCTCTTCTTTTTCCTCCAACGCTTGCCCGCAAGCAAACAACACAGCCTCGGAGGCAGCCGTCAACTCTGCGACCCTCACGGGAATGCTTTCTTTGCCGATAGCCAGCACATCCAACCCGTACACCCGTTTGATTTCACCAGCAACCTTACGCAGTCGAGGCAACAAACGTAAAAGATGCTGCCGCGCCTTGTTGGAAACCCTCATGTTTGAAAGCTGAACTGGAGACAAATCTTCAACAGGAAGCGCTCCTAAAGTCAAGT
This sequence comes from uncultured Candidatus Bathyarchaeia archaeon, assembly GCA_964540545.1. Lineage (GTDB taxonomy): Archaea > Thermoproteota > Bathyarchaeia > Bathyarchaeales > Bathycorpusculaceae > SG8-32-3. The sequence continues at coordinate 11,770 of CAZINA010000036.1, forward strand.
CCAAATGCACAACATCAGCCTTCACCACGCCCAACAGGTCCCTGCAAAGCTCAGCTTCACCCGCAATCACTTCGTACCCGTCCGTCACTTCCTTAAAAATCGGCTTAGCCAACCGCGGGTGCGCTTCCCGGTATGGGCTTTCAACAAGCACTGAAGCCGACGCCACAAGATACTGCGGCGTGAACTCCGAGTCCAGTATAGCCACTGACGAATCCGCTGAGACAACCTTCAAGTCTTTTCCACCTTCCCAGATATAAGAGTGACCGTGAAAATTAGCTTTGCTCTTCAGTACGGCTATTGTGCTTCAACTTCATGGCCAAAAGATACATTTCAGAGCTTTTAGCTCGGCTTGCCTTCGGCTTCACAATCTTGATAACTTCGAAATGCTTCTTAACCGTCTTCACAAAACCCGGCAGCATGTTACCTTCAAACACCTTAACAAAAAAGTTTCCAGAAGGACGTAGCACATTCAACGCGACTTTCAACGCTTCACCCGCTAAGTCTATCTGCCGCGCATTATCAACCTCCCATATGCCAGAAATGTTCGGCGAAGCATCGGAAAGCACAACATCAGCCTTCCGAGGAAGAAAATCCATAATCTGCTGCAGCGTTTCAGGCTCCGTGAAGTCCGCAACAATCGTTCTGATGTAATCCTGAGGGAAAGGTTCAATCGGCTTCAAGTCTACGCCTAAAACGAAACCTGTCTTCCCCGCGATTTTCCTGGCTGCTTGAATCCAACCGCCTGGCGCTGCACCTAGGTCAACCACAACATCGCCTTTACGGATAAAACGGTACTTCTTCACGGTTTGAGAAAGCTTGTACGTTGCTCTGGAACGGTAATTTTCAGCTTTTGCCTTCTGATAGAAGTAATCTCGTTTTCTATCTTGGATCCATGCTTTCGGCAAGAGAATCGTCACCTAACGCGTCTTCATCT
>CAZINA010000037.1:0-12358 GCA_964540545.1 uncultured Candidatus Bathyarchaeia archaeon
GCTAATTCTGCGCCTAGTTTCTTGTGGTCCATTCTGCATACTGGGCAGTCAATTATTTTTACTTCAAAATTGTTTTGTTCAAGCACAGCCGCCAAGTACGCCAAGCCTAAAGGTGGAAAAAGCGGGTGGTTATAATCTGCTTCTATAAGTGGCGAATTTACCAAAGCTATTTTTGCTGCTTTGTTTGCTTGTTTCATTTTTTATACCTGTTCAGCGTTTCCTTGCTTTCGTAAGCTCTTTGGTATGTATGGGCATGCGGGGTCGGATTCGTATATGTCGCCTGTGTACGCGTATGCTCTGTTTCTGCATCCTCCGCATATTTCTCGGTATTCGCAGACTCCGCACTTGCCCTTCAGGCGGCTTCTGTCTTTGAAGCTGTTGTAGTACTCTGAGTTCCGTATTTCCTCCCATGCTTTCGTCAAGCCTTTCTCTCTTATGTTTCCAAGCATCATGGGTTCTGCAGGTGTAAGATCCGTGTAGAAGCACGGTATCAGGTCGCCGTTCTCGGTTACGCTTATGTACCCGCCGAACGCGAAGTAAGTGCATTTTCCATGGAACTTGTGCTCGTACCATTCGTCAAAATTCTCTGGGTTACGTTGCTTGACGACACGCGCGTAATGCGGGCAGTGCACGTGAATTTCGAATTTATCCTCATATTTTTTGGTTAAATCCCATATGTGGTTCAGGGTCCACTCGTACTGTTCAGGGGTTGGAGCCAACTCCATGGTTTCTTTTGCTCTTCCGCTGGGAACCAGATGGTTGAACCATACGAAATTAGCGTGGTATTTGTCTGCCAACTCGGCAACGTGGTCAAGATGCTTGTAGTTGATGACTGTGATTGCTGCTGCCAGCCCATTCAGGATTTTTCCTTTTGACAATTTTTCGATAGCTGCCAGAGCCTTCTGGTATGAGCCTTTACCTCTAAGCTGATCGTTTATTTCTTCTGGACCGTCTATGCTTACGGAAGTCCAGACTTCGTTCTTTACGAGGTTGTCGTAGATTTCTCCGTCAACGAAGCATCCGTTGGTTAGTAAGCAAACGTTGAGGCCTTTGCTTTTCGCGTACCCTACAATTTCAAATATGTCCTTTCGCAGCAACGGTTCGCCGCCTTTTATGCCGAACCATTTGACTCCGAAACCGCGAACTTCATCCACCAGATGTAATGCTTCTTCCGTAGTTAATTCTCTGGGGGCAGCTGCCCCTGTGGCGTCAACATTGCAGTATCTGCAACGTGCATTGCAGGCCCCAGTAGCCCTCCAAGAAGTCATAAGTAAAGGACCCTTCTTAGTCAAGTTAAAACCCCTCAAGCTTCCTCGGTAATTTCCTCATTTACCTTAGAATTCTCGCGTCCTAAAAAAGATTATGTGTTCTCTCCTGTTTCGCCTTTTTGTTGCCTAAAAGCACTTTTCAGCCTTGAAGGTTTGCTAATGCGGCAAATCAGATGGTGTTCCGTAAGATTTATAGTTGAATTGAATCTTACTGCTAGTCATGGGGAAAATGGGGTCATAAGATTATCATTTATCCCTTAAATTAAGAAGGCTGAAAAATGAAGTTCACAAAACTTCTGGTTATTATAGTTGCCTTGGTCGTGCTTTTACTTCTGTCACTGGTTGTTCAAGACTTGTATTTCAGCGGTGACATGGACGAGTCTTCAAGCAACGGAACTGTAAGTGAAGAGATGTTGCTTCAGTTTGAGTGGCCGCAGCTTCAGGGTGATTCGTCTTTTACGCGTTTCTCCGAAGGCCCCGCTCCGGAAGCGCCTGATGTCTTGTGGAAGACAAACATAACGGGTATACAGAGCTACGTCTCAGCGTTTAACGGCAAGATTTTTGTCACCACGAAAACTGAGGTTTACGCTCTTGACAAGGACACAGGCAGCATCCTGTGGAGCACCGTTGTCCCTGACCCTGGGGAGTGGCCATCAGTGTACAAAATTGATGATACCCACCTCGTTATAGGAAACAGCAGCCTCGACGTGGAAACCGGGGACATCTTATGGACCAGCCCCGTTTTTTCCGCCAATCCAACCCCATTCTTTGTAAATAACGTTTACAGCCCAGAGGAAAAAATGTTCTACGTCAAAACAGGCTCGTACGTTCAAGGCTGGGACTTTTCAGACCCATCCAATCCGCCCACACTGGAGTGGGAAACCTATGTTGACGGCGGCGGGACAGTTGGTTCTGGAGTACAGTACGGCGACGGCAAAGTTTTTCCCGGGTCATATGACCCACATCAAATGGCCCTTGACGCCAGAACAGGCGATGTTCTGTGGGATACCGAAACCAAGACCGCAATGGTTTTCTCCGGTGCCTACTACGAGGGCAAGTTCTTCAGAGGAGGCACTCACGACAACACGCTGTATTGTTTCAATGCTACCACTGGCGAAATCATGTGGACTTACGACCCCCAAACTGAAGACGGATATTTCTGTAGTGGTCCCGCAGTAGCTTATGGAATAGTCTATGAACTCAACAAAGATGGTTTCCTTTATGCTCTTGACGTAGATTCAGGCGAATTAGTGTGGAAGTACGAGGGGCCAGGAACCTTGATGTTTCCTGGAAACCCAACAGTTGCTGATGGCAAGATCTACGCTACAACAGGCCAAACCGCGTCCTATGTCAGTGAGGAAAGCGAATCTGAGTTTGTATGCCTGGACGCTTACACTGGGCAGCTCTTATGGAAGCTTCCCATAGAAGCGTTTGCTCCAAGAGAGTCTGTGGCCATTGCGTATGGCAACTTGTACCTCATTCCCGGCGACGTGACAACTTCAGTTGACGTGGAATCAGGGGAAGAATATTCCACATTTAATCAAGTATGGGCTATAGGTACAAGTTCATGGTCCATGTTCCGTCATGATCCTGCTCATAGTGCAGCTGGTCAGTCTGCTCCTGAAAATCTTACCCTGCGATGGAAGTTCACCACTGACGGTGCAGTTATTTCTTCGCCAAGCGTCGCTGATGAACGAGTCTACGTGGGGTCCCATGACAAGAACATTTACTGTTTAGACTCGCGGACAGGCAGCCTAATCTGGAACTTCACCACTGGCGCCCGAATTAAATCCTCACCCGCGATAGCGGACGGGATGGTCTACGTGGGTCCAGACGACGGCAATGTTTACTGTCTTGATGCTGATAATGGCAGTCTAATCTGGTCAACAGACGCTGGCGGCTACATTGAGGTTAACTTTGCCGCGGCACCTGCGTTGCGATCATCTCCAACCGTGGTCGATGGCAGGGTCTACGTGGGGTCACTGGACACTAATGTTTACTGTCTTGACGCCGAAGACGGCGAAGTCGAGTGGACGTTCCAGACTGAGGGGTACATCACTTCTTCTCCAGCTGTTGTCGACGGTGCAGTTTACGTTGTTTCAGAAGAACCAGAGTCGGGTGCCCTTTACAAGCTGGATGTAACTGATGGCAGTTTTATCTGGAAAAGAGAGATTCCATACGAGGAAATTCAAACTGGGGGCACAGATCTGCATGCGTCTCCAGTAGTCGCGGACGGCATGGTCTTTGCAGCCTCCAACGTGAAACAATATCACGGGATAAACACAGAAACTGGAAACATCGTATGGACTTACACCACCTCTGGTGCAGGCGAGTTCTTAGTTTGTTCTCCAGCTTATAATGAGGGGCAGCTCTTTCTTGTTGATCACTACTCTATAGTGTGCGTTGACTCGGCAACTGGCTTCGCTGTTTGGAGTACTTACTTGGGTGAGGAGCTTTACGTTTCTCCATCTTACGCTGACGGGAAAGTGTACGTGGTAACTGATCAACGTTCCGTCTACGTTCTTAACGCTACGGACGGAGCGAAACTCTCGGTTTTCACCACCGACTCTAACAGTTGGTCCTCTGCAACTATATACGAAGGAATGGTTTATGTGGGAAGTAACGACTGGAACGTCTACTGCCTCGCCGGGTACCCAGCCACAAATAGCACCCTTACCATCGAATTGCCTGAGCAAGTTTCATTAGGCGAATCAGTAACTGGCTTCGGCTCTCTCTCCCCCGCTTATCCTAACGCGTCTATAACCGTGTCTATAGTCAAACCTGACGGCTCTGTGACTGACCTGCAAGTTACAACCTCTGAAACTGGTTCTTTCACCTTCACATGTACGCCAGACGTTGCTGGAAGCTGGACTGTTGCTGCTCAGTGGCAGACAGACAAAAGCTACTACACTTCCGCTTACAGCGAAAACGCCCTAATCGAAGTGACCGAAACTTCACAAGACAACGTGTCTCTAACAGTAATTGCCATTGCGGTTATTGCTTTTGCAGTAGTGTTGGCGTTTTTCGGCTTCATCTTCATTAAACGAGGCAAAAAATAACTATAGCTTTCATGCAAAAATTTTAACCAAACGTGTACCTCATAAACTGAAGTGAAAGGTGATGTTGTAACGTCGGCAGATTTAGCTTTAACTGGTGGAAACGTCTTAACCATGAACTTCTCTCAGCCTTGTGCTGAAGCGGTGGCTGTAAAAGGCGATCGAATCGTTAAAGTCGGCACAAACGAGGAGGTCCACCAGCTTGTTAGCGAAACCACGAAAGTCATCCAACTGAACGGGAAAACAGTGGTTCCCGGTTTCATAGACACTCACATTCACGTCGCTGACTTCGGAAGGCTTCTAAACTGGATTGATCTAAGCGATGCGGGGTCCATAGCGGAAATGCAAAAACGCCTGAGAACACGCGTAGAACAGTCGCCTAAGGGCAAATGGCTGTTGGGTCGCGGCTTGGATCCAACCCGCTTCGCGGATAAAACCATTCCCACCCGTTACGATCTGGACTCAGTTTCGCCCGGTAACCCCGTGGTTTTCTATCATCAAAGCGGACAAGTGTGTATTGTGAACAGCAAAGCGTTGGAATATACTGGCGTGACGCCGTTGACAGTTGCTCCTGAGGGCGGCGCTATTGATAGAGATGCGGAGACTGGTGAGCTTACAGGGGTTCTGCGAGACGCCGCCACGAACCTCATTTGGTCTGTCATACCTGAGCCCAGCGAAGAAGAGTTGGTGGAGGCTGCAGGTTTGGCTTGCAAGAAAATCGTGGAAGCCGGCGTTACCAGCGTGCACTGGATGGTTTTGGCTCCGATAGAACTCTCAGTAATTCAAAAGCTTCATGCACAAAACAGGTTGCCTATGCGCGTTTACGTGGTGGTTCCCGCGAACATCTTGGATAACCTAAAGGACTTCAAATCGACAGGTGGCTCAGAGTTAACGGTTGGTGGCGCTGTGATTTCTGCAGACGGCTATTTAGCAGCGAAAACCGCAGCGCTATTCCAGCCTTACCTTGACGGCTCTCGAAGCGGAAAACTGCTTTGCACTCAAGAAGAAATGAAAACCACAGCCACAAAAATCCTCAAAAATGGTCTTCAACTGGTTATACACGCCATGGGCGACAAGGCTGTAGACATGGCTCTTACCACAATTGAAGAAATTTCAAATGAGACATCCGGAAAAGACTTTCGCAACCGCATAGAGCAAGCCGCGGTTCTCAACGAAGAGCTAATCAGCCGCATGAAAAAGCTGGGGGTCATCGTTTCCGTGCAGCCCCGTGTTGTCGTCTCTGAATTTTCCGTTTGGTCCGCCATTGAAAACTTGGGGTCTGAACGCTCGCGGTGGCTCTATCCGCTAAAAACGCTCCTGAAAAACAACATTCCCGTAATCGGTGGCTCGGACTGTCCAATGGAACCGTTAAGCCCTTTGCTGGGTATCCACGCTGCTGTGACCCGAACGGCTTTTCCTGAAGAACAGGTGACTGTTGACGAGGCTTTACGGATGTACACGGTTGACGCGGCATACTCGTCAGGCGAGGAAAACATCAAGGGTTCAGTTGAAACTGGTAAACTAGCCGACCTAACGGTTCTTTCGAATGCCCCCCAACAGATTCTGGCATCAGAAGTCGAGAACATCGCTGTGGAGATGACTATAGTGGGCGGCAGAGTAGTTTATACCAAGCACTGAATTGTAGGGGTAGCACATGTTTTCAGTGTATAACTGAAGATTTCTGGAGTGTAGTTTCAATATTACTCATTTCAGAATGTTGACATAAATTGGCAGGGAATTGGATATCTATCGATAAATTTGTCATTTATAGTCAGTTCAAATTTCGTTATACCCGGATTTCCTAGCATCTTGTCCTGAATTGAAAGAAGATGTTTGAGGTTTCTTACGAAAGCTATTGCATGGATATCATAATCACCGCTGGTTTTCACCAAAGACACGAGATCGGGGATGCTGACGAGATTCTTTAGCATTTCAAATGAATTCGTTCGCGAACTATATGCTATCCTAATATCAAACATGGCATGATATCCAAGTTTGGATAGGTTCACCTGAATTGTGACTGTTAATGCGCCGTTTTTTTTGAGTCTTCTGTATCTCCTTGAAACGGTGTCTGTTGATGTTCCTATTTCTTGGGCGATTTTTCTAAAGGATGCGCGACCATTCTCCAATAGTTTTTCCGTTATTTGCATATCTATTTCGTCAATTTTTTGTGGCTTAAACGTACTCTCAGTTGTTACCGCATAGGTCGTTTCATCAATTGCCTTCTTCTCATTGGGCAAACCAAATGAAAGGTTTTCAGGTATGTTCTTCAAATCTGTCCAAACTTCAGTTTTTATATCCAAAGCTGACATCGCCTGCCGCACTCGTTCTTTTATTTGGTCTAGTTCACTCAAGTTCCTCAGCTTGAGTTTAACAATCCACTTATTCTTTGGTAAATAATTGATGAAATGGTGAAACCTTGAGTTTCTTTTAACTTCACTCATTTTTTGTTCTACTTGTGGCGACTCAGTAGTAACAAACATATCTACAATTTCACTGTAGCCATAACTTCTGTGATTCAGCCTGATGGTTGAGCCAACGATTATTCCTGTCTTTTCCAGCCTGTTATAATGTTTCCAAATGGTTTTTCTCGACACGCCGCACTCTTTTGCGATATCCCCGAAATCTTTACGCCCATCCTTTAGCAAATCCCTCAGAATTTTTGCTTCAAGCTCACTAATTTTTTGCGTTGAGACCCCCCCTTCTCATGTCGCTCTTTGGTTAGTTTAAATGCTGCATCTCTTAATTTATTCTCTTCGTTTTATGCTTTTTGTCCGAGTTAGATTGCAAGTCTATGTCGAAATAAGAGCAAAATAATCGTACGTAAATCCCCATTTTTTTTATATTCTAGGCATTTTGTAGTGTAATTTAGCATTTACCGCGTTTTCATTCAAAGGTATTATATACTAGTTATGCGAACACAAGTTCTTCATAAACCAATAAAGGAGAAAGAATGTTGAATAGGAAATCTAAGATTGCGGTGATTTTTACTATAGTTGTACTGACAATTCCTTTGATTCTGCAGACAGCTGAAACAAACGCTCAAACACACGTTACCAGCTTCCTATATGTCAGTGTTGCACCTAACCCAGTAGGTATCGGTCAACCCGTATACATTAGCATGTTCTTCACTAAACCGCTGCCCCCAGAAGGCTCAATGTTCGGTGAAGGTTTCTACCACGGCTTAACTCTCGAAATCACAATGCCAGATGGAGATAAAGAAACTTCCGAATACGAACAAACTGATTCCACTGGCGGTATCGGCGGAATTGAATTCACGCCCGAAGAAGCCGGAGAGTACACCGTGAAAGCGTATTATGATGGGGAAGAGTTCGGCGACGTCTATTTGGATGCCGTTGAAAGCCCTGAAGTTACGTTTGTAGTGCAGGAAGAACTGATCGACACATACTCTAGTCCTCCGCTTCCAACTGAGTACTGGTCTCGCCCAATATACGCAACGAACTATGGGTGGGGCAAGCTTGGCGGGAACTGGTGGGGATTAGGACGACCATCGTTCATGAATACTGGTGGATACGATGCTACTGGAAACAACTTCAATCCATACACCGAAGCGCCAAACACTGGTCACATAATGTGGACTAAGCCAATTGCATTTGGCGGCCAAGTTGGTGAGCCAATCAACTCTGACCAAGAAAGCCAGTACACGTCAACCTCAATACTTTACAAACAATTTGAACCAATAATTCTCAACGGAATCGTCTACTTCGATCATTACCCAAACCATCCTAACGTTAGAGCTGGGAGGATGGCTATAGACATACGCACAGGAGAAACAATGTGGACCCAAGAATACAATGATGACACGTTAGCCTTTGGTATGGCACTGAAATTCCACACCATACAAGAATATGGATCTCAAACATGGCTGTGGGCAATGGGTGGTCCAGACGAGGGAGGATACTACTACAATCTATATGATCCAATGACTGGAACATACGTTTGTAGCGTTGTAAATCTGACTAGCTCACTGGTGGGTATGTTCGGATCTTCACCAGCAGGGTTGTTTGATACCTCTTCAGTTGACCCACAAGGGAACGTGTTGGTTCACTGGATGAACGGTACCAATCTTGTGATGTGGAACTCAACCAAATGCATCGATACCGGTAGATCAACTATTCGTCCATCAGGCGACATCGCCTTCGAAAAAGGCATAGAATGGGAGGTACCCATTACTACCGAATACCAAGGAGAGCCAGTTGTTCCATCATTCAGTCTCAGGGTAAAATCTCCTGAAGGCATACTTTTCGAATCCCACGATGCAGTTATTCCGCTATTTGCGAATCAGTTCGGAGCAGTCACTGCTATAGATGTGGCATACGACGCATATACCGGAGAACAGTTATGGTCACCGAAAAAACGCAACTTAAAGCAAGATCACGAAATTAACGTTGTAGCTGTAGGCGAAGGTTACTATGTAAGACATGACAAAGACACAAACGAAGCATATGGCTACTCGATGATTGACGGAGAAGAACTATGGGGACCAGTGGAGCTTGAAGGTAACGCTTTGAGTACTCTTGCACGCGGCGCTGCTATCGCTTACGGCAAAGTGTACATCTGGGACTATGGCGGCTACGTTAGTGCTATTGACCTTGAAACTGGAGAAGTCGAGTGGACTTTCACCCGCGGAACCGCTGGATACGGAAACCCCTATGGTGTATATCCTATCTGGCACTTCGGTTCACATAGCATTGCTGACGGAAAATTATTCCTTTCTGAAGGCCGCATGTACGACCCACCACTGTTCGCTGACGCACAGAAGCTCGCTATAAACTGTACTACTGGCGAGCTTGTCTGGAGTGTCCTTGGTTTCTATGGTCGAAACACAGGTGTTATTGCAGACGGCTACTTGCTAGGATATAACAGCTATGACTGCCAGATCTACACTATGGGTAAGGGTCAGACTGACACTTCAGTGGTAATTGAAGAGGATGTGGTTGTGGACGGCGCTACTGTGCTTGTGAAGGGTATGGTTACTGACGAGTCGCCTGGCACTAAAGATTCTGATAGAGTTGCACGGTTTCCGGATGGTGTTCCCGTTGTTTGCGACGATAATATGTCTGCGTGGATGGAGTATGTTTACATGCAGCAGCCTAAGCCTACTGATGCAATTGGTGTTGACGTCACAGTAAGCGTGCTTGATCCTAATGGTAACTGTTATGATGTTGCTACGGCTACAACTGACCTTGACGGCTTTTATAGTGCTACGTTTACGCCGCCGGTTCCAGGTAAATACACTGTTTACGTTACTTATGCTGGGTCAGAATCTTACTGGCCATCGTCTGCTGTTAGCGCTATCAACGTGGAAAACGCGCCAGAATCTACTGCGGCACCAACAGCTACGCCGGCGCCTATGACTGACGCCTACGTGTTAGGTATAGGTGCAGGATCAATAGTCGCAATCGTAGCCATCGGGCTAGTAATTATCCTGATGCTCAGAAAAAGATAAACACGGCATTAGCGAAAACAACACAAGTTTCCCCTTCTTTTTTCAGGGTTAAAGTTTCATTGGCAAGGGAGATAGGGGCTGAGAGGGCTCTGGATGGAATGAATGGTTATTCCCACCATCTTCATTCTCTATTTCTCCTAATTAGTTTATCATCCAGACCCCAGTAAACCCCACGTTTTTTTGAAACGAGGCTAAACGGCAATTCACCCAGCCTTTCCTTCTTTGAATAAGAGTTTCTACAGTCTCCGCAGGGTACCCCATAGCTACTCAACAGTCTAAGCATTAGTTGACTCTTTATATAGGGGGGCTATAGAAAAAAATCACACGTCAGTTACAGTAAAGTCTCAGTTAATCGATACAGATAAATTTTCCACTCTCTGAAGTGTAACTATCTCAGCGTTTGGTGATCTAGCATATTTGCTGTCTTAGTTGCTATCATCGTGCTCGTGTTGGCCATAATCTTAGACTGGTTCATCGGCGATCCATCCCCAAACAACCCAGAAAAAACCGCGTTCAAGCTGCACCCAGCCGTACTAATGGGCAAGCTAACCAGAGCGTTGGAACCACACCTAAAAAGCCCCAACCCGAAAACAGCCAAGTTCTACGGCGCAATCTTAGCCTTAACAGTGATCGCAGCGTTCACAATCCCAGTTTACTTCGGACTTTGGGCAATCTACACACTCTTCACAATCATAGTTTACGCGTTCTTCGCTATCATACTCCTGAAACTAACCATATGCATAAAACTTGAAACTGACTGGGCAAAAGCCGCAGCCAAAGCCATCCAATCAGAAGACATGAAGGAAGCAAAAAAATACTCCCATTTCTCACGCAGAGACTCCAAAAACCTAGCTGGACCCCAAATCAGCTCCGCAGTCATCGAATCCATGGCAGAAAACCTCATAGACTTCAAACTCTCACCCATACTCTCATACACATTCTTCGGAGTAACAGGCGCAATCGCCTTCAAAGCCGTCAACACCCTCGACGGCATGGTCGGATTCAAAACCGAAACACACCTGCACACAGGATGGTTCAGCGCAAACCTAGACACAATCATAAACTACATCCCAGCCAGATTCACCGCAGTCCTCATAGTCCTAGCTGCAGCCATACTAGGCGAAGACCACAAGAACGCATGGACAATCGCCAAAAGAGACCACGCAAGAACACCCAGCAGAAACCACGGCTGGCCAATGGCGGCAATGGCAGGAGCTCTGCGCGTGCAACTGGAAAAGCCTGATCAATACATTCTTGGTGAGCCGGATGAGCCGCTTACTCCCGACAAGATACTGCGAGCATTAAAAATCCGAAACATGGCGCTGCTATTGTGCGTGCTTTTCAGTCTGCCCATAATCTTACTTACGAGACTGTACTTTTTCCCCTACTAGCCCTGTTGCATAGATGTCCGCAAAACGTATTAATCGCAGTTTCACTCTAACTTCCGTGGGATGTTCGCTTAATATGGTTAACCCGCCCTCAGCGGCTAGAAACACTGGGTTGCTATGGATTGAGCCGACATGAAACCGCGTGCAGCAGGTAGCAGATATGCGTGTTTGTTTGATTAATCCGCCTCGTATTCAACCGAAAGTCTGGGGAAAACCGAACGTGGTTCCACCTATAGGCTTGGCGTATGTGGCGGCTGTGCTGGCGAAAGATCATGAAGTATGCGTTATTGATGCTCCTACTGAGGGTCGGATGAACCTTCAGGAAGTGGATGGAACAACGTACCGTGTTGGCTTAAGTAATGAGGAGATAGCGGCTAGGGTGGAGCGTTGGTCGGCGGATGTTGTTGTTATAGAGATTCCGTTTTCTGGTTGGGCTAAGGCTGCGTTTGAGGTTGCTTCGGTGGTGAAGGGTGTTGATGAGGGTATTGTTACGGTGTTGGATGGGTTGCATCCTTCTGCGAGACCTGAGGATTGCCTTGTCCATTCTGATGTTGATTTTGTTGTGATAGGTGAGCCTGAGAACACTGTGTTCGAGTTGGTTGATGCGTTGGAGAAAGACGTTGGGGGCTTGAAGGAGATTAAGGGTATTGGCTTCGTGAAGGATGGTGTGCCCGTTTTTACTTCGCCGAGACCTGTGATTGAGGATTTGGATTCTCTTCCGTTTCCTGCGCGGCATTTGCTTCCGATGGATCAGTATTTTGCTGTTGTCCGGGAGAATCCGTTGAGGGGTGAAGTCAGTAAGCCTTGGACGTTGCTGGTTACTAGTCGGGGTTGTCCGTATGACTGTGTTTTTTGTACGCATCATGTTGTTTGGGGCAGGAAGTGGCGTGGCAGAAGCCCTGAGAACGTGGTTGACGAGTTGGAGCAGGTTATCACTGCTTATGGTGTTAAGCAGGTTGACTTTTTGGATGATAACATGACGCTTGACAGGGAGCGGATGGGGCGGATTTGTGATTTGATTGTGGAGCGTGGGTTGAGGTTTGAGTGGTTTACTCCTAATGGTGTGAGGGCGGATACTCTTGATGAGAAGCTTTTGCGGAAGATGAAGCGGGCTGGTTGTAAGAAGATTCGTGTGGCTCCTGAGTCTGGGGTTCAGCGTGTTGTGGATGAGATTAT
>CAZINA010000038.1:0-12244 GCA_964540545.1 uncultured Candidatus Bathyarchaeia archaeon
TCTTATTCATCCGAAATCGAAAGAACAGAACTGCAAATAGTTGGAATCTTCGATTCTAAACGTCCCGGAATAGGATCACAGTATTCAGGAGCAGTACTTAGGATCGAACACGTTCAACAGTGGCTCACCCTGCAAGACGAAGAGAAAGAACTCGACAGGGTATCATCTTATCTGGTAGCTCTCCAAACAGACCATTTCACCTCTGAAATAAGCGAAGAATACCTCCAAGAACAGGTAGACATAGTAGAAGCTGCTATTCCCGAAAACGTAGACCCAGACACTGGAGATTCAGACAAAATATACAGTGTTAGCTCTGCCCGTTTGACCTTTTTCAGCGTCGCAGAGATAATCATGACGTTGCTGTCCACTATCCTGACCGCGTTAGGGCTTCTAATCACGATAACAGGGGTATTGCTCATTACAAACGTTCAGCTCATGAACGTGGAAGACCGAGAGTTCCAAACGGGTGTTATGCGGGCTGTTGGCGAGAACCGCCGAGGAATAACCATGTCCATGCTCATAGAAAACGTCTTCCAAGGAATACTGGGCGGCATATTCGGCTTAATCGGAGGCTTAGCGTTTGGACAAACCGTCGCCAGTTATCTTATAACTTTGTTTGGCACCGGAGAACTTAGTGTCCAACCAATCGTTTCGCAACAGGTCGTAGTTTTGTCAGTAATATTCGGGGTAGCTCTCGGCATCATAACCGGCATATTACCTGCTTTAAGAGCCTCCCGAGTCAACATTGTAGAGGCACTGCGAGGAATCAAAGTTACTTTTGAAGAAAAATCAGGCCGCAATCTTGTGCTACTCGGAATCTTGGCTGTCGCAGGGGGCGTTTTTGTGCTTCTAATCAACGGCGTCATTGACAAAAGCTACGACGCCATCTGGCTCACCGAGGGATGGAACACCCTAGAAGAATGGCGAAACATTCTAATCGGCGCAGGCTTGCTGTTTTCCGGCTTAGGCATGGTACTTTCACGTTATATTAGCCGCGTGAAGGCGCTAAACATCACAGCAATCGCAATCTGGGGTGCACCAGCTTTCCTATTCGTCGTAGCTATGGGCGAGTGGATACCAGACATTTCTGGTTTAGCACCCGACATTCTGATAATTGGCGTGGCGGAAATAGTGATTGGCTCCGTCCTGTTAGTCTCAGTGAATCTGGCTCCCCTCATGAGGGCGTTACGGACGTTCCTTGTTAAAATCAGGGGAGTAAAAGGAGTAGGGCAAATAGCTCCTGCATTGATTTCGTCCCATAAAACACGTTCTACGTTGACTTTCGCCATCTTCGCTGTAATACTGACGTTGAATGTTACGGTTGCTACATTGGTGCCTACCAACTTGAGCACTATCGTCGAAACGGAGGAAGACTCCAAAGGAGTAGACCTCATCGTATCTCTGAACATGCCAGAAGCAAACATAACCGGCCTTTCATACATTGAAGAACTGTATAAAATCGACAGCCACATAACAGATGTGATTGGGTTCAAAACATACAAGTCAGCTTCAAATTACCAAAGCTACTTAGCCTTAGCCGACCCATACTCGGAAGCCTTCGATTATCAAACAGACTTGCTACCCTTAGGATACGGCGAAATTACCAGCGATCAAATACGCGGAAACGCAACCAATTCGTTTGACTCAAATTGGCGCTACGACTTCTACCTAAGTAGCTTCCCTGACGACATCGACCAACCTCCTGCATCCGATGTAACCGATGAACAATTAAATGAAATGTCCAAGCAAGCGTGGGACCTGTTCTTTGCCTCCTCATACACAATGGCGGCTTACAACGTTTCCTTGTCTGATATTATGTCAGAGGACAGGGACTTAAACGATATAGACTTTTCATCCTTCAGCGGATACGCGGGTGATGAATTAGAAGGCGTGGATGTCTTAAAAGACGAAAATGGCAGCGTCATCGAAAACCCCATCGTGTTCACCGACTCCTTCCTGCTACCCTTAGGATTACAAGTGTGGATACCAATGAACACTTCTGAATCCGGATTGCCCGTTTATCAAGCGTTCACCGTTGCAGGAAGATTAGACCTTCAAAGAGCAGGAGGCTTCCCATTATCATCCTTCAACCTCCTAAGCGGAGGAGATTTCGATTTCATGGACGCCTTAGGAAGCATATACCTGACTGAATACTGGGCAAACCAAACAAGCTTCCTGGCAGAAGCAGACGGGGAAACCACTACATCAAGAGCCGCAGACCAATACGACAAGTTCCTCATAAAAACTACCTACGACATGGACGACCCCCAAATCCAGTCAATCGCCCAAGCCATCGAAGACTTCACAAACACAGACGATGAAGGCTACCGAAGCATAGCTGAAGACAACTTCTACGTCGCAAGCACCACAATACTCTACTCAAAAATTGAACAGTCACTCGAAATGACCGAACGCGTAGTCTCATTCCTGCAGATATACGTAACGTTCGGCCTCGTCATCGGCGCAGTAGGCATGGCAGTAATCTCAGTCCGCAACGTCTCAGAGAGAAAACGTGAAATCGGCATGATGCGAGCAATAGGCTTCCCAAGAAGCCAAGTCATGCTGTCAGTACTTCTGGAACTAGTGGTACTAGGCATAATCGGCTTAGCCATCGGAGTCGCTAACGGCGTGCTAATCAGCGTTGGCTTCGCAAACATGCAGAACTCTACACTGGTCATCCCGTGGAATGACCTCGGCGTATACTTAGGCTTCATTACATTGATTGCCATAGGCGCAGGGGCAATCCCAGGATGGTTCGCGTCAAGAATTCCACCAGCAGAAGCCTTGAGGTATGTAGGATAAGGAAAAAATGACGGTGATAACAGATATGCAGAAAGAATATTCAAGCACAAAAGATAGAGAGCCACTTTTGGTGATCTCCGGATTACACAAACGTTACTGTGAAGGAAAATCAAATGAGGTCCACGCCATCCGAGGATTAGACCTCACTGTCCAAAAAGGTGACATGATGGCTATTATGGGGCCGTCAGGATGCGGAAAAACAACTCTCTTGAACATGATAGGGCATCTAGACCGGCGCTCGGAAGGAAAAATCATAATCGACAAAATAGACACGGGCAAGCTTTCAGACGGGCAAATGACCGCTTTCCGCAGAGACAAAATCGGCTTCATATTCCAACTGTTCAATCTCTTCCCCTTCTTGTCCGCTGTAGAAAACGTGGAAACTCCGCTACTGCTACAGGGCATGAAAGCAGGAGTAGCTCGCGAACAAGCGAAGATGCTTCTGAGAGAACTAGGAATGGGCGATAGACTGTATCATCTGCCGACAGAACTGTCTGGAGGTCAACAGCAACGAGTGGCTGTGGCTCGTGCCCTCATCACAGAGCCTGCAATCATTCTCGGCGACGAACCCACAGGCGACTTGGACTCAACAACAAGCGCTGACGTCATGAACCTGTTCCGCAGAATCAACAAAATCAACCGGCAAACCCTTGTGTTAGTCACACACAACCGGTGGATCGCCGAGCAATGCGACTACATCGTCCACATGACCGACGGAAAAATCTCCCATGTTGAACAGGGACCTTTTAAAACAGAGGAGAAGTTCAAATGAAAGTTTACGCAGCTGGATTAATAGACAAGTCGCGGAGGGCGATTAACAATAAGTTACGACAGAAGCTTGTTGCTGACTGCCGAAAGACCTTGCATGCCTCCAGAAAAGCCATGTTCAGCCAGGAATTAAATTCCTTCATAGTGCTGTCTGGAGAAAAAAACGGGGTTCCAGACCACAAAATTGTTGAGGAAATGGAAACAGGACGCGTTTACAAGCGTTTCAAGAAATACTACAAAATCAACGAGTCTAAGCTGCAACAACAGCTTAAAAACAATCAAGAACTACAGGAAACATCAAAGATCGTTAAAGACTTCATAAAAGAGATCGACCCGAACCTTGTGAAACATTTTAACGCTCAACTGAAGAAGATAATTAAAGAGTTGCCAGCCAGCTACCGCGAAATCCAGCTGAAAAGCTACATAACACTATGGGATTTCACGGAGAACCAGCAGTACCGCTTCTTCCTTTCAGGGTTTGATTCAGCAGTTTTCGCGGGATCAGCCGCTGAAGACAACGTTAACGTAGATGAACTTGTTGACAAGTTGCTTATTGCAAACTTTTTTGCGGTCTTTCTGAAGCCGACGATTACGCGGCTGAAAGAGTTGGATCGTGTACTTGAAAGGTTGAAACTGGGCGTTAAAGGAACACACTATAAAACAACTGACGCGAAGTTACAGAAGAAGCTGGAACTGTTTTTCAGGATTTTAGCAGCAAAACTTAGCGCCTTACAGGATATAGATAATTTGATTTCAAGGATTTTCAAGTTGTTCCATGTTCCACGCGAAATTCTCACTCCGTACAACTTCACGAATGGTTCCGTGGAATTAAACAAAACTCTCGCAGAGATGACGTTGGACATGCAGCACGGAGAGACGCTGCTTCTTAAAGTCCACAACAAACTGCAGGAGTGCCAAATTCACCTGCGCGACTACTTGGATGCAAACAAAAACGGCATAAAAACAATAGAGTCAACTGACGCATTCAAAAACGAGATGTTACCCATGGCTGAGCTGAGCACGGACCTGTTTGTTGAAGCTGAACTGTTGAAGATGTGGTCAGACTTTTTCGGCGCAGACATTCCCTACTTTGGGTTCAACAAGCAAATCTTTACGACTCAGAAAATTGAGGTAACCGGCGTTGCCGAAGACACTATCATCGCGGTGCGGGGATTATCTAAAAACTACAATCTCGGGCGAACAACCGTTTACGCGCTACGCGGTGTAAGCCTTGACGTGAAAGAGGGCGAGTTCGTGGCTATTGTAGGTAATTCTGGAGCGGGAAAAACCACGCTACTGAACTGTATGGCGGGTCTTGACAGCCCAGACTACGGTGTAGTGCTGTTCCGGGGAGAAAATCTTCATGAAATGGATGACGCTGCAAAATCTAAGGTCCGCCTGTTGGAGATGGGGTTCATATTCCAAAGTTACGCTTTGCTCCCGCATTTTAACACGCGTGAAAACGTAGCGTTACCTGCAGATTTAGCTGGGTTAAGCAAAGACTTGAAGGAGCGCATAGAAAACCTTCTGCAAAGCGTTGGCCTCAGTAATCAAGCTAAACAGTTCCCTGCCACGTTAAGCGGCGGACAGATGCAGCGTGTAGCCATCGCCCGTGCGTTAACTAACAGTCCAGCAGTGATATTTGCTGACGAGCCCACCGGCGACTTGGATTCTGGAACGGGCAAACAAGTTATGGACTTGTTGAAGAAATTCCATGAAGAAACAAAAACCACCATCATCGTCATCACCCACGAACAAGACGTAGCTGACTACGCGCAAAGGCAAATTGTAATAGAAGACGGCGTAATCGCCTAAACCCCGCTGACTGGATAAAAAGACAAAAATAGCAGTCAACATAGAATTATGCGAAGAGTCAAAAACAACCACACCAGTATCCTAAACGTGTGCGGGGTTCCCCAAGCCTGGTATGGGGCAGGCCTGCTAAGTCTGTGGTCGAAAGGCCACGTGGGTTCAAATCCCACACCCCGCGCTTAACTCCTTTTGCCAAATCAACCCATTAAATCAGTTATTTTCTGATTTTACTCCGAATTTCCATATTAATAGCTTCTCTTGCGTTGGGCTTTTAAACAAATGATAATAGGAGTATTTCGAGAGGCGGTTAAAGTAAAGCGTATTAATTGTTAGACCTTAGGGATGGGCAAATCGATTGATGCTGTTTGGGGTTTGAAGTTTTCAACGTTAGTGAGCGTTCCTTTTTTTCCAAGGGTCATGTGTTTTTCGCCTCTAAACGAGGATACTTGTGCATTCTCAATTTGAATTGTGTCTCCAGTTGAGACAGAGGCTATTTGCCCGTTCCATAGACAAAGTTTGATTGTTCCAGTTTCATCTGCTATTACCGCTTTAGCGACGCAAGCGTGGTTTCCATATCTTGTAACAACGTTTTTTGGCTCTGCAACTTCCAAAATTTTAGCTTTCAGATTAACATGGTGCATTCCAGTTCGCAAATCTTTTATGGAGTTGGCAATAGCTGTTCTATCTTTTTTTGCTAGATACCTGCGAATCTTATCGGTTTCCATGAAATCTTTGAGTTGATTGCTTTTATTCAAAAGGAATTCTTCATCTACGGGAAATTGCGCAACTACTTCAGATGCCCTCTTGATTAGAAAAATAACCTTGTTTTTTGTCTTACCTCGACATTGGACTGATAATTTGCCGCATCGCGATTTTTTATGTTCATTTACTGAGCGTAAGGCATGCAAGAATTTTTCAGGATTAACTTCATATTTTATTGAAAGAAAAGCAAGATATTCACCAATTGAAGGCTTGTGTCGCAAGTTTCTCCCCCTTATCGCTCTCACATTTTAAGGTAACCTTTGTTTCTAAGCCATTCGGTTTGGTTCCTTCTGTAACGCCAGAAAATGTCGCCTCGCGCATCCGACTGGAAATCCCACGGAGAAACCAAAACAATATCGCCCTCACGGACCCACACTCTTCTTTTCAGCTTGCCTCGAATTCTGCACAGGCGTTCTTTACCGTCTTGGCACTTCACCAAAATTCTTTCACCGCCAAGCATTTTAACAGCTATGCCCAACACATCATTTGCACTCGGTAGCACCATTTTATGAAGGCTTGACTCGTTTTTGACTTTTCTTTTACCCACTTTTTTAACACCAAATTTATGGTCGCACTTGCATACGACACTCATTTGTAAATCAGAATAATCTGGAGAAAAAGCAAAACGCACTTTGCTAATCTGACTCTTCCTCTAAAGAATTCTAACAATTACATCAAAATGGATAACCGACTATATTAGCGTAGTCATGTGAAAACGCGTTTTCTATCCGTTATTAACACATTTTTATTTCATTTTGTCTTTGAGCGCCATCCATTGTACAGCTACAAGAGTTTTCTGCTTCTAAGCTATAGCCCACGTGTTTATATGTGCGGCAACACACTTCTATCTGAAGAGTTTCTCTTATCCTTTGGGCTGAACCTATCGAGTAACTGGACCTTTTCAAATTAAACAATCAAGAGGTAACTGAAATTGTGTATGTTACGAGCGTGTTTAGCGAAAAACTCTAGAAATCGCAAATCACCCGTGCGAACCACTTCCACGTTAAGAAAGAAGTCTGAAAAAAATTAAGCAGATACTAAAAGAAAGGGGGAAACAAGAACATAATCAAAGTAGGTGACCACGCGAAATGTCCGGAATGCAACAGGATAGGTCGCGTCGTGTGGGTTTCGAAAGATGGGGAGACAGTTGGAATTCAATGTCCAGCAAGCCACCGCCAAACGAGCCGCCCTGATTCAAGATTTGGTACAGTCGCACGTCCCCGATCTAAAAATAGCAGAAACATGGTTTTCATAACGGAGATCAAATGATTATCGCTGTACCCTTTTGTTAGATCAGTAGATGCTTATGTTAGAAAAAAACTTCCATCTCTCCAGTAAGATGAGAATAAGTGTTGACCCTAAGAAGCTTGAGAGTTTCTCTCAGAATCATGTTAAGTTTTACTTGAAATACTCGTCTTTTGTGTTCAAAGCCTTGAAAAAGCCTTCATTTCAAAAGTTCCTTCGCTGGATGTTGAAAAAAGAAAAAATCGAAGAGCAAATAGTCAGCGCTGTACAGGTTAAGGTTCTTCCATTTAGAAGGAAGAATGGAAACGGTGTTGCTGGAAAATGTAACACTGCCAGAGGAAGAATACGGATTTACCCAAAAACAATAAAGTTTTGCCAAATATTCAAACAAAAATTTGGACGAAACAATCTATTAACCTACGCTGGAAACCGAGCAAGAGCGGCGCTAATACATGAGTTACTGCACTTGAAATATGTAAAGAACGAAAAAACAGTTAGAGAACTAGCAAAAGAATACTTTTGCATCTTCACACAAAAACAATGCAATCAGAGTGCGCGGTCACTCTTCATCTACACGATGATATTTAACGCAAAAACCGGCGGCAAGAAAAATCGTTCAAACGACTCAAATGCTCCATATACAAAATTGAAGTTAAATAAAACATGTTTAAGAACAAGTGGCTTCTTTAAGTAAGCGTTGTCAAAGGTGAAAGTTTTGTCTCAACCAGTTTATGGAAGAATAACGAACTATCGAATAGGTATCAGAACCCAATCTTCACGCGAATGCCTGATTAAATTTAACGGCGTAGATTCTCCTGCTCAGGCAGGACCCCTCATTGGGCAAAGAGTGGTTTGGAAGAGCAAAAACAAGACGCTTGTTGGTAAAATCGCAGGTTTCCATGGAAAGAGCGGCACTGTTAAAGCCAAATTCAAGAAAGGAGTCCCAGGTCAGGCATTAGGAACAACAGTTGAATTAATCCGCTGAAGAATTTTGCGTGAGTCAACTGTTCATTGAAGACCAGTAGCCACTTCGTTTCTTGTTTCATTTTTTTCTAAACAGTTTCCTTGTCGTGCGTGCTGTAAGACCATTTGAATACACTAGGCTGATTAGCTGCTTTGTTTCCTTGCGTGTTTTCTCTTCGCCGTGCCCAAGCTTGTTTCGGGTCGAAACCGTTTGTTTTGCTGACCCCCTTTGACTGTGGAAAACTGTGTTTTGAAAAGCACGTTTTACAGTAAGCTGGTTTGCCCCCTGCGGGTTTGAAGGGGACGCGTGCAGTCTTGCCACAGTCGGAACATTTAATCTCGAACATAGTTCCATGCATTGTGATAATCACCTCTGGTAGCCGTGAGGTATAATTGAAAAAAAATTAGATTTCCAATTATCACAGTTACAGACTCTGCGGTTGACTTAAACGTTGTTATTGTAACAGACGGCTCATGATGCGTTTACTTTTGACTGCTATATCTTTTCAGGCATTTTGGACAGATTCTTAGCTTGAACACTCTTTTTTTCTTAGTTTGAAAGAATTCTTTGCAGACACGACATTTGATATAAACGACTGGGTTAGGTTCAAGCAGGTTCAATCTTCTCGTTATCTCAACTTTGATTTCAAAATCATCCTCCGTCCTCAAAGCCTCAGTTAATAATCCTCGGGCAGTTGCTAAGCTTTCGTTTCCAAAGAACTTCGTGAAAGCATTTGACAGCTTCCCATCAGAATTTATTCTCATTGGTAGCAAGCTAACAAAGTTTTCAGGGTAACTTTTGGACTTGTTCAAATCCACCACAGCAAATCGCAAATTGTTCCACGCAGAAAGATTGTTAGCGTAATCTCTTCTGAATATTCTCAACTTAAAAGTCATACAATTCATCACATGATACAAGGAGAACAAGTGAAGTTAATCAACGTATCTATTCCAGTTTACCGATTTCGATGTCTATGATGGTTTTTCCTATTCAAATCAAATTTTTCCCTTTTTTTAGGGAATATATAACTGGGTGCCGAAAAAAGAGGTTTTAATCTGGAGAGGAGTTCGTTTGAATGCTGATTTCCATTTGTTTCTTGGAAACGTGAAGCCACCAGTTTATAAGCAGGAATGCACATGCTATGGGTAACGTGTAGAAAGCGATTTTTGCACAGCGAAATATCAGGAGTTGAAATAACGAATGTACGGAGACAAAGAGATGCATAAGGCAGTCTGCGCTGAATGTAAGCAAGAATGTGAAGTTCCATTCAAGCCTGACGGAACCAGACCAGTTTACTGCCGAGAATGCTTTTCGAAACGAAGACGACCCCGAAGATTTTAGGGTTGTCTAAAATAGCGAATTGGGCTCAATTTTTTCCTTAATTTTTCCATTTTAAATTTCCGCTTTTTGAGAGTTTTCATGGGTTATGCGGGTTACTGTTAGAAATTCTCACTAAGAAACAGGCTATTATTTGTGCTTCTTGGTTCTTACCCTATAAACACGTCCATGTGTATTTTTGTAGAGTTTTTTATGCTTACGTGTCATTTTCTTTCTGTGCGACATTTCTTCTATTCACCATTAATTGCCTATGTATCCTTTCAGATGTTAGCTAGCAGGCAACAGTATAAGTGAGGCCGCATTATATATAGACAATAGCGGCGAAAGTTATGATTTTGAAGTGCGTAAACTGTGGAAATACATTTAAAATTGACGCTGTTAGCGATGGCGAGATAATCACTTGCCCTGTCTGTTAAGCAGGTTATAAAGTAGTCGTTAAAGAGGGAAAAGTCCAAATGAAAGAATTCGTCTATGAAGGAGAAGACTACGGCGAACTGTAATAATAGAACAAGTGTAAAAGGAAATAGTTGAAATGGTAAGTTGGGAATACAGGGTTATCCCCATAAAGACACGGATTCATTCGAGCACCTTATCAGGAGGCAACAAGCCAGAAATAGAAGACGTTCAAAATGACCTGAACAACTTGGGCAAAGACGGTTGGGAGCTTGTCAGCGTCCAAGACGTCACTCTTTTAGATGGTCGAAGGTTCACGGTCGCCTATCTTAAAAGACGAAAAGGAAACGAGTGAAAGGCAGGTGTAGTCTACCTCAACGCTTGCTTCATTAGTTTTTCTACGGGTGTTTTACTAATAAGTTGCGTGAAATTTGAACGTGAGTGTGAAGCTAACACCCCGCGCTTAACTTCTTTTGCAAAGCCGATATAGCTATTCATCGAGAGATTTGCCTACTACTTGTGTGTAAACTACTTTTTCGTGTTCTTTTAGGTTCATGATCTTGTGGAGTTTGTCTCGGTTAACCAAGCCAAGAACTACGGTGCTTAGTTTCGCAGCTGCGCAGTGAAGATAGATATTTTGGCTGATGAAGCCTGTGTCTGATCCCGACGTGAACCATCTTTGATCATCGTTTCTGAAGAGGAAATTTGTCATTTTGGAGTAATCAGAAACGTAAATGAGGCCGACTGGTGCTGAATGCATCATTTTTTGGGTGCCAATGTTTTCTCGGATGTCTTTCGTGAGAGTTTGAATCAGTTGGTGATTCTTTTCGTCATATAGGAAAAGACCTTTCTTTGTTGCAACATAGATTTTTATTTCCTGTGAATTACATGCAGATGGAGCGGTTCTTTTGCTTTTACTCCTTTTTGTTTCTTCTTTGGTGATTCCGCAGGCAACCCAGAGCAGATTCGAGAGTTCTTGTTCTGAAAGAGAGTCATTCTTCCATTTCCTTATTGATCGACGTTTCTCTAAAGCTTTCATTAAAGGAAAATCAAGGTCTTTCTGTGGCACGGGGAGTTTTATTGAATTCGCCATGATAACATATTGTATTAAACACAAAAAACACTTCTGTTTATAAAAACTTCGAACGTTTAAACGTATGTTTAATTAATTGGTATCGTCAGCTTTTCAGTTGGTGCGGCAGACGTTTAGGAGGCGTGTTGTTGAAGTCGAAGGAAGTTGAGAAGTTCAAGTACGATAAAACCGTGTATGTAGTGGCAGTAGGCAAGTGTGGTACGTGTTACTACTGCGTGAATGCTTGCCCAGAGAACGCGTTAAGAGAATGGGACCCACCGACTGTTGACAACACGTTATGTACAAGGTGCATGAAGTGTGTGGAAGCTTGCCCGCGAGACGTACTGAAAATAATACGTTAGACCTTGCCCAGAGGCTTTTCTCTGCTTTAAGTAGCGATAATGATTCCTGTAATCGTCATCGGCGTAGTCGCGTTCCTCCTGTCCTTCGCAGGCTTTAACTTCGGCAATAAACTAGGCAAATTCTTCGAACGCAAAGTCCAACTCATAGGCGGCATAGTCCTAATAGCCATAGGCATCAAAATTCTACTCGAACATCTACTTGCATAGAATACATTTAGGTATCTTGTACTCTACAGGGATAGGTAAAAAAATAAGCAGGCTTGGTCAAGAAAATTTGACTAACACTGTTTCTTGAAGGTTTTAGTCGAATTTAAAAGTAAAACTCGTTAATAGTGAAAACGAAATGGCGAACTCCAAAAAGATCAAATCGATTATTATCTGCCTGATTGCCGCCGCTGTTGGAGTTATAGCGCTCTCACTCATATTCGTTGATTTTGGGTTGGGGGCGCAAGTGCCCCATATTTGGGCACAGATAGTGCCGGCTATTTTCACAGTAATCGGGATCGCTATCATAGCATACGTTATTATTGAATCACATAACGGGTCATGACCGACATCTAAGTTAACTATGTTATTCTGAAATGTTTTTGCTGGCATAAGTTTACTTGTCTACTTCAAAAAGCACAAACACTAAAAAAGCAATGTCCAATTTCGCTTTCTCAAAACATTCTGACGCCACACATTCAAACATGGGTTCACTTCGAAGTTCTATCTATATATAGGGGG
>CAZINA010000039.1:0-12117 GCA_964540545.1 uncultured Candidatus Bathyarchaeia archaeon
TTCAGTGTTGCAGAGGCAACGACGTTTTCGATGCTTATTGTTGCTTTAACTTTTGGCATTAACTCCCCTTCTCATTTTGCTGTGTTTAAATACCCTTTTTTATAAGCAGGGTGTCTTTATAAATACATCTATGGTTGCTGTTGCAATTCTTCCTGTTGTTCAGGCGGCTTTTTGTTTCTAAACAACGGAAACACAAACTCGATAACCACTATTAGTATTATGAGGGCTACGACTATGGGCAAGCCTACGGAGTTGCGCATGAACAGCACAATATGTCCTATCCATGGAATGCGCATAACTACCTTGCCAACCACCAAGTCCTCCGAAACCCCTCTATTACCTTGTTCGTCCCTCCATGGGTCATACTCGCTTGTTTCAGGTGTAGCTGGCCACTTGTTGTATCCGTTTCCGTCACCCTTAGTGTAGAAGTACAAGACCCCATTCCTTTCCTCTGTAGCCACTATCCTGTGGACAATAAGCTCTTCTTCGTCACCAGGCTTATGGAACACTATTATGTCGCTGTCTGGGTAATCCGCGTTTAGGTCTTGCGGGTCTACGCCTTGAACGATTATGAGGTCGCCTATGTGTAGGGTGCGGGAGAATGAGTGGGTCCATCCGTCGCATGCGCCGTTTTGGGGTATGCACATGCTGCCGCTTACTACTGCCAACGCGGGGTATGATGTGTTTAGTGCTACCTGCGACCCGTACCAGAAGCCGAAAACTGCTAGAGCAATCAAACCAATAACAACGGCGGTTTGGATGTAGTCGTTCTTCCAAAGGTTCTTGAGATTAGCAGTCAAAGTGTGGCCTCGGTTGAATTATGAAGTATTCTTGTTCATAAAGCAGTTTATGTTATAAAACTTAACGCTTCAAAAAAAGGAAAATGAGGAGTTTGATGTGATTGTCAATTACTTGCTTTGCTGCTCGTTGACTGCTTTGTTGATGCAGGTTTAGATTTTCTTTTTACTTAGTACTTCGCGGAAGCTGCCGTGACATTTGGGGCATTCATACAGCCCGATTTCAAGCTGCATCCTTTTTCCTTGTTTGTCTGGGCGACCGGCCATTTTCCATGATTTCTTCATCGTTGGAACGTCGGCTCCACATTTAGGACATTTTGTCATTTACTTCCCTCCATGATATTACGCTCCATGGTTTCTTAATATGATAGATATAAAATTTTCCATTGTTTTCGAATAGAAAATTTCTATTTAAACATCAGGATTAAACACTTTTATGTTAAAAGCATGGAAAAACACAAAAACAACGCGGAAAAACCGCATACAAAATGCGCTAAATGTGCTTTTTCTTTGTTTTAATTTAAAAATTTGAGACATAAACTCTTTCAAAACATTCCAAAACGTTTTTACCGTTGATTCTCTGCTTAGTCTTTTCGATATCCTGAGGTCTAGTCGAGATTGCAGAGTTCCGAAAGCGTTTTTGAGATGCTTGTCAAGCCAGTTCGAAGGCTCATTGAACAGAAAGGATTTCCTGAGCCTACTGAACCTCAGGAGAAAACAATTCCCAAGATACTTGAGGGCAAAAACGTTCTTTTAATATCCCCCACGGCAACGGGGAAGACTGAAGCTGCGTTTCTCCCACTGCTTAGCCTGCTTTTGCAGGCACAGCAGACGCCGGGGATAAAAGTTTTGTATATTACGCCGTTGCGGGCTTTGAACCGGGACATGCTTGAACGGCTTGAATGGTGGTGCAACAATTTGGACATTAAACTGGCGGTCCGGCACGGTGACACCGATACAAAAGAGCGAACGCGCCAGTCGAGAAGTCCCCCCGATGTGCTGATAACCACGCCTGAAACGTTGCAAGCCATGCTTTCGGGTTGGCTGTTGCGGCAGCACCTGCAAAGCTTGCGGTGGGTGGTAATCGACGAGGTGCATGAACTGGCAGACAACAAACGGGGAAGCCAGTTGTCCCTAGCGTTAGAACGCGTCAGAAACTTGGCGCATACAGACTTCCAGCTTATAGGGTTGTCCGCTACTATCGGCACCCCTGAGAAGGTAGCCCAGTTTCTGGTAGGGAACAATCGACCTGTGGAAATCATACGCGTGCCCGTCGCCAAAATGATGCGGTTGGAAGTGATTTTTCCGAAGCCAACCGAGGAAGACGTGAGGCTTGCAGGGAAACTTTACACTCACCCCGAAGTGGCAGCCCGCTTAAGGCTGATACGCGAGTACATGGGCAAACACAAGTCTGTACTCTTGTTCACCAACACCCGCTCGGTCTCGGAGGTGCTGGCGAGCCGATTCAAAGTTTGGGACCTGGACTTTCCCGTTTCCATTCACCACGGTTCACTAGCAAAACCATCGCGGATAGCGGCGGAAACAGGGTTGAAACGAGGCAGCCTCAAAGGTTTAATCGCTACCAGCAGCCTCGAGTTGGGCATAGACGTAGGCCGCATCGACTTGGTTATCCAGTACATGAGTCCCAGGCAGGTTGCAAGGCTTATACAACGGGTGGGCAGGGCTGGTCACAGAATAGGTCGTGTGGCAAAAGGCGTCATTATCGGCATGGACTCTGACGACACGTTAGAGGCATTGGTTATTGCACGGAGAGCTTTGAAAGAGGAGTTGGAGCCTGTTGAAGTTCCGCCTAAACCCTACGATGCGTTAACCCATCAAATTGCGGGATTGCTTCTTAAGAAGAGGCGTTTAGACTTCACCGAGATTTTGGAAGTAGTCAGGAACGCTTACCCGTATCAGGGTGTAACGATGGAGGATGTTGAGAAGTCGCTCAAGTACATGCATGAGCGTTTTCCGCGTTTGGCTTGGGTTTCCTTTGAGGATCAGGTGGTTTTGAAGCCTTCGCGAACCAAGGCGCTCTTCGAATACTACTTTGATAATTTATCCATGATTCCCGTGGAGAAACAGTTTCTGGTTGTGGACAACGACAGCGACACGTCAATTGGGGTGCTTGATGAAGCGTTTATGGCGGAGTACGGGAAGGCTGGAACCAAATTTATCATCAGGGGTAGCCCGTGGCAGATAGTACACACCACTGAAGACAAGGTTTACGTGCGGTCAGTTGACGACCCCACAGGTGCCATACCAAGCTGGATCGGTGAAGAAATCCCTGTGCCTTTCCAAATAGCGCAGGAAGTGGCTTGGGTGAGAGGCTTCGTGGAAGAAAAAATGCATGGTGGGCTCTCAGCAGAGGAAATCAGCGAGTTGCTCAGCCAGCGGTACCCAGCTGACAAGGACACTATACTGCGTGCGTTAGCGGAGACAATTGAGCAAGTGAACGCTGGCTTGGCGGTTCCCACGGATAAGCGGATAGTGCTTGAAGACTGGGAGGATTTCGTGGTGGTCCACGCCAACTTTGGTTCTCTCGCGAACAGGGCTTTGGCTCAACTGTTGGGGGATGTGCTCTCACAGAAGCTGGGGCACGGCATAGTGGTTCAGCATGACCCTTACCGCATCTTCGTGCAGACAATGGGCGCAGCCAACGTGGACCGTATACTGGAGGTTTTTGATGAATTACAAGGTATGCCTGAAAAATCAGTTAAAGGCGCGCTAACGCGGTCAACCGTGAAAACGGGGCTTTTTAAGCGGCGTGTGATTCATGTTGCTCGCCGTTTTGGCGCGTTGAAGAAGTGGGCGGATTTTAGCAGTGTTAGTCTTCAGAAGTTGATTACGAGTTTTGAGGGTACGCCTATTTACGATGAAGGGTTAAAGGAGGTTTTCACGAAGGACTTGGATGCTGACGGGCTTGTCCACGTTCTAGGCAGTATTCGAGACGGTGAAATCAAGCTGCAGGCGGTGGATGCGGGTGGTGTTGCGACTCCTGTGGCTCGGGTGGGTCTTGAACGGGTGAGCATGAAAACTGACCTTATTCCCCCGGACCGGATGCGTGCTGTGCTTGTGGAGTCTGCTAAGGCGCGGCTGTTGAATGAAACTGGCACTTTCGTGTGCACGAACTGTTGGGATTATCTGGAGATGGCGCGAGTTAAGGATCTGCCTGACCAGCCTAAGTGTCCGCGGTGTGGGTCTTTTGGTGTTGGGGTTTTGAAGGTGGCTGAGGAGCGAGCGTTTCCTCTGGTTGATAAGAAAGGTCAGAAGTTAACGCAGGCTGAGGAACGGTTGCGGGTGAGGGCAGTGGAGACTGGGCAGTTGGTGAGGAAGTATGGTAAGGCGGCTGTGGTGGCTTTGAGTGCGCGTAAGGTTTGGGCGTCTGGCGCTGTAGGTGTTCTTGAAAAGGAACCTAAGCTTAATAGTCGTTTTTACGAGTTAGTTCTTGAAGCGGAGCGCAAAGCTTTGAGTAAACGTTTCCGATAGAGTAGATTTTGGCTGGTTTTTGTTATGGACAGTTATGAGGCGTTAACAACATTTTTAAGTTGAATATGTTCATACTGTGTCCTAGCATTCATTACAACCACAGGAGATCAAAAAGGTGGAAATGAGCCGAAAAAAGCTCCGCGAAGAGGTTCTTATGCGTATCAAGTATGTGAAGACTTGTGTTATGGCTAGGGAGTTGTGTCTTCTTGTGCGCACTAACCGAGCTGTGTTGGAGCCTGAGGATGTGCAGAAAGTTTGCCGTTACATCTCTGGTCTTTGCAAGGAGGAAGGGTGTTTAGAGCCCAGCGAGTTGTGTCTTAAAGCTGCTGAAGCCATAGGTTCCAATGATGAGGCGAAGTATTTGGAGCTGTGTGCTCAGAGCTGTGTGAAGTGCGGCGAGGCTAAACGGCCGATGCAGAAGAAGAACGCCTATGTGTCGTGAAAAGCTTAAGTTGAAGAATATCCAAAATCAGTTTGGAGAAGATGAATAGATGTTCATTGCGCCGTTCGTTCCGAGTCCTGTTCAAGTAATCGAGTACATGCTTAAGTTGGCTGATTTGAAGGCTGGCGAAGTTTTGTTTGATTTGGGCGCGGGGGACGGTCGAACAGTTGTTATGGCTGCGAAGTCTTTTGGCGCGAGGGCCGTAGGTGTTGAGTTGAGGGAGGATTTAGCTAAGAAGGCGTTAAGCACCATTCATGAGCGTGGCCTTTCTAATAAGGTAACCATAGTTAACGGTGACATGTTTAGTGTGAATTTAACTTCTGCTGATGTAGTTTTTCTGTATTTAACAACGAGTGCGAACGAGAAGATCCGGCCGAAGCTGGAGGCTGACTTGAGGAAGGGTGTTCGCGTGGTTTCTCATGACTACGAGATTGTGGGGTGGAAGCCAGTGAAAGTGGAGACTTACTGTGAAAACCCTAAGATGGGTTACCCGTCGCACACGATTTACCTTTACGAGAAGCCGTAATTTCCTTGGGTTGCCCGTGATTTTGTTTCTTTCTAGTTGTTTCTTCTGGTTTTTAGGCTAGTGTGATTTTTAGTAGGCTGCTGAGCATGAGGCTTAGGGTGAATACAATGGCGATTATGACAAAGTCTTTGGATAGCACTTCGCCCAGCTTAAACAGTTGTTTTGTGTCTTCTTTATTTTTGAGTAGGGTGTTTCGTTTTTGGATTACGCGGAGTGTGACGAAGATTGAGAGTGCTGCGAGTGTTAGGTAGTAGGTCCAGCCGAGTTGGAAGAGTGCGCCAACCAGAGCCATTAGTGGAATTAGGGTGTAGCCCATGATTATGGTGAATATGAGTCCTTGTTTGTAGCCGAGTATAACTGGTATTGTGCGAGAGCCGCTGGTGAAGTCTGAGGCGTAGTCTGCCAAGTCCTCCCAGAGACTGTTGACGGCTGTGGTTACGCCGATGAGAAGGACAAGTGCAATTATGTTGATTGTGAAGACGTTGAAGAACGCAGCGACTATGAGGACTGGAACTGCGCCGACGGTGAAGTTTACGACTGGTTTGTAGGCGGTTTTTCTGAGTCTGAAGGGCGGCACGGAGTAGAGCACTCCGAACATTATGCCCAAAGCGATGAATAGGACTACGTAGGGAGTCATGGTGAACGCGCCCAGCAGGAGTGATAAGGCACTGAAGAACATGGCTATGTACAAGCCGAGTTTCCCGATTTTTTTAGTGAATTCTGCTCGGAACGGGTCTGAGAGCACATCAAGGTCAACGTCGAAAATGTTGTTTATGGCGTCTGCCGCGCTCCAAATACAAAACGCGATCACGCCGAGGAAAACTGCTTCAAACCACATAAGCGACCCACCCATAAGGAAGCTTGCCCCTACTGCAATCATCAAAACCATTAAACCTCTCTCTACGGAGATAAACTGGGCAAACCCTTTCAAATCTTGGAGCATAACCCATTAAGGCAAAACACACGTTATTTAAACAGTTCTCCCAAGAAACAAAAAATCCCATTATTATTACCGCTTAACACTAACCAAAAGTACCCAACAGTAGTCTAATCTTCAGTTGACTCTATATATAAAACGGGCACTCTGAGTGTAGTTTTTTATAAAGTGGATAAATTTTTACAGTTAAAGTGTAAAAGAATAAAGTGCGCATTTTTAGGTAAGTTGGTTCTAAACACTAACCAGAGGGTTTTTCGTTTTAATCGTTTAGTTATAGGTTCAATACTTAGATTTGTGCGCGCTAAAAAAAATTAGCTCCTTCTTTGTCAAAAAGTATAGGTATTATTCGTTAACTTATAGTCTACAGACATAGGTAAACATATCGGGCGCTTGTCAAGAAAATTTGACTAACGCTGAGTTTTGTTTGGTCAAGAAACTTTGACAAAAACTCTTTTACAACAGAAAAAACCCGAATAACATAGATAAACATGAGAAAAAGCCTTACATTACTGCTTATTCTCGTCTTCCTGACTGCGTCATTCACAGTCATCGCTGAACCTGCGTCATCTTCTATTGAGAATACAGAGAACTCTTGGACTACTAAGGCTCCAATGCCTCAAGGAAAGAGCGACCTCGGACTTACGGTAGTAGACAGGAAAATCTACGCTATCGGAGGCACTATCAAAAACTACGTAGATAGCTGGACAGAAGGATTTTCAGGCACCCGTAAAGTTGTAAATACCAATTACGAGTACGACCCACCACTTGACCGGTGGATTACCAAGCCACCAATGCCGACACCACGATATAATTTTGCGACAGTCGTTCATGAGGACAGCATCTATTGTCTCGGTGGAACCTATTTCGTTGGGACCCCTCCTTACGGCGGTACAGCTGTTTTAACCGCTGCAGTAGAGGTCTTCAACCTTTCAACAAACAAGTGGGAAACCAAAACGCCCATGCCTACTCGAAGAGGCTTCTTTGCCACAATACTATACGCGGACAATATCTACTGCATAGGTGGAGGGATAAATGAGGTCTATAACATAACCACTGACACTTGGGAAACCGAAGCACCTATGCCTTTCAACGGAAGCGTCACAACGGCAAATGTTGTAAATGGCAAACTCTATCTGACATCCGACTCGCTAATGTATATTTACAATCCAGCCACTAACTCTTGGGCCTCTAAGGATGCTATCCAAACCGAAACCTACGGACCCGTTTCAGCAGTCATCGACAACAAGATATATTTTATAAGTGCAAATTTGACCCAAATATACGACACTGAAACCGACACAGTGAGTTTAGGAGCACCTCCACTTCCTAACTATTTTGGCGTAGCTCTTGCAACGACTGGTGAGATGGCACCGAAGCGAATCTACATTTATGGCGGGACGCTTCAAGTTTACGACCCCGAAGCTGACTGCTGGGTAATCGGCGCCAAAATGCCTACAAACCGCGACTCCGTAAGTTTTGCCGTGGTTAACGAAAAGATATACGCGATTGGGGGCAATATTGGCATTTATTCCCCTGGTGTTTTTCCTAATTATCCTACAATTTCTGTTACGCAGTATGCTACAAACGAGGAGTACACGCCTTTCGGGCACGGCTCTGTTCCACCTGATGTTAATATTATTTCGCCTGAAAACGCTAATTACACATCCAACAATGTTACTTTAGCTTTTACGGTTAATAAGCAGGTTGAATGGATGGGCTACAGTCTTGACGGGCAGGAAAACGTAACAATCAACGGCAACACCACTCTATTAGAATTATCCAACGGCATGCACAACATAAAAGTGTACGTAAGAGACGAGTTTGAAAACACTGGAGCTTCAGAAGCAATCGGTTTCAACGTAGCTAAGCCTCCTGAGCCTTTCCCGGTTGTGCCTGTTGCAGCTGCTTCTGTCATCGTTGCTGTAGTTGTCGTGGCTCTGCTGGTTTACTTCAAGAAACGCAAACACTAAACAAAATTTCATTTTTGTTTTCTCAAGAAATTTCTATTCCACACATTCAAACAAGGGTTTACTTTAAAGTTCACTCTATATATAAGGGGCTATAAGTCAATTTTTGCGCGTTTGTTGTTTTGGTTTTGCTGTTTTGTTGAGATTAGGTTATTAGGTGCGAGTTGGAAAGTAAATCGTCAATGCCGTGAAAGGAATGAACTGTATGTCTAAGCCTAGAATTGGTGTTTCTATGCTTTATTGTTTAAGTAAGCCTTTCAGTACGATGCTTAAGCGTTTAGCTAAGGTTGATGTACAGCTTGTTGAGGTTGTGGATGAAGGCTTGCATGAGCTCAGCAGGAAAAGAGTCGCCAAACTCAACGAGATTGCTAAGGCTAAAGGCATACGCTACACGGTTCACGCGCCTTTCGCAGACATAAACATAGCCTCACCATCAAAGCCAATGTTAAACGCAACCGTGAAACGGCTAGAACAGTCTATGGCTTACGCACGCGACTTGAACGCGCAGCTCTGGGTTTTCCATCCAGGCGCAAGAACAGGCATCAGCGACTTCTATCCCGGTCAAGACTGGAAACAAAACATCCAAACCATACGAGACCTACATGAAACAGCGGAGAAACACGGATTAAACACTGCAATCGAGAACCTCCCAGAAAAATACGGCTTCCTCATGCGAAACCCTGCAGACTTCCAACGCTTCTACAAGGAAACAAGCCTACACGACATAGGCATAGTATTAGATGTTGGACACGCAAACCTCGAAAACCAAACAATAAACTTCCTACGGAGACTACCCGACAAAATCGTGCACATGCACATCAGCGACAACATGGGAGAAAACGACCAGCACTTAGGAATCGGCCACGGAAAAATCGACTGGCAACAATTCGCCGAAACCCTCAAAGAAATCGCCTACGACAAAAACATAATCATCGAAACCATAGAACACGTACCAAAAAGCCTACAAAAACTTCGCGAAATGGTTGCTTAACCCTTCGGAAGCGGTAACTCCAACACCAAAAAATCCTCAGCCACAACCACATTCTCGAAAACTTTTTGCGCCTGCTCTAAAAGCAACCCCGCATCCGCATACCTAGCACTAATATGCGTTAACACAAGTTTCTTAGCCTTAGCACGCTTAGCCTGCAAAGCCGCTTGACCTGGAGTAGAATGACCATCTAACTCCGCCTTCTCCGCAAGCGCATCGTCAAACGTGGCTTCGTGAATAACCAAGTCTGCATCAGCCGCAAACTCCACAAATCCGTCAAACGGTCTTGTGTCACCTGAATACACGATTTTCCGCCCCTTCCGCAGCGAACCCACAACCGCCTCAGGACGCACAACACGCCCATTCTCCAACTCAACGCAGTCACCGTGCTGAAGCTTCGACCACAACTCACCCTCAGGAACACCCAACGCCCTAGCTTTCTCAGGATAAAACTTTCCCGCACGCGGCTTCTCCACAAACGCATACGACCAACCATTAACCACGTGATTTGACCGAACAGCTTCAACTGTGTAATCCTCCTCTTCACACACCACGCCATCACCCTGAACCTTGCGGATTTCAACAGGAAACGTCAAACCAAACTGCAAACTCTCCCTAACACACTCCAAAAACTGTCCAATTCCCACTGGACCATAAACCTCCAGCTTCTTCTCCCTGCCAAGCAAAGCCATAGTCTGCATCAACCCAGGCAAACCCAAAACGTGGTCACCATGCATGTGAGACACGAAAATCTTCATTTTCCTGTGAAACCCCACCTTCGCCTTAACCATCTGCCGCTGCACGCCTTCGCCGCAATCAAACATTAACTGCTCACCTTGCCGCCGCAAAAGCACCGCTGGCAAACTCCTCCCAACCGTGGGAACACAACCACCCGTCCCAAGGAACACCACACGCAAACTCAACCCGTTTCCACCTCACACCTTCTCGAACACCGCAATCTCCCGCGTCAAAGTCCCATGAACATACGCGAAATGAGACTCCACATGCCTATACCCCAACTCCTTACCAACACGAGAGATACCTAATGTCTTCGGCGAAGCAATACAAATCAGTTGCCCTACCCTAAGCAAACCACGTGCAGAACCCAACACGCCCTCAACAAGCCGCTTAGTAGTAGACTTCATAGTCGTTGCGGATTTTCCATAAGGCGGATCAGACACAACACGGTCAACCCGACACAAAGGCAACATCCTAGAATCAGCAACCACCACACCCTCAGACTCAACACCAAAATGCTCAAGGTTTCTTCGCGTACCCTCCGCCATACGCCGCTGAACATCAAAACCTAAAACCCTGCAACCAACAAAACCAGCTTCAATCATCGTACTCCCAGTGCCACAAAACGGATCCAACACCAACTCCCCAACTTTAGCACGCGACAAATTCACCATACAACGCGCAAGCTTCGAAGGCATAGCAGACGGATGAAAATACGGCTTCTTCCTAGGACGCCTTTCCGAAAACGTCAAAATCTCCATCTCCGCAAGCCTAAGACCAAAAACCAGCTTACCACTCGTCAAAACACCGAAAAAAGTCTTATCAGGCTTTTTCAAGTTAACCCTTGTTCCCGTCGTATTGTTAAGTATGTGCTTGCCAAGCTTTCCCTCAAGAGGAACACTACCAATTCTTTCCGCGTAATTCTTCACACGCCTCACACGAACCGCAAAACTCTCGCCTTCACCTATAACCCGATTGAAATCCACGGACTCCACAGCCTTCACAATCGCAGCTTCCTCAGCTTCACAAGCAAACAACTCAAGCACACACGTCCTAGTGTAAGCCGACCTACGGTGAACCGCATCCACACTGCCCACTGCTGCATCCAACCGCACCACCAAATCAAGATGCTCCTTAACTACAAAATCGAAGTCTTCAGCCTCAAGAATAGCCTTCAACTCAGCAGCAGGCAAAGTCTCATTTTCGCCTGAAAGCAAAAAGAAAAGATCAGCCACTTTCTTGCGCCTTCAAAACCTTCGCAATCAACGGTGCAAGCGAAACCTTGCTGACGCGGTTGGGAACACTATCCGTGCCCACAACCTCCTCAACCCCAGCATTAAGAATCCGCTTTTCAGCGTCACCCACCAAAACTGGGTGAACACAAGCCGTGAAAACCCTTGCGGCACCAAGCTCCCGCATAATCTTCGCAGCACCAACAATCGTCCCACCCGTACTAATAATATCATCAAAAATTATGACTGTTTGCCCCTTCACATCCAACCCCTCACCAGTCTGCATTATTTTCCCCGTGTAACGATCACGCTTCTTGTCAAGATGCCCAACACCACCACCCAAAACAGCTTGCGCCTGCTCCGCAATGTACATTGCACCTTTATCTGGAGCCAAAGCAAAAGCTTTGCCGTAGCCTTTCTCAACAAAAAACTCAGCCAGCAACGGAATAGCAGACAAGTTTTCAGCTGGAAACGGAAACTTTTTCAACACACCTTCCGCGTGAATATTCACCGTCACCAAACCGTCAACTCCAGCAGCCTTCAACATACACGCCACAGTTTCAACGCTTACACCCTCACCCTCAAGAAACATCTTATCCTGACGCGCATAACCCAAGTAAGGCACCACCGCAGTAACCTTACAAGCTCCATTTCGTTTAGAAGCACCAGCCAAAAAAGCCAACTGCATCAAACGAGTATCCTGCGGCGCGCTGGTCGTCTGCACTATAACCACGTACTCGTCCCGAACTGAACCTTCCAAACGGACATAGGATTCCCCATCCGGAAACGCTTTATACGCAACCCCTACAGTTTCTAAACCAGCTAACTCCGCGGTTTTTTCACCCAACTCCTTCGACGCAGGACCAAGAACAACCTTCATTCAAACACCACGCTCCATACATGAGACACGCTTGATTTTTAGCTTTATCCCACTAAACTCTATTTAACCTTACCATAAGCCTTCTAAAACACACCATCACACCATTCCCCAGTGCCAA
>CAZINA010000040.1:0-4986 GCA_964540545.1 uncultured Candidatus Bathyarchaeia archaeon
GGATACATGTTAGCCCTGACAAGTTCATCTAACCCTTCAAGATAAGCTTCTGGTAACAAAACAGTTACAAGTTTCACCTGCATTTCCTCCCCAAATATATTAGGAATATAACATGCGACAAATATAAAATTTAATCCCAAACAGAAAACACCCCAACAGCCGCCACGTAGAAGCAGAAACACCCCAGCATATTTGGCGTCTATTAGTATCCTAATAGTGGTTCATTGCAGAAACTATAGAGGGGGTCTATCCGAGCTAAACCTGTAAACTACAGGTTAGGTACATTAAGCTCGTTTGCAACTTCAAAGAACGTGATTAGTACATTTGTTTACGAATACTGTTAAAAACTAGAAGTGCCAAAAGGCTGGTTACAGGCGGATGATGATGCAGCCAGCGTTGAAGAGAGCAGTAATCGCGTTTGCGTTAGCCTCAATAATTATAGTTTCTTTTGCGGCTGTGTTACAACAACAGAGGAGTTTTCAGGAAGTAACACCCAACCCCTATTGCTTGCTTGCTTTATCTACCTCCTTCGTTAACTTAGGCACTAACAGCCAATCGACTTTTAGTAACGGCACGCGCACGCAAATCTATGATTACGTTGATAGCAACCCTGGCGTCCAGTTCAGAGGAGTCTGTGCAGGCCTAAGTATTCCAGTTGGCTTGGCGCAGTACCACTTGGGAGTTCTCATTAAAGCAGGGCTTGTATCGTTCATTCGCGACGGCAGATACAAACGGTTCTTCCCAGCGAAAAAATTCTCGCGGAAAGAAATGCTAACAATTTCACTGCTGCGACACAAGACTGCCAGAAAAATCTTGGAAGCACTACTTAACAAGAAACAGCTGTCACACGGCGAATTAGCAGATAAGGTTTCGATAACCTCACAAGCTTTGACTTGGCAGATGAAACGAGTGGGAAAAACGCAGTTCGTTCTGCAAACAAACGAAGGCTTAAAGACGATTTACTCGCTGGACGAAAACTCAACACCAACACTGATGAAATATTTGGCGCTTGTAGAAGAAAAACCGTGAAACCGCTTGAGCTTGTCGCAGTGCCTTAAAGTAAGCGGAAGATGTTATTACTTCTATGGCAAAGCTGTTCTTTTTAGGCGGAGAAAACGTGGTGAAGCAGGATTCAAGAGAAATCAACGAGGTTGCCTTCCGCGAAGCAGCTGAATCTCCTAGGGTCTTGGTTTTTCCGTGGGCGCGGGCGTCATTTGACAAGATGTATAAGCGGAGGAAGAGGCTGTTCGACTATTTCCTTAATCTCGGTGCAAGCAGTGTTGACTTCGCCGATTACGGCGATAGCTTTCAAGAGACTAGCCGGCAGGTAGCGGGCTCCGATTTGATATACCTGACAGGTGGCCTTACAACTGTTTTGCTTGAGCGTTTGAAAAGCAAGAGTGTTGATCTTTTGCTGCGCAAGTACGATAGAGTTATTGTTGGGAGAAGTGCAGGTGCCTTAGCGCTTTGTAAAAAATGCGTGCTCACTGAAAGACGTAAACCTGTGGTTAAGATGGTTACTGGCTTGGGGCTTGTGGACTTCATCATGAAAGTTCACTATAAACCTTCAAGAGACGTTGAATTGAAACGGCTTTCGAAAGAAGAGAAGATATACGCGATACCTCAACGTTCAGCGCTTATTTACGACCGCGGGTGCCTCTCTTTCATCGGCGACGTGTATGTGTTTCAAAACGGAGAGAAAGCGCGTGTTGACTGAGTATCAACTGTTGGGGGCTTCAGATAAACCCTCATACACGGAGTAGTTAATAGCGTATTCCCCGAGCTTGTCATGTAATGGCTTAGCTTTCGTGTCGTTCATCATAAACTCCAATTTTGAAGCTATTTCTCGCAGTGTTTTTGTGAATGGATGGTCTGG
This sequence comes from uncultured Candidatus Bathyarchaeia archaeon, assembly GCA_964540545.1. GTDB lineage: Archaea > Thermoproteota > Bathyarchaeia > Bathyarchaeales > Bathycorpusculaceae > SG8-32-3. The sequence continues at coordinate 1,877 of CAZINA010000040.1, forward strand.
TTTTTCAGAGGCGAACAGGTATTTTCCTTCGGAGGCGAGTATGTCGCAGGAGCATGGTACAGCTCCAACTATGGGCAGTTTGTGAGCTGCAAGTGTTATTGACTGAGTTTGTTTTTTTGCAGAGAAATACTCGAATGGGATTTTGTTGATTATGACGCCTGTTTTCTTCTCGAATAGTTCATAGAGATCGTTCATCATTCGCTGGGTGCCTTCAAAGTCGGATTTGTCGGGTGACATAACCACCAAAACAATGTCGGCGCTGACGATGGCGTTTATAGAGGAATACTGTAGGCCGGGGCTTGTGTCAAAAAAAACGTAATCTATATGCATTTCTTTCAGGAGCGAATTCTTAAGCGCAAAGAGCCGCCCTAGCGCCTCCATTTCCCAGTTTCGGTCTCTGGCTTCGATGTCACGTATAGCTTTGGTTGAAGGGTTTGCAAAGCCAACAAGCAGCTGACCCTCAGTCATGTCCTTGCTGGTGCAGTCCAATAGAACGCTTTCTATTTTGCAAGCTTTGCTCAGATAGTCGTTCGTCCAATGTTTAGGGGTTTTTTTGAAAAATGAGTAGACACTTGGAGCGCGCAGGTCCAGGTCTAGCAGACAGACTTTCTTGCCCATTTTAGCAAACAGGGTTGACAAGTTCACGGAGAGCAAAGTCTTTCCTGTTCCGCCTTTGTAGGAGTGTAAAGCGATGATCAATGTTTTTCTTTCACCTTCCCTTAAGTTTTTCAAAGGGCGAGATGTCAGTCTGCATGCGCTTGGAACTGTGTGCTATACTGACTCTCTGTGTTATCAAACGTTTTTGTTTGAACTCGTAGCCGCAATCACATTTGAATCCTACAACTTCGTTTTTGCTTTCGATCAAGCTGTGGATCCGTGATGAATTACAACCGGTTTGTTGTTTGTGCATTTTCCATAGTAAGGCGAGATCGTCTAGGGTTAATGGTTGAACTGTTTTCGCTATGAAGAAGTACCAGAAGCAGTAGACTCCCAGAGCAATCCAGAAACCCATAATTAACCCCAGTAGCATTTTTCCTTCCGCCGTCTCTTGTGGTATTTGCGTTTAGAAACGGTTTTGTGATATATCGTATTTAACCTCTATGAAGAATTAGTAATTATAACTACTCACTCATATTCAGATTTCGAATCAAAATTAATAATTCAACTACATAACTCTTAACCAAACCATGCAACACAGTGCCACCAACACCATACAACATGCTAATCACCTCCTTTTTCTCAGTCACTTTAGTTCCCTTTCAGATGAGATAAGCAACCTTAAAGGTAAAAAATAAACGCCATCGTAGAAACAGTAGCAAACTATTCACACTCACTCGCTTTTTCGGTCAAGCCGTTTTTTCTTCAGTACTATTTATAGTTTAAATAAGGGGGCTATAGAAGAAAATCACACGCCAGTTTAGCCACAAACGGTTGCCAACAGCACAGTTTTTCGGGAAAAAACTATAAAAGTGAAGGTGTTGCTAGAGCTTATACACCTCACGTCTTACGAACGTCCTATATACGGGACTTTGCCTAGTTTCGAACTAGCTATCTAGTTTTGATACGGAAAGCCATATAAATCACCATAACGCTGTTGAATTGCACAATTGGAGACGATACGTAAAATGCCAAAATGGGGATATTCCATAATCACAGAAGAACTGGACCCTGAAAAAACAGCGAAAGCCAGCGGCAGAGAAATCAGAGTATCCCACAAGGCAGCAAGGGAAGTCTGCCGAGCAGTCAAGGGCATGATGCTCTCCAAAGCTAAAACTTACCTTAGAGACGTTATCGACAAGAAAAAAGCGGTTCCCTTCAGAAGGTACAAAAAGAAAGTTGGACACCGCACTGGACTCGACAAAGCTTTTGCGGGAAGATACCCGGTGAAAACATCGCAGAAAATCCTGCGCGTAATTGAAGCCGCAGAAGCAAACGCTGAAAACAAAGGCTTAGACCTAGACAGGCTCCGCGTAATCCACGCAGCCGCCTACCCAGGAATAAAAATCAAACGCTACACTCCAAGAGCACACGGACGAGCCTCACCAAAATACGAAACCACTGTACACGTCGAAATCGTCCTAGAAGAAAAACCCGGACAAGAGGAAGGAATCTAATGTCCATCGTCAAACGCTTCATAACAGAATCAATTAAAAAAACTGAAATAGACGAATTTTTGCAGAAAAAACTTGAACGCGCTGGCTACGGCGGCGTTGACCTTTCTAAAACCCCGCTAGGCACCCACGTAGTAATCTACGCCATGCGTCCAGGTATAGTCATCGGTCGTGGCGGAGAAACAATAAAAGACCTCGCCATAACCCTTGAAGAAAACTTTAAACTTTCAAACCCTCAAATTTCTGTTTCTGAAATCGAAGTTCCCGAATTCAACGCTTATGTTATTGCATCCCGCGTAGCTTCAGCCCTCCAAAGAGGCGTCCACTTCAGACGCGCAGGTTTCTGGGCTCTAAACCAAGTCATGGAAGCAGGAGCTCTAGGCGCAGAAATAGTGATAAGCGGCAAACTTCGAACCGAAAGAGCCCGCTTCGAAAAATTCCGAGCCGGCTACTTCCCAAGATGCGGCCACCCCGCCTTAACCTACATGAAAAAAGCCGAAGCTCACGTTCAACTCAAACCAGGCATCATCGGCGTAAGAGTCAAAATTATGCCTCCAGACGCAAAATTCCCAGACAAAATCCAAATTACCCAAGAACTACCACCTGAAGAAATCGAAGAAAAAATTGAAGAAAAACCAGAAAAACCAACAGAAACCCCAGAACAAACAGTCAAAGTAGAAGAACTACCTGAAGAACCAACCAAACCAACTGAGGCAACTGAAGAGAAAGCTGAGGCTGAAGTAGCGGTGGAGGAAGAAGTACCTGTTGAAGAACCAGTTGCGGAAGAGAAGGTTGAAGCTTCAGAGGAAATGGCGGAGGAAGCAGTTGAAGAGCCAGCTGCCGAACCTGCTGGGGAAACACCAGCAGAGAAAGTGGAAGAGCCCGCTGTTGAAGAGTCAGTTAGTGAACCGGTTGCGGAAGCACCAGTTGAGAACGTGAAAGCGCCGGTTGCGGAAGAGGAGGCTAAGGAGTAAGTGCCTATCCTTAGGGTGAAAGAAA
>CAZINA010000040.1:5086-11979 GCA_964540545.1 uncultured Candidatus Bathyarchaeia archaeon
CCGGTTGCGGAAGAGGAGGCTAAGGAGTAAGTGCCTATCCTTAGGGTGAAAGAAATCAGGGGTATGTCTGCTGAGGACCGTGATAAGAAGGTCTCTGAGCTCAGGGCGGAGTTGGCTAGGCTGAGAACTATGGTTAGGGCTGGTGGTGCTGTTGAGAATCCTGCTCGGATAAGAGAGTTGCGTAAGACAATCGCAAAGATTCTTACAGTTGAGACTGAAGACAAGCTGGGGCTTAGAAAAACGGAAGAGGAACCCGAGAAAAAAGGTAGGAAGGAGAAGAAGAGCAAGTGAAAGTAACCCCAGATATTATACGTCACGAGTTCATAGGAACTGAAGGAAAAATCGCTGAAAGCCCCCACGCTGGTTATGTTGGCATACGCGGCGAGGTAATTAACGAAACAAAAAACACATTCACGATTCTGCATAAAGGAAAAGCGAAGAGTGTAGTGAAAAACTCGGCGGTTTTCAACTTCAAGTTTTCCGACGGAACAATCGTTGAAATCGACGGCAGACTTTTGGTTGGTAGACCTGAAGACCGCCTTAAAAAAACCGTGAAGAGGTTATGGTAATGTCTCTAACTTTCAAGAAACCCAAGAAATCATGCGACGACAGGAATTGCCCGTTCCATGGAACACTTTCTGTGAGAGGCCGCGTTTTCGAAGGCATCGTCGCCACCGCAAAAATGGACAAAACAGTTGTTGTGGAACGCGAATACCTTCAATTCTCACCTAAATTCGTGAGGTATGAGAGAAGGCGCGGTCACATTCCATCACACAATCCCCCCTGCATTGACGCAAAAGAAGGCGACCGCGTAAGAATCGCAGAGTGCCGTCCCATCAGCAAGACCGTATCCTTTGTTGTTGTGGAGAAAGTGGAGGCGAAGTAACATGGCGGCGAAGGCAAAACAACGTGCGCTCATCGCGAAAGGCATGCTTTCTCACGGGCAGAAAGTCACGAGAGGGCTTCCAGTGGGCTCTACTTTGCGGTGTACTGATAACACTGGCGCACGCGTACTGCGCTTAATCCAAGTTATGGGCTATAAAGGCAGGTTGAACCGCTATCCTACCGCTACGGTGGGTGACAAAGTCACTGTTTCGGTTAGGCAAGGAGCACAAGACATGCGGAAAAAGATTTTCCAAGCAGTGATTGTAAGGCAAAGGAAACCTTACAAACGAATTGACGGCGTCTGGGTTCAGTTTGAAGATAACGCTGCGGTGATCATAACTCCTGATGGTGAAATGAAAGGCTCTGAAATTCGTGGTCCCGTGGCAAGGGAGTCTGCTGAAAGATGGCCAAGGATAGCAAGTGCCTCAAGCATGATAGTGTAGGTGAAATCGTGTGCAAACAACAAAACGTGTAAAAGACCCGCGAAAACAGCGAAAACGACTTTATAACGCTCCTGCTCATATACGCCACAAGTTGATGGCTGCTCCTCTCGCACCTGAACTTATCAAGTCAAAAGGCGTTAAAACCCTTCCAGTCAAAAAAGGCGACACTGTTCGGGTAGTACGCGGAGACCACTTAGGTTTCGAAGGTAAAGTAAACCGGGTAGACATGAAAAGATATCGCATATTCCTTGAGGGTTTAACACGCGAGAAAGTCGACGGAACAAACATATTTGTTTCAGTGCATCCGTCGAAGGTTATGATAAAAAACCTGAAGCTTGACGATAAATGGCGAAAAGCAATTGTTGAAAGAAAGAAGCAACTAGCACAGTCTAGAGAAGAAGTAAAGAAAGTAAAGAAAGCCGCAAAGAAGAAACCCGCGGCGAAAGCTGTTAAAGTAAAAGAAGAAAAATCAGTCGAGAAGAAAGCAGCAGTTCAAAAGAAACCTGCGAAAAAACCGGCAAAACCAGCAAAGAAAACGGTGCAGAAGAAAACTGCCGCCAAAAAGAAAACAGAGGAAAAACCCGTTGCAGAAGCAAAGCCGAAAAAAGCAAAGAAAACACCCGCCAAGCGTAAGGCTACCTCAAAAACTAAAGGAGGAACATAAATTTGGGCAAGAAAGGAAAAGTGGGAAGATTGAAACGTAACCCCGCTCCGCGGTTCTGGCCGATTCACAGGAAAGAAGCTGTTTGGATAGTGCGCCCTTCACCTGGACCGCACTCTCTCGAGAAGTGTTTACCTCTTTCAATTGTTCTACGTGATATTCTCAAAGTAGCTGAAACTAGAAAAGAAGCTAAAAAAATAATTTCGCAAGGTAAAGTTCACGTTGACGGAAAAGTCAGACTCAACGATGATTTTCCAGTAGGCTTGATGGATATTATTTCAATGCCTGACCTGAACAAGTTCTACAGGATACTGCCTTCACATAAAGGCCTATTTCTTAATCCTATAAACAAAGAAGAAGCAAGTTTCAAGCTTTCACGGGTTGAAGACAAAAACCTCGTCAAGAATGGAAACTCGCAATTTGCTCTTCACGACGGAACAAACATGCTAGTGAAGGCACAAGACCCTGAAAACCCGGCGGAAGTTGTTTACGAAACTTTTGCCACTTTAAAGCTGGGGCTTCCAGAAAAAGAAGTTCTCGACCAACTGAAAACCAAAAAAGGCAACAAAGCCATTATCACAGGCGGAAAGAACATCGGCAAAACCGGCAAAATCGTTGAGATAGAAAAAACTGTAGCGAAGAAACGTAGAAACGCCCTTGTAGTAGTCGAGGACGAAAAAGGCGGTCGTTACCAAACAATTTTGGACTTTGTCTTTTCAATAGGCGGAGCCAAATCTCTCATATCTTTACCGGAGGCTGAATCCGTTGTCTGAGGATGAACTGCTTAAACAATGGGAAGAGCAGCCGATGCTCAAACCAAGAATTGACAAGGTTGTAGTCAACCTTAACCTTGGAAAATCAGGTGAGCCGCTGGAGAAAGCCTCTAGAGTGTTGCAAGAGTTAACGGGACAGAAGCCTGTTAAGAGGCAGGCTAAGAAAACAATAAGAGACTTCGGGTTAAGGAAGGGGGAGTCAATTGCATGTGTCGTGACCCTGAGAAAAGAGGCTGCGATTGATTTCCTTAAAAAAGTTCTACCTGTTATCGAAAACAAAATTTCTCGTTCATCTTTTGACAGGCAAGGCAACTTTGCTTTCGGCATAAAAGAACACATTGAAATTGCTGGAGTAAGGTATGAACCTGACGTGGGCATCTTCGGGATGGATGTCTGTGTCTCCGTGGCTCGACCGGGGTACCGGGTGAAAAACCGAAGAAAGCAGAAGTCGCATGTAGGTTCCAAGCACTTGTTAACGCCTGAAGAGTCGGTTGTTTTCGTCAGGCAAACTTTGGGAGTTGAAATCGTTTAGGGTGTGATTGTATGGGAAAACAGCAAATGAAGAAAGAACGGAAATATGGTAAAGGCGCAAGGCCTTGTGTTAGGTGTGGTTCTTATGGGCCAGTTATCAGACGTTACAATTTATATTTATGCAGGCACTGTTTTAGGGAGGCAGCGCCGAAGCTTGGGTTCAAAAAGTATGAGTAGGGATGTAACAAGATGGACACTTTAACAAATGGCTTGATAACAGTCATAAACAACGAGATGCGCAACAAGCGCGAGTGCATAATTAGCCCTGCTTCTAAGCTTTTAGGTCGCGTATTAAGAATAATGCAGCTTAACGGTTACATCGGTGAATTCGAATTTATTGATGATGGCCGTTCAGGCAAGTTTAAAGTTCAGCTTTTGGGCAGGATAAACAAGTGTGGCGCTATTAAGCCGCGTTTCTCCGTTAAAGTTGGCGAGTATGAGGATTGGGAGAAGAAGTTCCTGCCGTCAAGAGACGTTGGAATAATGGTTGTTTCAACTTCGAAAGGTGTGATAGCTCACAGGGAAGCTGAAGAAAAGGACATGGGAGGAAGGCTGTTAGCTTTCGTTTACTAGCAAGGTGTTTTTGATGAGGCTGCCAGAAATTTCCAGAACCATTCAAGTTCCTGATGGCGTAGAAGTAACCATAGAAAGAAAGAAAGTTACAGTTAAAGGTGCGAAGGGTACTTTGATACGCGACTTTTCTTACGTTCCAATATCGCTTGAAACTGAAGGCGCCAAGACTGTTCGCATATGGGCTGAGTGGCCTCGCAAGAAGGAAGCCTCTCTAGTAGGCACTATAAACTCTCATATCCAAAACATGATTACCGGCGTTGAAAAAGGCTTTTTGTACAAACTTAAGATTGTTTTCTCTCACTTTCCGATCTCAGTTAAGGTTCAAGACAAAGTGGTTTTGATTGAGAACTTCACTGGCGAAAAGCGTCCACGAAAGGTAAAGATAATCGGCGACGTCAAAGTTAAAGTTGAAAGCGAAGACGTGACTGTTGAAGGCATAAACTTGGAGGATGTAAGTCAAACCGCCGCGAACATCGAGCAAGCCACGAAAGTGAAGAATAAAGACCCGCGCGTTTTCTTGGACGGTCTATACGTGTATGAACGAAAGGAAGGCATAGAGTAATGGCGGAAAGAAAAGTATATCCACAGCAAAAAGCGCTGAAAACGAGAAAACGGGTTAAAAAAAACAAGCCAGACTTTGCCAGGTCAGAAAGCTGGCGTTACGTGAGGTTGAAGAAAAGCTGGCGTAAACCCCGCGGTTTAGACCATAAGATGCGACGGAAGATTAAGGGTTGGCCGCCAACAGTCAGCACTGGTTACAAAGGGCCAAAGGTTGCCCGAGGACTACACCCGTCTGGGTACAGGGAAGTTCTGGTGCATAACGCGAAAGAACTCTCTAATATTGACCCGAAATTTGAAGCTGCTCGAATAGCTCACACGGTTGGTAAGAAAAAGCGTGTGGAGATTGTAGCTGAAGCCAAAAGGCTTGAAGTCTACATTTTGAATTTCACTCCAGTCGAAGAATTAGCTGAAACCGAAGAGGCAGAAGAAGAAGTAGAGGAAGCAGAGGAAACAGAGGAAAAACCGGCGGCGAAAGAGAAGAAATCTGCGAAGAAAGAGGAGAAGCCGAAGCGCAGGCTCCTTGGTAAAAAGAAGGATTCTGAAAAGGAAAAGAAGGCGACAGCTAAGAAAGCTGAAAAGCCGAAAGCAAAAAGCAAGAAGGCTGACAAGGGAGCTGAGAAACAATGACAAATCTTAGTAGTCAAAGGCGTTTGGCAGCGCAAATATTGAAAGTCGGTCAAAACCGGGTGTGGATTAATCCTGAAAGAATTGATGATGTTGAAGGGGCTATAACCCGGGAAGAAGTTAAACGTTTGATTCATGAGAAAATCATTGTGTCTTTGCCTGAGAAAGGCATAAGCAGGTCTCGTGCGAAGGCAGTCCGCGAGAAGAAGCGGATGGGTCGGCGTAAGGGTGCTGGTAGCCGAACTGGGTCTCCACGCGCCAAGATTACCAAGAAAGAGGCGTGGATGAGCAAGATCCGATGTTTGAGGAGAAACCTTCGCGAGTTGAAAGCAAGCAGAGTTATTACAGAACACACTTACAGGAAAATGTACGGTATAGCAGGTAGCGGAAAATTCGAGTCAGTTGCCGAGATGGAGCGTTATTTGAAAACTAATGATCTTTGGAGGAAACGTTAATGGCACGTGGTTCCACTTATCGAGTTCCGCCTAGGCGGAGAAGAGAAGGAAAAACTGACTATCAAGCGCGGAAAGCCTTAGTACTGTCTGGGAGACCCCGGCTTGTTGCTCGCAACACGGTTAAGCACGCTGTTACCCAGATAATTGTTGCTAAGCCACACGGCGACGAGGTTTTGGTTACTGCCCATAGCAGGGAGTTAAGGAAGTACGGGTGGAAAGCGCCTACCGGAAATATTCCAGCAGCCTACCTTACGGGTTTGCTCTGCGGTTTGAAGGCTAAAACTAAGGGCGTTGAAGATGCTATTTTGGATATAGGTTTGATTGCACCAACGAAAGGCGCCAAGATTTTCGCTGTGTTAAGCGGGATTTTGGATGCTGGTGTTAATGTTCCTCATGATGGAACGAAAATGGTTAAGGAGCGCATAGAGGGAAAGCATATTGCCGCGTACGGGAAGAGTTTGCAGGATGACTCTGAAGTTTACTCTGCCAAGTTCTCGAAGTACACAGCGCAGAAGCTGTCTCCTGAAAAGCTTCCTGAGCATATAGAGAAAGTTAAAGCTGACATCATAAAATCATTCGAAAAGAAAAGTGAAAAGAAGAGTGGAAAGAAAGCATGAGTCGTAGGGATAGAAGGAACCGAGGAGAAGACCATTTAGAGGAATGGGTTCCTAAAACGCGTTTAGGTAAAATGATTCAGGAAGGTAAGATCACTTCTATTGACGAGGTTTTCCTGAGCGGCTTAAAGATTTCTGAATCGCAGATTGTTGACGCTTTGCTTCCTGACCTTCAAGAGGAGGTTATAAACGTTAACTTGGTTCAGAAGCAGACAGATGCGGGTGAAAAGTCACGGTTTAAGGCTATAGTGGCTGTGGGTAACCGGGACGGTTACATAGGCTTAGGCGCTGGCAAAGCTAATCAGGTGCGAACCGCCATACAGAAAGCCGCTGCCGCCGCGCGGTTGAACATTGTTCCAGTTAAGCGTGGATGCGGAAGCTGGGAGTGCGGCTGCGGAAAGCCTCATTCAGTGCCCTTCCAAGTTGAGGGTAAATGCGGCGGAGTGCGCGTGGTTATTGTTCCTGGACCGAGAGGTTTAGGGCTTGTGGCAAGTGAAGTTGCGAAGGTGATTTTGGGGTTGGCTGGTGTGAAGGACCTTTGGATTCGAAGCCGCGGTTCCACGAGGACCGTGCCGTCTTACGCTTACGCGATTTTTGACGGGTTAAAGAAGACTTATGGTCTTGTTACTCAGGCGGATTGGGTGAGGTAAGTTGACTGAAAAAAATGCTGAACGGAAATGTTTTGCTGTAGTGAAAGTCCGAGGAACAATCAGTGCTCAACGTGAAGCCAGAGAAACCCTTGAGCTGCTCCGTTTAGCCCATACCAACCATGC
>CAZINA010000041.1:0-11607 GCA_964540545.1 uncultured Candidatus Bathyarchaeia archaeon
TTTATTGTTTGGCTTATGGTTTCGTCAACGTTTGGTGAACTGTCCGAGGTGTATGATACATAGCCGTCTCCGCTTGTCGGATAACCGTCTAATGTGAAATCGTAAAGTTGAAGCGTAACGTTAACTGAACCAGTCGTCCATCCAATATTGGTTGCCAATTCGAGTTGGGTCCACTCTTCCAAGTTACTTAAACCTGTGAACTCTACCTCCGAAGTATACTCAGTGTCGCCAACATTCAGCAAAGAATTATCGATATTCCAACTGTCTTGAGCACTATCGCCTGTTTCTGTCCCGCCTTTGAATCTAATCGTGAATGTTGAAGAATCCAGATAAGAAGAGACGGAAACGTTGTTCCACCCAGAGCTTAGATCGCTAAATAGGTTAACCCACCCAGAAGCAGTCCAAACGTCCACTTCAATGTTTTCAGTGCCCATTGTACCACCGTATATACATAGCTCTTCGTTTGCTTCATCATAGTCCACGTTCGTCCATTGAACTTCCAAATCTAACTCATGATTGGATAAACTTTGCAGAAAGTCAGCTTCATAAATAAGCACCCAGCGACTTTGACTAGCATGACTATTGTGGAATCTGAATCGCATATTTGTCACTGAAGTTTCCGAGAAGCTTACGTTCGCCCATTGCTGCCACGTTCCCCCTCCACTGTAGACGTTTATCCATGCACCATTGTAAATGTCCACTTCAACTTGGTCAACAGCTGAATTTTGGTTGCGTATCCAATACTGAATCTTGGCACAGGTCATGGCATTATGTGTAAGCACTAGATACTCACTCCAACTGTCTGCAGGAATAAAAGACCAAGAAAATGTATTAGTCCTATCATCATAAGCTCTTGTTTCTAAATTCCAAGCACTTCCTGGGTCTTCATATCCAGTGGGCGATACCCACTGCTCGCCTCCGCCTATATTGCTTTCTTGGAGTGTATCCATAATGCTGTCTGGACCAAACTGCTGAGCAGTGAAGTCCGAATGTGCACCTTTGTCGGGAGAGGAATCTACGTCTGATAAATCGTTGTCTACAAAATCTGGTGTACCTATTGCCGAGAAGTAACTTCTAAAAGTCATATAGACACCGTCATCTGCAGTTAGGTCCGAAACACCTCCAGACACCAGGCTTGTTGACCCTATAAGAGCATAAGCCGTGGGATTTTGTGCCCAGTTATCATTTACCGATTGTGTCCCAGTGACATCAATTTTCTCCTGCATTCTTTCCCAATCAAATTGATTCATCTGGTAGCTCCAGAGGACCACGTTGCCAACTATAATCGTTATCAGCACTAGGCTTAGCATCACGACTATAACCGTGCTTATGCCGCGTTTTTTGCGCTTGAAATGTTTAAGGCGCTTTGTAATAGCTTGCAATATGCGTCCCCCTCTTTGTTACGATATCTATGTAGTAAGATTCTCCAGAAGTCCAGCTGTAGGCAATCCGAAGCCAACCATGCTTGTTTACCTCCAAGCTGAAAGGTCCGTTGAAAGATTGCCCTACATGCGCCACGTAAACACCTGAAACTTGGATGTTGGATTTTCCCACGTTACGCACGTAAATGTCTATCGTGCCAGCTGCACTGTTAAACCAGACATCTTCGACAATGACACGTTCACCCATTGTCTCCCGCATGTTAGTGGTTATCACGAGCGTGGCTGAAGTGGCAAGCGACATGATCGCGACTGCAACAACAGTGAGCAAAAGGTGACTGAGAACCGGCGTTATAGCCCGTTTGTCACGCAAAAACAAATTAATTTTTTTCTTCACCTTTTTCCACCTCACAAAAAGAGCCTCAAAGCCACGAATCCCAGCAGCATCATAACTAAGCTATGCTTTAAGCCCGCGCTGATCGAGCCTTCACCCATTTTTCCGGCAACAAGACCGCTAAAGAAGCCTTGAACAAGCGTCAAATGCAGAAAGATACGTTTCAAATCCACAGATGACGATGTCGGCGTCGAAAACATAGACACGCCTTCCACGTTTGTGAAGAACGTTTTGAAAAGTATCACTATAGTGAAAAGGAACACGAAGAGCGCCACGTAGATTATAGCTATGTAAGGTCTGGTCTGCGTTTTTCGTTCCTGTTCAAGCAGGATGGTTGTTTCCACGAACTTGCCCATAGGGTCGAAAACTTTTTCCACTTCTCCTCCTGAACGGCTGGCTTCAATTATCATGGGCACCGTTCTCATAGTTAACACGGTGCCGACACGGTTTCCAAACGCTATGAGTGCCTCTTCGAAGCTGGCGCCCCAAGAAATCTGCACCGTCATTTTCTTCAGTTCAGGAGTCAACGGGCCATAATCCCTTTCCGCTGCTGCTTCTAAGGCTTTAGGAAGCGTCATACCAATCTCTTGAGCTTGCACTATACTTCGGAAAAGGTCTGGCAGATGCTCGTCAACAGATTTCCTCCATCTGTAATCAACATAATTCACGATGGCTATCGGCGAAATCACCGCGAGAAGAGCGAAAAACACAAAGTCGTCCAACGCAGTGCTGAAGCCTACGGTGAAAAAGCCGAAGGATACTACAGCAACGGCTAACAGAACCGACACGACGACCACGATTTTTCTAGTTCTGCTTTTTACTTTCGGCATTTTCTCTACCATTTCGGCGATGTTGAATCTAATATTATCAGGAATATCGCGGCGCAGACTGGAATTAACAGGTAAGTTAGGAGGCTCAACAGCAGTTCAGGGCTGAGCGCGCCTAGCCCACCGCCGCCAAGCGCCGACATAACCGACACCATTATAACTAGAAGCAGCGGACCAGTTAGAAGTAACGCTACATAGATCTCAGACAAGACGGAAAGACTGTCGGAGTATTTCTTCAGACTCAGCTTTTTCAGGTTCATTGCTATTCTAAATTTCTCGCGGAGAAAACCGCCCAGATCGCCGCCTGTATGGATTGTTGATATTACTCCCTCTAGGGTGTCGCGTAACTTTAGGGAAGGGGTGCGGCTTGAAGTTTTTTCTAAGGCTGAGATTACGTCTAACCCGAACAGGTTGATGTTTTTGATGACTTCTTTGGCTTCGGTGGAAGCAGCTAGGGGCTGATTTAAGTTTGCTAGGGAGTGGAAAACTTTTTCCGGGGCAACTCCCGCGTTCGCTAGAATAGCCATGTAACCGGTTGTGAAGGGAAGCTCGTCTTCCAAGTCTCGTTTATGCTTATCCGCGTGGTAAACTGGGTACATGTAAAAGCCTATAACCGTGAACGCGCACGTGAAAAGGGCACCGCCGAACCCGAACAGGAGTGCTGAGTCGAGGGCCATGTTGAAAACGAAAAACATCAACACGGGCGCCACAACCGCTATGACTGAAGTAACCAAAAGTGAGGCGAAAACCGTTAAGCTCACGTAGGCTTTGAAGTTAATTCTTAAGCCTGACTTTTGCAGAGTCTCCTCTAAATCCTGGAATAAAGGTGTGAAACGGGTAGTTTTGTTGCCCATTACTTGATATGCCATGGACAACGGTTTTTCGAGGCCCATTTTCGTCTCTTGAGGGAGTGAGCTGGATTTTGGTTTCGAAATGTTTGCAGATGGCTTCTGAAGTTTTGTTTTCAAGCGTTTCGTGAAGGCTTTGAGTTTTTCCGTGATCTGGCTTCTCATTTCAACCCCACTCTAGCCTTTTGGTAGACGCGGTTAGGATTGGCGTAGTATTCTCGGATGACTTTGGCTACTTCACCATGTTGGCGGATACCCTGTTTTGCCATCCACTCCAGAACCGTCTTCCTAGACTTCAGTTCATATTTTATGTCCTCTTCGGTTAGACCCATTTTCTTCATGTGCTTATCCAAGAGAGAACCGTTTCCAGCGACGGTGAACTTGTCAAACTTGGGGTTCCAGCGAAAAATCTTTTCAGTCAAAATTTCGTTTGTTTTTATGTCAAACCCTTGAATTTCGGTGGTGGTGCTTACGCGCCTGGCGGGTTTTCCTTTAACCTCGGTGCGTTCCATAACCAAGATGATGTTGGTCATGGCAATCAGCGGTTTCGGAATGTTCATAGGCTCAGATGCCAGCCTGTTTATCACGGCTTCAGCGGATTCAGCGTGGATGGTGCACATTCCCAAGTGACCGGTAGCCATGGCTTGGAATAAAGTGTAAGCTTCTTCGCCTCTGACTTCACCAACGATAATGTAGTCTGGTCTTTGTCTTACCGCGGCTTTCAGCAAGTCAAAAAGGGTTATAGTGCTTTGTTTGTCGTCGCCTTTGAAGCCTGCCCGCACGACTGAAGGTATCCAGTTTTCATGCGGAAGATTAATCTCTTGTGTGTCTTCAACGCTTACAACTTTCATTTCGGGCTTTATGAACATAGACAAGCTGTTCAGTATGGTTGTTTTTCCACAGGCTACGCCTCCCGCCACCATCACTGACGCCTTATGTTCTATGAGGTACCATAGGTAGGCAGCTATTTCTGATGAGATAGTGTTGAAGGATATTAGGTCGGAAATCGTCAAGGGGTCAGCTTTGAAACGTCTTATGGTGAAGGTTGAGCCTCTTCGGGTGACTTCTCGTCCGTAAGTTAATTGTATACGGCTTCCCTCTGGAAGCGACGCGTCGAGTATTGGCGCGGCTATGGAGATGTTTTTTCCGGAAAGATATGCGAGGCGCACTACGAACGAGTCGAGTTCAGTCGCGTCTTTGAACAGGATGTTTGTGGGTAATGACTCGTACGTGCGGTGCCACACGTAGATGGGGATGTTTACGCCGTCTGTGGATATGTCTTCGATTAATGGGTCTCTCATTAACGGGTCTATTTTTCCGAAGCCTACAAAGTCTCTTATTATGTAGTAGGTGAGTTTGTCAATTGCTTCGAGGGGGATTCGCAGGCGGTACTTTTTGATTAGTTCTTTGATTTTTTCTCGCAGGTAGTTTTCTGCTTTTTCTTTACTCTCTATTTCTTTCAGGTTTACGTCTAGTTCATCCATTAAGAAATTCTTCATTTCATGAAGGTATTTTTCCTCGTCTTCATTGAGGGTGGGTTCTATGACTTCGTAGCGTATTTTCTGGTTTTCTTTGTCTTTTACTATGGCTGCATACACGTAGGGTTCTTGGAGGGCGTAGACTTCTTGAAAAGACGCTGGTTTTTTGGTGACGCTGCTTATTACAGCTGGTGCCTGTGGCTGTTCGATGATGCTTTGCTTTTTTGTGCTTTGTTTTTTCTTCGTGTTGCTACCCTCCTTTGGTGGACTAGGATTCTATGTGGCTTTCAGAAAATATAGTGAGTCGGAAGTCTTAATAAGTTATATGTACCGCTAATCTTAACCTAAATTCACACCAAAAAAACCAGAAACACAAAAACCTAAATCCCTACAGCCTCTAATTCCAGAAAAACCTTACAATAACTGAGTTATCGCCGGAATAGGCACATAAAGGTAAACGTAAATCGCAACCACCAAAACCCCAATAGTAATAGCCAAAAGCGCAAAATCACCCCGATGAAGCCGCAGCGCATACAAGTTCGTGCGTTTTTTTGTGGCGCCCCAAGCACGAGACTCCATGGCCTCAGCCAACTCAAGGCTTCGGCGGATAGCACTAACAATCAACGGTATAAGAACAGGCACATAATTCCTAATCCTCTTGAGAATGCCGCCTTTCTCCAACTCCAATCCTCTAGCCTTCTGAGCATCCATGATCGTCTGCGCTTCTTCCGCCAAAACAGGAACAAACCGTACAGCAGTCGTAAACGCGAAAGCGAACTCGTAAGGCACCCGAGACTGCTCCAACGCCAACCCCAAATGGTCAGGAGAAGTCGTTAAAAAGAAAACAGAAAACGACTCCACAAGCACCACAAAGCGCAACGTCATTGCAACCGCGTTCTCCACGTCCATCGCCGCCAACGTGTAGCCTGAAAATATAAAGTTGGATACTACGTTAATTGTGAAAATGAACCCTGCTAGAAAAGCCGCGCCTCGAAGCGAACGTAACCACTCCTTTTGAACTCCCGCCAAGAAAACGAAAGGAAGCGGAAGCAAGAAAAGAGCAAACAATGGAATGATCTGAGCGAAGAGAACTGCCGCTACGAACACGGCGCAGACGTACACGAATTTCATTCTTGGGTCTAAATTGTGAATCGGCGAGTAGACCCTGCGGAATTTTAAGCCGTCAAAAACGCTCATTTTCGCCTCTTCTCCAGCTGTTTAAGCAGTATTTCCTTTGCTTCGTAAACGTCGATTACGTCTTTCGGAAGTCCCAGCGGCGCCAGTTTAATGAAAATCTGCGCGATTTGCGGCAGAACAATGGATGACTTTGCTAAAACTTCAGGAGTAGTCAGGATTTCTCGTCCTTCGCCGTCAGCGACAATGGTGCCTTCCTTCATCAACAAGACCCTCGGGTTGCATTCAGCCACAAACTCCACATCATGCGTGACGATAACAACTGTCTTCCCCTGAGTTTGCATCTGAACAATAAACTGCCGTAGCTTTTCCTTCTGCTTATAATCCTGGCCTATCGTGGGTTCATCCAGTATCAGAGTTTCAGGGTTCCACGCTAAGACAGAAGCCAAAGCAACGCGTTTGCGTTCGCCTCCGCTAAGCAGAAACGGCGAAGTTTTACGGTACTGCGATAAACCAAGTAGGTTCAAAGCCCACGTAATCCGCTTCTCTATGGTTTTCTCCTCAAACCCGAAGTTTTTCAATGCAAAAGAGATTTCTTCTTCAACAGTTTCGCTGAAAAGTTGATGATCAGGATTTTGAAAAACGAAACCCGCATTTCTCGACAAGGCGGCAACACTGGTTTTTGTGGTTTCCTCCCCGTTCACGCGCACTGTTCCTTCAGAGGGTTTCAGCAAGCCGTTGAAGTGTTTAACCAGTGTTGTTTTTCCCGCGCCGTTTTGCCCCATGATCGCCACGAACTCACCGTTCTTTATGACAAGGGAGACGCCTTTCAGGGCTTCCACGCCGTTGGGATAACGGAAGTGAAGGTTTTCAACTTCAATCACTTTTAAAAGCCTCCTGAAGCAGTTTTGTTATTTCTTCTGAGGACAGTGGAGTAACGTCTCCGATGTTCACGCCTTCTTTCTTGAGTATGTGGTAGAGGAATGTGGCTTTGGGAATTCCAACGCCGATTAGACGGGTTTCTTCGGCGCTTAGGATTTCGCGGGGGTCGCCGTCAAAACAGACTTTCCCTTCATCCATGATTATTATGTGGTCGGCGTATTTCGCGGTTAAATCCAGCCTGTGCTCCACCAGCACGACGGTTATCCCAAGTTCCTTGTTAAGTTCATGGATTACTTCGAATATTTTCTCTGCGCTTAACGGGTCAAGAAAGGATGTTGGCTCGTCCAAAACTATGATTTCCGGCTGCATAGCGAGAACAGCGGCTATTGCCACTCGCTGCTGCTGACCGCCTGAAACCTCATGGGGTGATCTTTCCCGCAGGTCATTAATGTTTGTTAGCTTCAGTGCCCAGTCTACCCTTTTCCGGATTTCTTCTCTGGGCACGCCAAGGTTTTCCAATCCGAAGGCTACATCCTTCTCTACGGACAGGGCGAACAGCTGGTTTTCTGGGTTTTGAAAAACCAAGCCCACGCTTTTTGCCATTGCGTGTGTCTCATGGGTTGTTGTGTCCATGCCTGCTACGGTGATTTCGCCTTTCAATTCGCCTTGGTAAAAGTGAGGTATAAGCCCGTTGAAGCATCGGCACAGCGTGGTCTTTCCGCATCCGCTTGGACCCGTGATTAGAACGAATTCTCCCTTCTTCACTTTTATGGAGACGCCGTTGATTGACGGTTTTGTTCCGCCGGGGTAAGTATAAGTGAGGTTCTTCGTTTCGATTATGGTCATGTTTGCTGTGCCTGCCTATGTTACCCGTTGTTTCCCCATTTAAGAGTAGCTACCCATTAATGATTAGATAATTGCTCCTTCACCAACCGCAAACAACGTTTCAGCCCTTTCTCCACGGGTCCTACGCCGTTGACTCCTGCGGCTGTAGCGTGTCCACCACCCATACCTTTAAGATACTCGCCCAAGGGTTTGGCGATGTCCCTGCCTAAGTGAATGCCGGTTACTTGATTGAAATCGCGAGTACAGCGCATACTCATCTCAATTTTCTCGTTCTTCTGCCCAGCCACCGTTGCCATGTGCGCACCCAAATCAATCAACGCTCTTGCTGCAGAAGCCTGATAGGCGCTAACGTGTGAAAGGGCAATTATCCAGTTTCCAACTTTCATGAGTTTGGCTCTTCGGCACGCTTTCATTCTTGCGACGCGCTCAGAAAAGTCCATGGGTAACGAAAGCGAGGACAACTCTTCCTGAGGGTTCACGCCTATGTCGCTTAGCTCAGATACGGTTTTGAACGTTGAGGAATCTGCCAAAACGAAGTGGCGCGTATCGAAAGTTATGCCGAGAAACAGCGCCTTAGCCTCATTCAAACCCGGTTTTATGTTAAGCTGCTTGTAGAAGTTGTAGACCATTTCGCATGTGGACGAAGATGCCTCGTTGGTTATGCATAGTTTCGCTATTTGCTCTGTTTGAGGATGAGCTGCATGATGGTCAATAACTACTATCGGCACCCCACTGTTCAAGACTCTTTCAGCTAACTGCCCCAACTGCTGAGTGGTGTTAGTATCCAACAACACAATAGCGTCGGCTTTTTCCACGTTAGGCTGCATGTTAACGGTTATGGGGATGTGCTTCAAAATATGTTTTGAAAGTCTGCTGATTCCCTGCCCTGTCCCGATTTCCGCCGTCATGTTTGGCCTGCACCGTGTGAGCAAGCTTTGAAAAGCATAGGCTGAGCACACGGCGTCTGGGTCTGCGTTATGGTGGCATAATAGCAGAACAAAGCGGGTTTGTGCTTCGTCTAGAACCGTGGCTACGTCATTGAAGGTCATTTCAGCGTTCTCAGGTAGATTTCACTTGCCTCTAAAGCCTTCTGGACGGCTTCGTTCACTAACGCTTCAGCGTTAAAATCTTTCATTTGTGGTGAAAGAGACAAGTCTATTTCAACCGTTACGTTCACGGGTTTTGTTCCTTCAGCTTCCACACTTATGTTCAGGTTATCCACCTTCTTCAAAGGCACTTTTGACAGAATATACTTCCGTGCGGCGTTCTCGGCAGTTGAGCATAAAGTTTCAGTTTGCTCGGTGGTTAAGTCGGGTAACCCCAGCTCTTCCACACGTTTCACCCCGGAAACTACTTTGAGGGCGGCGAAACTGGCTTGAAGTCTTCTTGAAGCTTCGCTTGAGCCTCTTTAACTTGGCTGCGCAGTCTTTCTTCTTGGCGGGCGAGAACAGTGCTTCGAGTTTCCAGTGTTTCTTTTCTTTCAGCAAGCTCTTCAGATACCTTGGCTTTTTCAGCCTTTATCAGAAGCGAGCCAGTTGCCTTGTAAACTACAGCGTCGTCCGCTGTTTTCTGCAGCTCAGCCACGGTTTGTTCAACTTCAGTTTTTTCCATGTCTACCTGCTGTTTCTGAGCTAAAACGGTCTGCAATGTTTGCTGTAACTGCTGGAGTCTCAGTAAGCGTTCTTGAACTTGAGGTGGTAACTTTGAAATTTCATCACTCATCTTTCATCATTCCGTCTGCACAGCAATAAGCACAGCCCTTAATTAAGCATTTTCCAAACAAAAACCAAACGCGCTCAAAACACTGAAAAGATTCTACAACTAAAAAATGAAACCATAAATTTGCAGAAAGAAACAGAAAACCTTGAATCTGAAGCAGATAATAGGTTCACACCAAAAGGTTGTTGTTAAATGAGCAAGAAAAAAAGCTACAAAGAGAATTTAACGCGCCTCATAGATGAATATCTCAAAACAGGCACTGCAGAAAATCTTATGAAGTATTTAGCCTCAAACTGCAATCTTCCCGGGCCGAGAGGTAATCTGGAATTAGCTGATGTGTTCGCTGATGTTGTCAGGGATTGCGGTGGGAGAGAGTGTGAAAAATTGTGGAACTTATCCTTGCAACTGTCCCGGTTTTCTCTCATTGAAGCGCCTGTGAATAATCCAAAGGAATTTCTCGTGTTTTGCGGCGCTCGCGGTGTTGGTGCTCTTGGCGCCTCACAGGGATTCTTTCAAGAGGCGGTGTCTCTTTTGAAGGGGTTGGCAAGTGACGATAGATGGAGAACGAGAGAAGGAGTGGCTATGGCAATTCAGGGCATGATTGAAAAGCGGCCTCAAAAAACGTTGGAAGAACTAGAGGAGTGGGTTGAGACCGATGATTGGCTTGTGATGAGGGCAGTGGCGGCAGGGGTAGCTGAGCCTGCCTTGTTGAAAGACGGAAAAACTGCGAAAGCAGCTCTCAAGTTGCATAAACAAATTTTCTCCAAAATAGCTGGTACCAGAGAGCGTAATTCCATAGAGTTTAAAAAATTGCGGCAGGGACTTGGTTATTCCTTAAGCGTTGTTGTACGTGCGGTCCCCGTAGAAGGATTTGAGTACATGCGGCAACTTGCAGGACAGCAGGACGCAGATATTCTATGGATCGTGAAAGAGAATCTGAAAAAGAATAGGCTGCTCAAAAACTTCCCTGAAGAAGTAGCCTCAACAAAGAAGCTGCTGGAGTCAAGATGAAACTGGTGCCGGGGGCGGGATTCTCGCGTTTTCTGCGTTTCGAGCCCGCGACTTCTGGACACAGGGCGTTGGCCACCGTTGTTCTCCAGATTATGAGTCTGGCGCCCTAAGCCAGGCTAGGCTACCCCGGCGCGAGCTGTTTTCCAGTTGGTTGATGCCAGCTTTATGGTTAACAGCTATTACCTGAGTTTTCATTCTGATTGATAAAGATTTAGCACGTGACCCGGTTGAGCTTTTTGGTGATTTTGTGCATGTTGGCTGCTTGACTTTCAGGGGAATGTTAAAGTATTATAGTTGGGCAGATAATGGGTAATCCAAATTGGGAAGTAATGCGTAACTGTGGAGGCGTATGTGAAGAATGAAGTGTGCGGATTGCGGCGAAGAAATTTTGCAGAAGAACCCGCAGAAATGTCCGTATTGTGGAAGTACAAACCTGCTTTCTATAAAAGATATTATTCCTGCGGTTGTTGCGGAAATTGACAAGTTGAAGAAAGCTGGAAAGTTTGAAGAAGCCGCTTTGAAGTATGAAGAGCTTGAGATGTATGATAAGGCAAAAGAATGTCGAAACCTTAACATGGGAAAAGTCACCGCAGTCAGTATGAAGTGCCCTCATTGCGGCGCAACCCAACCGCTCTCGTCAAAAAACAACTCGGTGAAATGCAAGCGTTGCAGCAAGAATTTCGGTATCCCAAAAAAGGTTCTTGACCTACTCTGAAATGCCCGGCGTACCAGCGGAGAATTTCAAGCAGTCAATGCAAGCTGTTACGCGGGTGGAGGAGAGGGGAGGGTGAAACTTGCAGCGAAAGGAGAGAAGAAAGAGAAAACGCTGCAAGCTCCGTTTCTCCTGATATGTTTACTGCCATTTTATGCACTTAAACAAATTTCAGAATTATACCAAAATCTCACCTGAATTCACGTGAACCACCCTTTAATTTTGAAGTAACTTGTTCTTGGTGGCATTATTCTGAGTGGATGGCTAGGAATATTAGAAACGCGACTCTTAATTTTGGTTGTAATGTCCAGCCTTAAGAAGCCGTCTGCCGCCACGATGAGACGGGTTTACTTTGCTTTAGTTCGGAAGCCACATTC
>CAZINA010000042.1:0-11187 GCA_964540545.1 uncultured Candidatus Bathyarchaeia archaeon
GTTTCTTTCGCCATCCAATGCAGACACTGCGAAGACGCACCATGCGTAACCGCTTGTCTCTCTGGCGCCATGCAAAAAGACGAGGAAACCGGCTTAGTAACCCACGACCCTGACCAGTGCATCGGCTGCTGGACCTGCATTATGGTCTGCCCTTTTGGCGCCATAAAAATGGATGCTTCAGGCAAAATAGTTTCGAAATGCGACCTATGCGCAGAACTAGAAGTTCCCGCGTGCGTCGCTAACTGCCCCAACGGCGCTTTAGTGTACAAAGAGGTGAAAAAGTGATGCCCAAGTACGTGATAGTAGGTGCTTCAGCCGCAGGAATCGGCGCGGTCGAAGCCATCAGAGAAGTAGACCCGAAAGGCACAATAGCCATAATTTCGGACGAACAGTGCCCGCAGTACTCGCGTCCAATGATTTCCGATTTAGTCAGCGGCAAAGCCGATTTTGGCAAAATGATGTGCCGTGAACACGAATTCTGGACAAAGAACCACGTTCAAGCCCTAACAGGAAGAACCGCCGTAAGCCTAAACCTAAAGGAGAAGTACGTGGCGCTTGACAAAGGCGACCGCGTTAACTTCGAGAAGTTGCTTGTGGCAACTGGCGGAAAGCCTTTCGTCCCAAAAATTGAAGGCTCAGACAAGGACGGCGTGTTCACTTTCACAACGCTTTCTGACGCTGAAAGCTTAGCTGCAAAACTCGAAAAAGCGAAAAGCGCGGTGGTCATCGGCGCTGGCCTCATAGGCGTTAGCGTTACTGAAGCGCTGGTGAAACGCGGTTTAAAAGTAACAATGGTGGAGCTGCAAGACAAAATCCTCAGCCTCATCTTGGACCCGACAGCCTCAGAAATGGTTGAAAACGTAATCAGAAAAGCAGGAGTAACAATCGCCACAGGTCAAACAGTCAAGCGCATACTAGGGAAACCCGAAAACGACAAGGTAGTTGGCGGCGCCATCTTAACAAGCGACGAAGAAGTGCAATGTGACTTGGTGATAATTGCAATTGGCGTTATTCCACGCACAGAGCTTGTCTCAGGAACCAACGTGAAAACGAACAGAGGTATACTTGTGGATAAGTCTATGCGCACCAACGTTCAGGACGTGTACGCCAGCGGCGACGTTGCGGAGGCTTACGACTTCGTATATGGCGAAAACAGGCTACTACCGCTTTGGCCTCTTGCCCAGCTGGAAGGGAAAGTTGCAGGCTACAACATGGCGGGTAAAAAAGCAGATTACCCCGGCGGCACCGCAATGAGCTCCCTGAAGTACTTCAGCTTACCAATCATATCCATTGGGGTAGCTAACCCGAAAGACCCTGACGCGTACGAAAGCATAGTCAAACATGAACCAGAGCAAAATGTTTACAGAAAAATCGTGCTCAAAGACAACAAAATTGTAGGCTTAACCCTAGTGAACGACATTGAAAGAGCAGGCATACTGTTTCACCTTATGAAAAACGGTGTTAACGTGAAAAAGCTCAAGCAAGAATTGCTATCAGACGATTTTTGCCTTGCTACTTTGCCGCGGTCTTTGCGGAGAAAACTGTACCCGGGGGAATACAAATGAGAAATCTAAGCAGAATAAACAATCCTTACAATGATGATAAGGACTTCGACGGCTGCAGCATATTCGGCATGATGAACGTGGAGGGCAAACGCTTCTCATCGCGAGATCCAATTAGAGCCATAGCAAACATGCATGACCGCGGGAATGGTCTTGGCGGAGGCATCGCAGTTTACGGCATCTACCCACAATTTGAAGACTACTACGCGTTTCACATAATGTACCTAAGCAGAGAAGCCAAAGCGAAAACCGACAAAACGTTAGCTGCAGGCTTCAACATAATTTACGACGAAGAAATGCAGACCAAACCTGCCAATGTCAGAGACCCCCCAATTGTTTGGCGGTACTTCGTCGAACCTAAAAAGAGTCATCTTGAGAAATTGACAGCCGACGATTACGTAATAGAAAAAGTCATGCGAATAAACACGGCGACGGGAAAGGCGTTCGTTTTCTCCAGCGGCAAGAACATGGGTGTCTTCAAAGGTGTAGGCTACCCCGAAGACGTTGCAGAATTCTTCTGCCTTGAAGATTATCATGGTTACCTGTGGACTGTTCACGGCAGATTCCCAACAAACACTCCAGGCTGGTGGGGCGGCGCACATCCATTCAACATTCTAGACTGGACAGTCGTGCACAACGGCGAACTCTCGTCATACGGCATAAACCGCCGCTACTTAGAGATGTACGGCTACAAGTGCACAATGCAGACGGACACTGAAGTTTTAGCTTATGCTGTGGATTTGCTCATGCGCAGACAGCACCTGCCAATTGACATAGTTGCGAAAATCTTTGCTTCGCCTTTGTGGAGCGAAATAGATACTATGACGCCTGAACAGCAACGCCTGCACAGGGTTCTCCGGCAGACCTACGGCAGCCTGTTGATGAATGGGCCGTTCAGCATACTTGTGGCACACCACGGCGAAATGATTGGGCTGACAGACAGAATCAAACTTCGACCTCTTGTCGCAGGTACCAGAGGCGACTTCGTGTACATGTCCTCTGAAGAGGCTGCTATACGCCTTGTTTCGCCAAAGCTTGACAAGTTCTGGTATGCGAGAGGCGGCGAACCTGTAGTCGGCAAACTCCGTAACCCAAAGAAGAGTAATATCTTAGCTGTTGTGGAGGGAAACTAAGTGAAAACGTACCTACTTCCTGAATTCCTCGTTGAAAGAGACCCGGACAAATGTATCCGCTGCAAGGTTTGCGTTAACCAGTGCACGTACGAAACTCACAGTTACGATGCTGAAGACGACGTAATCTGCAGTAAAGACGAAAACTGTGTTAACTGCCAGCGCTGCGTAACTTTCTGCCCGACTCACGCCATAACCATACGTAAAAACCTGAACGTTACCACGGAGAACGCTAACTGGACGTTAGGCGCCATTAGAGACGTTAAGAAACAGGCTGAAACCGGAGGGGTGATTCTAACGGGCATGGGCTGCGACAAGCCGAACTTCACTTACTGGGACCGGCTTCTGCTGAACGCCAGCCAAGTAACCAACCCCTCTATAGACCCGCTTCGGGAGCCTATGGAAATCAGAACCTACTTGGGCGCAAAACCCGACGAACTAGAGATGAAGATGGAAAACGGCAGTGTCGCATTGAAGACGGAGTTGACTCCTCAGCTGCGTTTAGACACGCCAATAATGTTTTCTGCCATGTCGTACGGCGCCATAAGCCTGAACGTGCATAAGGCGCTAGCGCGGGCTGCCACGGAATGTGGGACCTACTTTAACACTGGCGAAGGTGGTTTGGATAAACGCCTGTACAAGTACGGCGACCATGCCATCGTCCAAGTTGCGTCAGGCCGTTTTGGTGTTCACCCCGAGTATCTTAATGCTGGGGCTGCCGTGGAAATCAAAATCGGGCAAGGTGCTAAGCCTGGGATAGGTGGTCACTTGCCAGGCGAGAAAGTCACGCCTGATGTTGCTAGGACACGTATGATTCCCACGGGCACGGACGCGCTTTCGCCTGCTCCTCAGCACGACATTTACTCCATCGAGGATCTTCGGCAGCTGATTTACGCGTTGAAAGAGGCTACGGACTACACTAAGCCCATTTTAGTGAAGATTGCTGCTGTTCACAACTCGGCTGCGATTGCCAGTGGTATGGTTCGTGCGGGTGCTGACATAATTGCGTTGGACGGTGTTAGAGGCTCTACTGGAGCTGCACCGAAGATTATCAGAGACAACGTGGGCATACCCATCGAGTTAGCTATTGCGCAGGTCGACCAGCGTTTGCGTGACGAAGGCATCCGTAACAAGGCGTCTGTTGTCGCGGCTGGCGGCATACGAAGCAGTGGAGATGTCATCAAAGCCATAGCGTTAGGGGCTGACGCCGTGTACATAGGCACTGCGGCGCTTGTAGCTGTAGGCTGCACTGTTTGCCAACGCTGCTACACGGGTAAATGTCCTTGGGGCATCGCCACAAACGACCCGTGGATCGCCAAGAGAGTTAACCCTGACATAGCTACTGAGCGGCTTGTTAACTTGCTGCGCGGCTGGAGCTTGGAAATCAAGGACATGATGGGCGGCATGGGCATAAACGCCATCGAGAGTTTGCGTGGGAACCGTTTGGCTCTCCGCGGTGTGGGTCTAACGGATACCGAACTCGAAATTCTAGGTGTAAAAATGGCAGGAGCCTAAATAGAATGTTGAAAGAAGAAAAAAATATTGCAGAAATAGACGCAAAATTTGTTTCCCGAGTAAAAGTAGAGAACGGAGTATGGAAAATTGACGCTGAAGGCATGTACTACAAGGACCTAAACAGCCTTCTGAGAAGCATATGCAACAAAGGCGCTGAAAAAATCGAGATTCGTAACGTTTGCGGTCAGCGGTACATCGGCACCGACTTGGACGCAGAAGTTAAAATCGACATTTACGGGACTCCAGGGAACGATATGGGCGCTTTCATGAGTGGACCACGCATAGTTGTTTATGGTAACGCGCAGGACGGCTGCGGTAACACAATGAACGAAGGTAAAATAGTGGTTCACGGTCAAGCTGGAGACCTCACAGGACACTCGATGCGAGGCGGGCAAATCTTTGTCCGCGACGACGTGGGGTACCGTGTTGGCATACACATG
Source organism: uncultured Candidatus Bathyarchaeia archaeon (assembly GCA_964540545.1). Lineage (GTDB taxonomy): Archaea > Thermoproteota > Bathyarchaeia > Bathyarchaeales > Bathycorpusculaceae > SG8-32-3. Next base: position 4,648 of record CAZINA010000042.1, read on the forward strand.
AAAGAATACAAGCGCAAAGTACCGAACATAGTGATAGGCGGCGCTGCCTGCGACTTCCTCGCAGAATACATGGCAGGAGGCGTTGTCCTAGTTCTCGGCTTGACATTAGGCGAGTGCGAACGCTGCAAAGCAAGATTCGTGGGCACAGGAATGCACGGCGGCGTCATCTACGAGCGCGGCGACATACTTACAGTTGGAAAAGGAACAAAACTCATGAAAGTCGGCAAACGCGACATGCGAGTAATTGAAAGCCTGGTGAAGGAGTACTGCGAACGCTTCGGCGCTGACTACCAAAAAATCATGAACGCAAAGTTCCACAAGATAGTACCTCTGTCCAAAAGACCCTACGGAAACCTCTACTCAACCTGAGCAGCCTTTGCATAAATTAAGCACCACTTAGTGACGTTTGAGGCTATCACCCTTCTTTTCCAGACAACGTTCAATCTATATAAAAGGGAGAGGGTATACCTCGAGAGCGAGTAGTCACGGCTACGGTTTTAGTTGTTTTTTGATGGTTTCTTCAGCTTTTTTAACTGCGTCTTGTAGTTTTTCGGGTTTGGTTCCGCCGCCTTGGGCGAAGTTTGGTTTCCCGCCTCCTCCCCCTCCGATTATAGGCGCAACCTCTCGAACAACTTCGCCTGCGTTGACGCCTTTTTTCACCGCTGCTTTTCCAGCCATTACGAGTATTCTAGCGTTTTTTCCGTCTGCGCCGTAGAACAGAGTAACCGTTGCTGGGTTCCGTTTTGTCATTTCGTTTGCCGTTTGAACCATGCGGTTAACGTCGATTTCTTCGTGGAAGTCGCGTTTCACAAGCGTTACTTCCCCGATTTCCTGTGCCACCGCCTCTGTCTCAGCTGTACCGATTGCACTTTCTTTAGCAGCCAATTCCTTGATGAGCTTCCGTTTCTCCGAATTTGCTTCCTTCAGTTCTTTCACAAGTTTCTCCGCAGTCTTATCCAGCTTCTCCAGCGAAGCGCTTAACGTCTCGGAAATCTTCCAAAGCAGCAACTCCTCTTCCTGCACTGCCTTCAACGCGTGAAGTCCAACCGCGTACCCAAGCCGCTCCACACCGTCCTGAATGCGCTCCGTATACACCATCTTAAGGAAGCCAATTTCGCCAGTGCTCTTCAAATGCGTTCCAGCACAGGCTTCCACGTCCCAGTCACCAGTTTTCACCACGCGAATGTCCTTTCCAGGAACCGCGCCGCCTTGGTAAAGCCTGAAACCGTACCGTGACTCCGCTTCGCTCCGCGGTATCCATGCAGTCGTAACTGGCATGTTGGCTAAAACCGCTTGGTTCGCTAACGTCTCAATCTCATGTATCTCATCAGGTGTTAACCTGCGGTAGTGCGAGATGTCCAGCCTCGTGCTTTCCACGCCTTTCTGCGTGCCATGTTGCCAAACGTGCTCGCCTAACACGCGTCTCGCAGCGCCGTTAACCAAGTGCGTAGCTGTATGCGCCTTCATCAACGTGTACCGCTTATCCCAATCCAAAACGCCCTTTACTACGTCTCCTTCTTTTGGCGCCTTTGACGCTTTAATTTCGTGCAGGATGACTCTGCCCACCTTCTGTACATGCACAACTTCCGCTTTCACGTCGCCAAACAACATGAAACCTTGGTCTGATGGTTGTCCGCCGCCTTCAGGGTAAAAGTAAGTTCGGTCCAACGCAACATGTTTTCCGTCTACAACTTTGAGGACTTTAGCCTCGAACTCTTTAACATACGCGTCAGCATAGTACATTTGCTCGGTCGCTGGCATCTTCTCAACGGCGGTTTCCAGTGTTGCTTCTGCTTTGGTTTCTTCTTCAACGGGCTTGTCGGCTTGCATGTGCCTGTCTGCGATTAACGCGTAAAAGTCCTCGGGAACCTCCACGGTGACGCCTTCTGCTTCAGCTGCTTCCTTGACGATTTCAGGTGGAAGCCCATGTGAATCGTACAGTTCAGACAGCGTATCGTTGGGCAAGCGGTTTACTTTTTTCGCTTTAAGGTCCGCGGCGATGCGCTTCACCATGCCTTCTCCGCGTTTCAGGGTGTCCTCGAACTTTTCCTCTTCAACCTTAAGCATTTCTATGATTTCGTCGCGCATAGTTTTGATGTGCGGGTAATCCTTTGACCAGTAGTCAACCTGCATGTCCACTACATCGTAAAGCCGTTCAATATCCATGTTTAAGCTTCGCAGTAAACGGTAGACTCGGCGGAACAACAGCCTCGCCAAGTAACCCTCATGAATGTTGGATGGTACAATTCCCTCTGAAAGCATAAAACTGAGGCATTTAGTGTGGTCTGCAACTGCGAACGCGTTCTCAACTGGAATGAGCACCTTGTCTAACTCGTCAACATCAGCACCAACAAGCTCTGCTACTTTCCGCCTAGCATCCAAGCGGTTCGCGGTTTTATCCACAGTCACCAAACCCGAATGCTTCGCCACTGAATACAGCAAAGCGTTGTCCACTTTTAACCCTGCCATCTTGAAGACTTTGTCAAGCAGTTTACCGTAGATGGCGTGGAAACAGCTGGGTGCTCCCTGTGAGAGCCAAGCGAACCGGTCTAAACCGTAGCCTGTGTCCACGGTGCGTATGGGCAATTTGACGAACGCGCCGTTCACCACCTTGTACTGCATAAACACGAGCGTGGTAACTTCCAATCCGCCGATAATGCACTCCACGTCGGGACCAGCGTTTCCGCCTCCAACCCAAACATCCTCCTTGTACGTGACCTCATCTGACGGTATACCTAACACGTCGGTGACGAACTCGTGGTTGTAGCGCACGGTTTGGTCTTTCCAGTAAACTTCCTTTTCTGGGTAGTTGAAGGCGTGGTGTCCGCCCATCTCGAAAATGGTGAGGTGCCTGCCGAAGGTTGGTCCCGTGTTTGAGATATCCACGAGGCGTATGCACGGCTGAGCGATAACCAGCGGGTTAGCTGGTGGCGGCGCAATGCCTTCGGTGACGTAAGGTTGAAAGTCGATTATACTTGCGTGGGTGAGGTAGATGTCGCTTCTCCACCTTGCCACAACAGGGTAAGGCTTAACGCGTGCGTGACCGTTCTTCTCGAAAAACGAGAGAAACGCTTCGCGCATTTCAGGCAGACTGTAACAGGTTCGCGTGGGCGGGTTTTTTAGGAAACTGTAGCAGGCACACCCGTCTGAAGTGGATTCCCCGCAAGTCTCCTGCTCCGCGTTCTGAGTCCAAAAGTACTCTCCGCAAGTGGGACACTGTTTCCTCACGAAACCCTCTTTCTTAAAGAAGGGAAGTGCATACTCCTCAGCTGGAAAACGTTTCAAATCTTTCAAACACTCCAATGACACTTGTCACGTTTCTACCGTGTAAAGGGGTTACGAGATTCACCGATTTAAATAATTTCACATCAACACGCCTCAGCGCCGTGCCAGTTACACTCTAATGCCCTCAGAAACTAACCCAATAGCCGTTCTCTGCATAGAACAGCTATTAGGGTCCAAATATGATGGTTAGTCAAGAAATATTGACTGAAAAATTTTTTTTAGTCAAGAAATATTGACTAAGAAACGGGTGTTTTGGGTTTCTTTTGTCAAGAAACCTTTACAAAAACGCTTTTACCGCGTAAAAGCCCACTATTAGTCTGGGGTTGTCTGTGGAAAGGAAAGTCCTCTTGAACACTGTTTTTTGTTTCAGCGCTTTTTTTCTCCGATGTGGCTGGAACGCACCGAGTCAACTTGCCAGAGGCAACTCCTTTTCTCCATACGCGGCTTTGCGAGGGAGATGTATCTCCAAGCCGTTGTACCGAACCACCCATAGTTTTGATCCTCTCTTCGGAGAACCATAAGGTGCTGCGGTAGATACAATCTCCCTCACCCTCTTTGAGCGTCTGAATTTTAGGTCTTGCTCATTTAATCATACTATGAAAGTTTACTAAGAAAAGATTGGCAACTCAAGAATAGTTGCAATTGCTTTCGGTGCAAGTATTAATCACTGGGACACGTTCACCATTCTGTTTCTGAAAAGAGAAAGAGGGTTATTGCTTGTGCTCAGCAGAGTTTTTATCCTAGTTTGAAGCCGAGGAAAAAGCCGATGGCAAAGCTTCCGATGAATGGAATGAGTGCAATCAACCCCATAAGAAATGAGGCTGCTGCTCCAGCGCCGCCTATCCAGCTGCCAACAGCGTTCCACAACGCGCCGAAGTTGATGTTTATGATGTCGCTGGCGCCGAGGTAAAGCAAAGCAGCTATGAAGACGCCTATAATGATGAGGAAGATTTTAGCGATTTTTTTGAGGGCGAAACCGACCACGAAACCGCCGACTGCGCCAAGCCCAAGCTCGTAAACAACAGGTCCAATTATTTCACTCAAAGCTGCCACCGTCGACTGGTATGGCAAACACGCTTTAAATGCGTTTCCCAAACACTGTTGCACACAAAAACACTCAAACAACCCTTTGTTTAAGGCGAATGCCAGTTTTCAATCATGCCCTCAGCCACTATACCCTGCTTTTCAAGTCCGTAACGCCTCAAGGGCTTAGTTAAGTGCCTCTGTGACCTTGTGGAAGTCACATACAACTCCTTTTTCAAGTCTCTTTCCACCAGGGTCTGCACTTTGCTGGCATCATCGAAACGCGTGCCACACTTTTTGCAGCGAAACCCCTGATCTCTACCCATAGACTCCAGTCGCTTGCCGCATTTTGGACAAGCAGGATTTTGAAGAACAGTTTTCGGTGCAAGCGTCAGCACCCTGATTTTTTCAAGATTAACAGTTAAACGCTTGTCAGGTGAAGGCTTACGCACGGCACCGTAAACTTCCACGCTGTCGCCAACGATGAGTCTTCTCGCCACTTTACGCAGGGCACCTGTAGGCTCGTAAGCAGCGCAGTCCACTTCTCCAGTCTCGTCGCTTACTGAAAAAATCACGTGCCGCAAAGGAACCAGCCGCGGACTCCTCGACACCACGCCCTTCGCGATGACCGACTGGTACGGTTCTATCTGGTTCAACGCCGCCGCCCGTTTGAGGTGCGCGTCTGTGCCTTGATTGCTGCGGAAGATAAGCCATCTTTCCACTTGCTCCAGTGGTTTAACAAGCTCGAAAGCCTTCTTAACGGCCTCAGGTGTTTCGCCTCTGATGCCGAAGAGAATCGGGTCTGGACCCCGCGGCGTTATTATCACTCTACCCTTCTCTGAATCCACGTTGTTAAACGTGTACGGGCGCGTTAACTTGTCCATCTCAAAAATAGAAGCCGCATCCACGCGCCTCTTCGAGCCGCAGTTTTCTGGAAGCCTGTACGCGATTAGCTCGTAGGTGTGGTCGCCTTCGAAGGTTTCGCCAACCGCTGCCAACGCGCCGATTATGCCCCTACAATTCTTGAATCCTGAGGCTTCACCCCCAATCTTCTGAATCAGCCCCGTGGCTTCCTCCAAAGGTACGATTCCAGTTATGGCTTTTCCAGCGAACGTTTTGAATTCTTCTGGGATTTCTTCGTTCTGAAAGAAAACTACTCCAGGGTTTGTGCCCTTGAAACCGAGGTCAGAGTGCTCCTCCACCAAGCTTACTGCCGCGTCTTTTACTTTGCCTTCAAGCCCCGTTTTATGAGCAATTTTGAGGCATAGTGCGCCGTTGCCTCTTGTCTTCCACGGCACGTTCGGGTTAAGTCTAACCAGTTTCGGGTAATCCAGAAAAGTAACGTTTAGTTTTTCCAGTTTTTCCACAAGAAGGGCGGTAACGTAGGTTGTGCAGCCTCTTCTCGTTGAGTCAGTGTCATCTAATCCTATGTGCATTACTTTTTTGTTCGTCAACCGCGACTGTACTCCAAGTGTTAGAGAAGGCGGCGCAAAGTAAAAAATCTTATTTCACGGTGGTGGGGTGGTTGGACGTGGAGGTTCGGGTGCTCTATCTCGCTCAAGGGGAATACAAAAAGATATGGTGGGTTTCCAAACCTCGTGATCCAACCGGAAAAAACTGTGCATCCCCCATAGTGAGAGTTGCTACTGCAGCTAGCATTACTCTGGAGGATATATCGCAGTGGACATTACAGAGTTCTCTCAACTTCCCACTACTCCTAGACGCACATGTCTTGTTCAGCACCTAAAAAATTTAAAACTATGTGACTGTACATATGCAGTCACAATCTAACAGTTTACTCATTCAGTGGGGTCAATTTTGGTTTTCGGATGTCAAAAATGAACAGGGAACTTGTTAAGCTATTAATTCTTTGGCGTAATGGTTTCGTGCGTGCTCTTCTAACTCTTTTGTGTCTTCAAAATTGCTGCCGCACCACGGGCACTTTATTTCTTCTTTCACAACCATCACCTATTTTATATTTGGTGCGCGGCGTGCTTTAAGCGTGTGTCATTGTGCAAATGTTACAACAAGAGCTTTTTAAACTGAGGGTCATTCGATTAATCGTTTGAACTAACTAGACAAAAGAAAAGGAAGTTAGAGCTAGAAGTTATCGGTCTTCCACTACAATCATTGTTAACGTGGATCTTACTTTGTCAAGTCGGCGGATGCGCCACGTAACTATTTCTTTTAGTTTATCCATGGTGTCTGCCTTGACTCTTGCAACTATGTCAT
>CAZINA010000043.1:0-11155 GCA_964540545.1 uncultured Candidatus Bathyarchaeia archaeon
TCGGTGAAAGCCTTGACGGTTGGAGAATCCTTGTTTTCAGCGACAAAAGGCGTGCCGCTGTCAGAGTCAACGCAAACCGCGGGGTCTATCGGGATTTTTCCCAAGTACGGAACTGACAAGTCTTCCGCTACCTTTTTGCCTCCGCCAGTTTTGAAGATGTCAAGCTTGGCTCCGCATTCGGGGCAGACGAAGCCGCTCATGTTCTCAATTACGCCTATTACTGGTACGCCTAGTTGCCGGGCGAAAGTGATGGCCTTCTTGACAACAGCCTGCGAGACTTCGGAAGGCATGGTCACGATTATTACGCCGTCGATGTCGGGAATCAACTGCATAACGCTTAATGGTTCGTCACCAGTGCCGGGTGGAAGGTCAACGAACAAGAAGTCAAGGTCGCCCCATGTAATATCAGCTAGGAACTGCTGGATAATCCTCATTTTCAAAGGTCCACGCCAAATCACTGGTGCCTCATCGTTCGGAAGCAAGAAGTCCATGGATACAACCTTGATGCCTTGCTTGCCCGTAACAGGGAAAAGCGTTCCGCCTGGTCCCCCCACGAGCTTTTGTCCTTTTAAGCCCAGCATTTTCGGCACGCAGGGTCCATGGATGTCCGCGTCGAGAACACCAACCTTGCCCGTGTGTCCTTGTAGCGCGAAGGCTGCGGCTAGGTTCACGGTTACGGTGCTTTTGCCGACGCCTCCTTTGCCGCTTATTATCGCTATTTTATGTTTGATTTTGCTCATTTTCGTTTTGAGCCGTTGCTCTTGTTCCGCTGCCGCGCTGTTCGGTGCCGCATGTGCAGTGGGCTTCGAGCCTGTTTTTGATTTTAATTCACAGTCTTTTGTTTCTGCTTGTTTTTCAGTGTCCATTATTGGCTTCACCGTTTCATGGAGGAGGTAGTTTAAGACATAAACCATATTAATACCTTATGTTTATAAAATAAACTGAGGCGCTAACGGTTTGGATGATGTTGACAGAAAAATAATCTCACAACTCCAACAGAACGGAAGAACCACACTACAAGACCTATCGAAAATCATAGGTTACACAAGCATGGGAACCAAAAAAAGGCTGGAAAAACTCTTGAAAAACGGCACAATCAAAGTATCAGCCGTGATCAATCCAGACGCGCTTAAACTTCACCCGGCAATCGTGATGCTGGAGATGGAAAGCGCCGAAGCCATGCAAGACCTAATTGAACGTTTCAAGGACTGCCCCCGAGTTATCCACATGTTCAAAACAATAGGCGGCTACAACCTAATCGCCCTCGTCATAGCGGAAACCCAAGACACCCTCGAGAGCATATCAACCGAGAAATGCTCATTAAGATGCAGCAAAGGAATACGCAGATCCGAATTCTACCCCATAAGCGACACATACTTTTCCCCGTTCCTTCAAATACGCGAAAACCTGTCCCACAAAGAAAAAATCGTCACGCCGTGCAAAGTAGACTGCGTCCCATGCAACCGCTACGAAAACCAGAAATGCGTCGGCTGCCCAACAACAAGCCACTACAAAGGCCCACTCTAACAGGGATATATCCAAATGAGCACAAGCATGAAGCAAAACAGGGAATTCAAAGTTAAGGAAGCTGATGGCGTAGAGATACTCAGCTTAGTCGATAACTCCGTTGATTTTCTATCCTCAGTCAACCAGCAACAGGTCAAAACGTTTAGGCAGTGGAAACGGGAGCGGGAAGGCAAAGAGTGGGGTAAAACGCATATGGATCTGCCTTTTGCTGAGCACGGGTTTTCAGTGCTTATCAGGGTTTTTAGCGGCGACAAGTCAAGTTGTGTTTTGTTTGACACGGGCGGAAGCCCCCGGGGAATGGTGGAGAACGCGGAGCGCATGGGCATAAGCCTGAGAGAGGTGGAGTGCATTGTCTTGTCTCACGGGCACTACGACCACTTCGGCGGACTCGAAGCCGCAGTCAAAGCGGTCGGCAAAGCAGATTTACCGATAATTGTCCATGAGAACATGTTTAAAACTAGAGGCTCAGGCAACCCTAAGGGAAAAGTTCGACGATATCCCGATTTCCCGAGTGACGCGCAGTTAAGTCCAGCCCGGCTCGTCAGCACAAAGAAGCCGTCTCTAATTGCAGATGGCATGGTTTGCGTAACCGGTGAAATTCCTCGGAAAACAAGTTTTGAAACAGGCTATACTCAACACAAAGCGTTCCAGAACGGCGCGTGGAAGTCTGACCCATTGATTATGGATGAACGCGCAGTCGCAATAAACATCAAAGGAAAAGGCTTGGTTGTCGTGTCGGGTTGTGCCCACGCAGGCATAATAAACACCGTAAATTACGCGCAGCAAATCACGGGAATAGAGGAAGTTTATGCTGTGCTGGGAGGTTTTCATCTTGCTGGAAAAACCTTTGAGAATCGAATCCAGCCGACGATTGAAGAGCTGCAGAGAATAAACCCGAAGTTGATTGTGCCGTCTCATTGCACGGGGTGGAAAGCGATGTGTGCATTGGCTAAAACGTTTCCTGAGGCTTTCGTATGGAGCAGTGTGGGAAACCTCTACAGAATCTGATCAACCAGCAGAGGCAAGTCTTTCGCCAGTTTTTTTGTGAAGGGTTAAATAGCATTTTTCCAGAAGTTTATGGGAGTTGGATAAGATGAGTCGCAAGGGTCCTTTGTACATTTTGCCTTGGCGGTGCACTTTTGCGTGTGACAGCAACTGTGCGCATTGTGCGTCTGCGTGTAAGCCGCCTGTTCCTGATGAATTGGACACTGCAAGCGCATTGCGGCTTGTAGATCAGGTACGCGATTTTGGAGCGACGTTTTTTGGGATAAGCGGCGGCGAACCTCTTCTGCGCAAAGACCTCTTCGACATAATAGGGTACGCTAGGAAAACGGGCTTGAACGCCAGCATCATAACTGATGGGCACCTCATGGACGACAAGGCCTTTGAAAACATTGTTAAGAACGAAGTTAAGGTGTCCGTAAGCATCGACGGCGCAGAAAAGATGAATGATGTGATTAGAGGGAAAGGTTCACATGCTAAAGCGGTTTCCGCTATTGAACGGCTGTCAGGCGCGGGATTACTGAACTGTCTAGTTTACACGTTTGCTAACGTGGGCGAGGCGGGCACGAACGTTAACGAGGGGGATTTTACGCATGTGCTGGACTTGGCGGAGAAGTACAAAGCCCGGTGGGTTATCTATCACGGTTTCATCCCTTACAGCAAGGACAAGAACAGTTTGAAGGCGGACCCGTCGCCGCAACTGTACGAGTGGGCATTGAATAAGCTCTACGATTTGCGTGCGAAGTATAAGGGGAAACCTGAAATCAACATTTACTGCCCGTTCTTCGCCCGCATAGCTAAACAGCGGGGGCTACCTGACTTTGACAACTGGTTCAATCACTTCTTCTTGGGCAGATGCTTCTTCGGAAAGTTCATGAGCATAGCGGAAAACGGAGACGCCATACCCTGCAGCTTCAACGACATCTATAGGTTCGGAAACATCAAAGACAAATCAATTAAAACCATCTGGGATGAACTTCAAGCCTCAGAGTTCTTCTCAAAAGTCAGAGACAAAAGCAACCTGAAAGGCAAATGCGGAGTCTGCGAATACCGAGAAATATGCGGAGGATGCCGTACCGCAGCAGAATTCTACACGGGAGACGTTTTCGGATCAGACCCGAGATGCGCTTACATTCCTAAAGTTCTGCGTGAAAAATAACTAGGTTTCTCGAACTCGAGTTGGCTGGGCTTAATTAGAACGGCAAGGTTACTTGTTGTGCCATTTGCCCTGTATGGTTCCTTTCTTGCCTTTTTTTGTGGAGCGCTGCCTAACTCGGTAATAATGACCTTTGATGTGGACTCTTTTTCTAGGTGGCTTTTTTGCCATTTTGAATCACTGTAAATATAACTCGTTTTCGAAGAAAAACTTTTGGTATTAAAAATAGTTATTGAAAATCATTGAATGGAATTTTGATAAATCCTTCTGCCGAAGTATGCGAAGCAATCGTAGAAGTCAGGTTTGCTTGTGTATTTATTAAGTTGTTTGTGGAAGTGTAAGTGATGTTCAGTGTCTACTTGGACGCGGAATATTGCAGACTATAATCAACAATAAAAAGGAGTTGAGAAAATGGCAGAAGAAACAACCCCGAAACCAGCAGCTGAAAAAGCAGAAGAAGCGAAACCAAAACCAGCAGTTGAAGCACCAAAGAAAGCAGCTAAGCCAGTGGAGAGAAATCCTGAGGTTATTTTCATCGGGAATAAGCCACCCATGAGCTATGTTATGGCAGTCATCACTGCGATGTCTTCAGGCAACGTCTCTGAGATTACGCTTAAAGCCAGAGGCAAGGCAATAACCACTGCTGTAGACGTAGCTGAGATAACCACCAACCGCTTCATGAAAGACCTCAAAGTCACAGCTATAGGCATCGGAACAGAAGAGATGCCCCCAAGAGAAGGCGACAACAGGTCAAGAATGGTTTCAACGATGGAGATAAAACTCACAAAGCAATAGCAACGCTGAACAAAAAATACTTCTCCCCTAATTTTTTGTACACCCCAAACCCAACAAAATTACCAGCTAAACCATACGCTTTTACAGTTTAAATTCACTAAAAATAATTTGTGTGAAAGTGGTAGTGGGGTCGCTGGGATTTGAACCAGATGCTAGGGAGATATAATCCCCATTTTACCTTTTTATAGTTTGAACAGAGAACTTGTTGAAAAACCGATTTTACTAAGAAAGGAAGCAGGAGCAAACAACTTATGGTGATGTTTGATGCAGCTCTCTATTTGACCTTTTGTATTTCCTTAAATGAAGAATCAAAACTGCGCATATAAGGACAATAGTCAATGCAGCAACCGCGGCAGGCACATATGGAAAAGGTTCAGCAGCAGCAAAGGAAACCGTTTCTGAAGCGCCGATGTTCCCAAAAGAATCACTAGCATATACCGTAACATTGTGCACGCCACTCGATAACCCGGTCAAAGTATGATTACCCATTAAAGTAACGTTGTCAGCGCCATCAAGACTATAACCCATCCAACTAACTGGCCGATCCACCGTGAAATTCAAAGACACGCTCGATCCATTATACGTCTGCGTTAGCGGCGAGAGTACACTAATTTCTGGCAAAGGACTAAAGCCAATTGGCAAGTACGCTTGATTAGCGTTCGTTACTGTCTCCGGATCAACATATCCACCAATGACATACAAAACATCATTTAGGACAACGCAACCAAAATCTCGCTGATCTATGGGGTTTGGCGCAGCTGTGGTCCATTTGTCGGTGTCTGGGTCGTAGGCTTGATTAACTTGATCGTAACCCCAATTGATAAATCCTAAAACATAAACCCTTACAGGAGCCCTAACACCAACCGTTACACCAACACCAATACCCCCATCAAGAGTACCTCGAGCACTCTCACTCCAACTATCATTTAAGGTATTATAAATAAACAAACGCTGATCATCATAATCTAGTAAGCTTGTTTCAAACTCCCCTGTAACAAATATTCGATTAGCCAGAGCAGCTGACGCTACAAACCAATTATAGGAGTAAAGCTTTTCTGGAACGGGGGTTTTTTGGGTCCATGAATCAGTTGTTGGGTCATAGACATAGGTAAATTGTGCGCCTATGGCGTAGATTTTTCCATCGACCACGTTGGCTTGGAATCTTGCAATATCAATAGGCATGGATGCTTTGGTTTCCCAAGTTTCTGTTATCGTATCATAAACCTCATTTATTCCGCTATAGACGAATAACGAGTGTGTAAAGCCCCCGCTATCTTCCAGCTTTTCTGAACCTACAATTCCTCCAATGCAGTAAATCTTGTTTTGGTAGGTGGCGATAGCGAAATAAGCTCGTGGAGTAGGCATACTGGGTTTTACTGTCCAACTATCCGTTGTCGGGTCGTATTCCTCGTTTGTGCTCAACAAATTCTCAGCTTGATTATGATAAGGAGCAGTTGATGCACCGCCTATGGCGTAAATTTTACCATCCACTGCCACAACACCTAAGCCAGCCCTAGACTGACTCATAGGCGTCTTAGATACCCAAGAATCCTCCGTCACCGAATCTGCAGAAAAGCACAAATCAAATGAAACACCAGTTGCCATTAATACCACTAGAATGGAACAAACAATGGTCACATTCATTCGCATGACGGCATCATTTTTCAAAGTCCCAATTATTAATTAAAGGTTTTTTGTCAAGGTTTCTTGACTTAGAGGTGTAATTTGGGTCGAGATTGTTCTGTAAATTATTCATGGATTCGTATGAATTTCACTAACTCGTAGCGCGGGTAAAAAAGGAAGCGACATCCCGTAAATAACATATCCCGCCAATTTACAACCCAAAACCATATCATTATGCTTCCCTGAGGGTAACTAACTATACCGACCATTAGCAAACAAGGCATCTACCTGTATTAAATAAAACCTGCCCCGAATCGATCAAGCGAAGATAGATTTAATCCTGCACAATGGGGAGATATCTCCCAAATGAACGGGGGATTAGTGGTGGGATCGCTGGGATTTGAACCCAGGTTCTCACGCGCCCCGGGCGTGAATCTTAGACCAAGCTCGACTACGACCCCAACCTGCTGGACTACGACCCAATCGTGAAAACTTAGTCATAAACACACTACTTAAGCTTAAGGGTTCTGGACTGTCAGAAATTACCTTAAAAAACAGTGTGCATAAACTCACGTATTTAAGTAAACTATTTGACCTGAGGAATTCTGAAGGCGTAAAAGTCCTATCTCAAATCTGAAAGTAACTGTCATCAACGTATCAAGAAAGTATGCTGTACTGTTTAGGGAACATGAGTATTCGTTGTTTTTTCTGTTTGTTTTTATGTTAAACATATATAATATATAAATCGTCACCAATATTATAACAAATCGTTGTACCGATCAGAACGATGCAAAATGGTAACACCAGAACAACAGACTCGAATACAAATCAAAAACAAATTCATTGAGAGGTTAATAACCACTTTTTTGGACATGATAATTTTAACCAATTTTCAAAACGACCCCTTCAGCGGATATGATGTGCTGTTGTTTATCCAAAGGCAGTTCAATATTGACCTAAGCCCAGGCACTGTTTACGCCACAATCTACTCCATGGAAAGAAAAGAATTGATAACCATTGTATCAACAAGAGGTAAAAGAACGTACAAAATCACTGAGAAAGGCAAATTGACAGCAAACACACTCGCTACACCCGATGAAATACAAGCGTATGTGGCAAAACTAACGGGAAAATTAAGGACCACACATCAACATATTTCAGAATGAATTCCCCAGAAAAACAAGCGCTGGAACAGAATAAAAACACACAAGGCATTCATCGAACGACAAACCCATAGAACATCTGCAGTCACTATTCACCCTTTATCCCCAAACCCAAACCCACTCATTCTCTAACTCTCCTACTCGCTCCTACTCTCCTACTAACCCGCTCTCTAAAAACACAAGAAAAAACACACACAAGACAATTCCTAGTGTTTTCGTTTCTTGAAGTAAACAAGTAGACCTATGACTACAATGACCCCTGAAAAACTAAACGTGGTTACCACTAAAGTTGCTGGAAAAGTTGCTGGTTCAGGTTCTAAGGGTTTAGCAATGTTGAAGTTTATCGTTTCAGAGACCCCGACATTTCCATCTATGTCTTGAGCGTAAACCGTTATATTGTGCTCGCCATAAAGCAAGTTTGATAGGGTTGTATTTCCAGCAATCGATACGTTTTCTCGTTTATCTAAACTGTAAGCAATCTTAGAATTTGGGTCGTTCACTGTGAAATTCAACAGGACACTAGTTGTCTCATATGTTTTGTTTTCCAATAATAAAACAACCTCTGGAGTAGTATCTATCGTAAAGTAGACCGAATAGGAAGCATTTATGTAAAAACCGTAACCGTATATACCCTCAACATACGAGCCCTTTCCTATTGCGCAGACTACTATCGTGTGATTTCCATCAGGGATACTTGTAATTGGCTGGGAATATTGGAAATATCTGTTTTTGGGAGAAGACCTCGTGCTCGAAATTTGATTTTCGAATCCTGCAGTTCCTGAGGAATAAATGTAGACTGGTTTCTCGAGCCAATCTGCCTTATAATAGACGGCGTGTACTTTGGTTTCAACCGCTTTCATCGATTCTGGCAAGCTGACTTTTAAGCTGAATGGTATTGCACTGGTTGTGTAAACTGTATTATTTTGTGGAGCAAATATCGAAATCCTTGGAGGTTTTGCTGAAGAGTCTGGAGGCACCAAACCTCCATCCAGAAGTGGATTTGCTCTTCCCGAGTTTACTAACTGTGTTACCGCTACGGCTAAGAATAACAGCGCCACCAATAGTACTAATGCTGTTTTCTTCATAGGCTTCAACCCTTGCGTTTCTTGAAGTAGACCAGTAGACCCATGCCAACCACAGCAACAGAAGCCACAAAAGCAACCACGGGCGCAACAGGAAAAGAGTCTGACGCGTTTACATTGAAGAAGAGAGTTTCTGAAGCACCACTGTTTCCGTTTATGTCAGTCACGTAGAATGTTACATTGTGGTCTCCGTTGGGCAAATTAGTAAGAGTTGTGTTTCCATCAATACGGACTTCATCATGTCCATCTATACTGTAAGCAACTTCTTTAACTGACTCATGCGCACTGACAAGTAACGGAACATCACAGGAAGTGTATGTCTGGTTTTGCGGCGATAAAACAGAAGGGCTGTCCACAGTAAAGGTGACCACTGAAGAGCTACACAATTCATACCTGCCGTAATAAATTTTCATCGCTTTTTCACTCATATCGGTTTCGCGCCCCCCACTCAAGACTGCAAAAACCTTCAAGGAATGAGTCCCCTGAGGCACTTCTGTCAGGTTAACAGAAAAAGTGTGAGAAAACTCGTAACCGCTGATTGCAAAATAAGTGTTCCATTTCGCGTAATTG
Source organism: uncultured Candidatus Bathyarchaeia archaeon (assembly GCA_964540545.1). Lineage (GTDB taxonomy): Archaea > Thermoproteota > Bathyarchaeia > Bathyarchaeales > Bathycorpusculaceae > SG8-32-3. Next base: position 8,919 of record CAZINA010000043.1, read on the forward strand.
TCTTCGGAGAAGAAACGCGAGCCTTTAAGCGAATTGTCAACCGCTTCAAGGTTAAGGTACGTATTGTTTGGCAGCCAGCTTGCTTTATAGTACACTTCAGATAGGTCAACGTAGTAATAGAACAACTCTGGCAGAGTTGGTACATTAACGCTCACGTCGAAGGTTAGAGTAACATTGTTTGAGACATATATTGCATCGTTTTTGGGGAACATCAGTGAAATTGAAGGAGGACTCACGTCAGAAGGCGGTGAAACAAGGTCGGGCACCGCTTCATAAGCAAATGGATTCCCCCTTGCCAAGCTAACAAAATATGTTCCGGCTACCACTGACATTAGAAGCACTAAAATGAAAGCCACTGTTAAGAGCGCCTTCTTTTCCACAGCTAATCCCTGATTAAAACTGGGCTGTTTCTATGGTAAAAGCGTTTTTATCAAGGTTTCTTGACAAAACAAGCCCACAACGCGCTTTTTTAGTCAAGGTTTCTTGACAAGCAGCATATTTGGCGTCTATTAGGCTCCTAATAGTGGTTCAATGCAGAAACTATAGAGAGGGTCTATCCCGCACAGCTTGAGTTCAGAGCTATTTATAGTTCCTTTATATAAGGGGGCTATAGAAAGAAATCACACGTCAGAGTAACATCATTTTTTCAGCTTGGACCATACGAGAAACACAGCCAACGCAACCACGATGATTATCGCGCTTGTTGTCGCCGCAGTCACAATGTTTTGATAGCCACTTTGGTTAACGACTATGCCAACCAACGCCCAAACCAACACAAGACTATAAGCAATATCCTTCCTTGTAGCAATAACTGCAAGAGTAATCAGCAATGCTACTGCAATCACAAGCACAGCCCAAGTTTCACTCGCCAAACCGAAACCATCCCACTGGACAGAAACCAAAGCCGAAGAAACATTAGCAATCGACGCTACAGTAATCCAGCCCAAGTAAACGCTGAACGGCAAATGCACAAACAACCGCTCCTTCAGCTCTACACTAGTTTTACCTATTCCAAGACGCAAGTAAATCGCAATTAAAGTCGCCAACAACGCAAACATCAACACTACTGACAAAACGATTTGGTCATAATGCCACAGGAAAAGCCACACTACATTGAAAACACCGCTTAAAATGAAGAGAACGCTGATTTGCTCAAGAAAAGGTTTCTCCCGTTGACTCGCCAAAGCTTGGAAAACCGAGAACAACAGCAACAGCGTGTATATTACACCCCAGATGGCGAAAACGTATCCTGCAGGAGTCACCAAAGTAAAATACAAATCTGAAACTTCAGCAGTAGTCACACCGTTCAAAGCAAGAGAACTCGCCAACCCATTAACAACAACGGTTACTACAAAAACAACAACGTTGAAGCTCTGCAGCAAAACAGGCTTCCAAGAACCTGACATAAATAACACTTTCTAGAAATCCACATATAAGATTTTAGTTGTAGCCAACCCACAAAGCAGCACATTTCATTCTCAAGAAGACATCACGTGAATGCAACAAAAGCGTTTTCGCCAGAACAAAGAATCATTTACACAACAACATGCCCACAGCCTCAAACACCAAACCAAAAGCGACGCAAACGCACAATTCTGATTCTGAATTCATAAATTATATCACTATTTTTCCCCGTAAAACCCAGTTATGAATCCACGCGATACGAAAAAAGCGTTAAGTCCAGTGATTTCCAGCGTAATTTTAATAGGCATAGTAGTCGCTGTTTCCGTAGCCACAGTAGCGTGGATGAGCGGATTATCCACCTCATATATGCAGATCGAAGAAATGCACGCAACAAACCATCAATGGGGACCAAACACCGCTTACATCGACATCACCCTAAACAACATCGGAACATCCAGCGTGAACATAGACAGCATCACCGTAAACTCCGAACCAGCCACAGCAGCCTACATTACTGGGTCAAACCCGATAAACAGCGGAGAATCAGCAGTCCTACGAATCTCAAACACATTCGTTGCAGGAGCAAACTACCAATTCACGTTCCAAACCGTAGCAGGCAACAAGTTCTTCTACCTAGCAACCGCACAACTAGTTTCCCCCATCTTCAAAATGGAATGGGGAACAACCACAGCAGACGACACATTCAAAACCGTTACGTTGCAACAAACCTACTCAAGCCCAATAATCGTGTGTTCTCCAACATACACATCAGGCTCACCGAGAACAGTACGACTCACAGACGTGTCACCAAACAGCTTCAAAGTAAGAGTACA
>CAZINA010000044.1:0-11112 GCA_964540545.1 uncultured Candidatus Bathyarchaeia archaeon
GTGCAAAAAATAACAATCTCTGAAGCTGAACCCGGGAAAAACGAAACCTCTTTTTCTCTTCCAGTAGACTTGATTCGCACCGTCGGAATCTTCATGGTCATAATGCTTCACGCATCAAACGAGTACTACACGGCAATTTACACACAACCAGGGGTCCTACTCGATCCAGTTACAGCCTCGTACTGGTGGACAGCAACAGTTTACAAGTTCTTTAATTTGTCATGCGTTCCCTTATTTATCATGCTGAGCGGCGCCTTACTGCTTCAACCTTCCAAAATCAACGAACCCATCAAAGTTTTCCTCAAAAAACGAGCCAAACGCATCGGCATAGCATACGCGTTCTGGAGCGTAATCTACCTCGCATGGGGCTTTCTCATCTCCGACATGCCAGTCACCCTCGACAACGTCTTCCAAGCAATAATGTGGGGCTTTTTCACTGGACCTTGGTACCACTTCTGGTTTCTCTACCTCATAACAGGTCTTTACTTAATAACCCCAGTATTACGCGTAGTAGTAGCAAACAAAGACCACAACGTAATCAGATACCTCATAATCTTATGGTTCATAGGCGTGGCTGTCATGCCCCTCGTAGAGTTGATCTCGGGTTTCGCCTTAAACGCGGGCGTTTTCATATGGGGTGGATGCATAGGCTACTTCGTACTAGGCGAACACTTGCCAAAAGTACGGATACGACCAGCAATCTTGTACGCCCTGTTTGTCATAGGTTTCATCTCGACCTTGTCCAGCACGTGGGCAATGCATTTCCTTTTCCCCTCTTTGGAACAATACTACTTCTTCTTCGATTATCTATCTGCAAACGTGATCATAACCTCAGTTGCCATATTCATGATCCTACTCAGGTTCAAACCAGACTGGCCGGGAAGCAATCACCCCCACCTCAGCAAAATTCTCCGTCTAATCAGCAAAAACACACTGCCGATCTACCTGCTTCACGTAATCATTCTGATGTCGCTTCAAAGAGGATTCTTCGGGTTCACATTAAGCCTTACAACCATTAACCCAATCATCGGAGTGCCTATCATCGCCGTTGCCACTTTCTTCATCACGTTAGGATCCGTCCTTGTTATGAAAAAAATCCCTGTTTTAAAGACGTTAATAGGTTAAAACGCCTTGTAGACTTCACCTGCAATGATGCTGGCACCATCATAGTTAGGGTGGACACCATCCACGAAATATTCGGGGTGACCATCTAAAGGCATGTAAGCGTCAATCAAAGTCAACGCAAGCTCTTCTGCCACTTGTTCAATACCTGGGATTATACCTTCCAGCAGGTTCTCGTTGCGAAGGTCAAGGTTATTTTCGAAAATTGGAGGGGGCTTCACAAGAATTATTCGTGGGTTGCTTTCAAGCGCTTGCAATTCACCAATCAATTGTTTGTAGTCGGCAGTGAAATTGACGATGTACTGGTAGTTGTCTACGCGGGCGTCGTTTGTTCCAAGCATGATAACAACAATATCTGGCAGGAACACTTTTGATGCTTGAAACCTATTCTGATAAATGTATGGGTGATAGGTGCCAGTAAGCACTGTTGTGCCTGCAACGCCGAATTCTCTCACATAATAGGTGGAGCCAAGCAGTTCCTGAAGGTCAGTTGGGTAAGTGCTTAGTTCGGTGATGCTGTCGCCGACGCAAGCAACACGTATGCTCCTGCCCCTGAAGGCTCCGAAAAACACCGCAATTGAAACTAAGGACAATGTTAGAACCGCAAAGCAAACTACAAAGCACTTCCTGCCTGTCATGTATATCTTCCTTCACTGCACACGCATTGTTCAACTCTATTAGCTAATAAGCTAAAAGCGTTTGGGAACCTCAAACAACATGACGCCAGCCTATTTCTGAAGCTTAATCCACTGTAAGTGCTTGCCAAAAGTAATCATTAGAAGAAAACACCTAAAAAAATAGGAAAAAACGGGGTTATGGTTACGAGCTGTTTCATTCGGGTACCTTGTCGATGAAGCGTTTTACGTTTCTCCTATACTGTTTGAATGCTTCTCTGCCTTTCTTTGTCAGCTTTAATGCGGTGTGAGGGGTCCTGTCCACGAACTCTTTTGTCACTTCAACGTACTCGGCGTCTTCTAGTTTCCGCAGGTGCGAGGACAGGTTACCTGGAGTCATGCCGGTTTGGTGTTTGAGGAACTGGAAGTCAGCGCTTTGAACGACGTAGAGGTGCATCATTATGATCAACCTGGAGGGCTCATGGATTAGCCTGTTGATGTTTTGTATTCCATCGTCACTGGACGGCATTGTCAGGGGCACCTTTTTGCAGAGGATAACGTCGTATGAACTGCACTAACAGGACTATGCCGCTTGCAATGATTACGCTGCCTACGACTAACAGGAGATACTGGAAGGGAATGCTGAGGAAGTGGCCGCCGACGAATAAGGTAAGCGTTAATAATCCGTAGCCGTGAAGCCGTTTCAGCCCCATGGTGTAAGCGAACAGGCTTCCTATGACTGCGGCGCCTAAGCCTATCCAGATCATGCCGTATTGAAATATGATTTCAAACCATGCTGGTCTGCCGTTTTGAACTGTTGCCATGGTGACCAAGAAGAAGAAGCCTAAACCAGCCACTGCCAGGCCAACGAGGAGGGCGAAGAGTTTGTTTGATCCGCGTGTTCCGATGTTGACGTAGCCGATTCTGGGCAGGGTGATTTTTCTTTTCGCTTGAATCCAGATGGGCAGCACTATTACAATTACGATGGCGGGCATTATGGATGCGAAGTTGAGTTCCCATAGTAGGTCTACGACTATTCCTAAGCCGAATGCTAATGCGTAGAGTCCGATGATTATGTCTATTAGGCCGTCTTGGTGGTACGACATGTATGTTTTTTTCTCTATGTCTCTGAGAGTGTTCTGTTTTGCCACGGTTTTCACCAGAACATGTAAGTTACTTTGTGAAATATAAAGCTTTGCGTTGCAAAGTAGTTTGCCAATATAGCATATGCCGATACACTTCACCCAGCTTTTCCACATACCCACGCACAACTGCGCAACACGTAACACTTGAAATCACGAAATTGCTTTTCAGTTGTATTCTTGATTTCAACCCAATTGTTAATGATAAGCAAACATATACTCTTAGCAAAATAACAAGCACATGTTATACATTAAAAAACCAAAAGTTACTATGCATCATCCAGAGAGATTTTCTCAATCCCATCACACCAAGGTATGAGTAAATCTTCCTGAGAAAAGGCTTCAGTTATTTCCCTTATGATTTCATGATCAGGTATTCCATTGCTCTCTTCAACAAGATGCAAGGTTATCGTCACTTTTTTTGGCATCGGTGGAAGCCTCTGGGACAGAGGACAGGCATTAAGATATAAGTTTTATTCTAAATCTAAATTAAGATACATGATTAACAACAAAAAAGCACTTATAATTATGAATAAAAAATACATACTGGAAAATCCTTTATGTTATGATACATATATGTTTAAATCATGATATATTTGCAGAAGCTCGATCAAATTCACAGAGCTTTTAGATGCACTATGACTCGCTGAATCGAGGGGTTTTTGCCCATTTTGGCTTAGTTACCAAACATTTTACTATAGCTGACATTACAACAGGAATCCAATGGTACGTATAAGCAGCCGCTATGAAGATCAGAGGAATGAATTGCCATGAACCATATTCCTCTCGTTCCTTCCACAAACCATACGCAAAAAGAGGAACAAAAGTGAATCCGTTCACTAACATAAATACAAAAGGGAAGATATTTGATACCTCAATCACCCCTAACAGAGTTAATCCAAACCATCCCCAGCAGAGAAAAACCAAAATTGGCAGAAGAACATGAACTAAATACACACTTATGTCAAGCTTTGTTCTTAAACTGAATTTCTTCCGCCAAAAACTCGGGCGAAGAACAAACCATTTCAGTGCTTGCAAAGTTCCCCAGGCCCATCGCTCTCTCTGACGGAACATTGTATAAAGAGTTTCCGTTCCCTCTTGCGCCACAAAGGTTGTATCTATGTAAACATTTTTCCAGTTCTTCACCAACAACCGTACACCCATATCCAAATCCTCAGTCAAAGAAATCGGACTCCAATATTCTTCTTGCCGTTTTAAAGCAACTGTTTCCAAAGCTGTTGCTCTAACAAACTGTCCGTTACCACCAAGAGCAACAGACCCCGAATAACTCGTGCGGGCAAACTGGATAACTCGGGCAAAAGCCAAGAACTCAATATCCTGCAATTTAGCTAAAAATGATTTCTTTGCGTTTTTTATACGCACCAAAGTCTGAACTCCGCCTACCTCCAAATCATTGAATTGAAATGAAACTTTTTTGAGCATGTCTGATTTGGGAGAAGCATCGGAGTCAAAAACTCCAATTATCCATCGGTGTCTAGGTTTTATTTCGATACCCCGCCAAGCTAGAAGAAAATCAGCAAAACCAGTATTCAGAACTGCTCCTTTTCCCATACCTCCAATATCCTTTGGTATATTCAGCACCTTCAAGTTAGAATACTTTTTCTGAAACGAACTAGCGATCATTTCTGTTTGGTCAGCAGAACCATCGTTGACCACAACTACCTCAAAAAGTTCAGAGGGATAATCAAAGTTTAATATAGCTTCTAAGGTTTTGCCTAACACTTTTTCCTCGTTGTGAGCAGGAACCAACAAACTGAAGAAGTGGCCCACATCCACGCCATTCTTTGGATGAGCCCTCCAAAGCACCACTCCCAGAAAAACGTTGTATAAAGTGCAAGTTACAAAAAAGTATATTGTTAAGAACGAGGTGTCTATCACGAGACCTGGAAAAGCGAGAGCAAACACAAGCGTCGCTCCCACTATAAGTAATGGACCAAAAAGACTTGCCCCGACCGTAACAATGAAGCGATTAACGTTGCCGACAAGTGCTCTTAACGAAAACGAAAACATTTGCTGCTACTCCGCTACCACTTCTTTCTCAGCGTTGATGATCATTTGGAGATCAAACGATTTACGCAGTTTCAAATTCGCGGCTAGTTCTTTTCCCACGACAGCGGTTTCGCTGACCTGCACAGTTCCAGTAGCCCTAATAGAACCTTGAACCACAGAGTTAGCACCAACAAAGACATTTCCTCCCGATATAACATCGCCATCAATCACCGTGTTGACCCCTATCCAAACATCTCCTAGCGCCTTCACGTTCCTTGATATTCGGCAGTTGTCACCAATTTTCAGTCTTCCTTTAACTACTAATGTGTCATTAACAGTGGCTCCAGATGGAATTTCTAAATCTCCAACCACTGCAACAACATTATCGCCTACACTGAAAACTTCGCCTCCAGTGTTAGCTGGAAAATTTAAAGTAACTTCAGAAAACTTCGCCTCTCTGGTTTGAGACTCATCGGACTCGCATGTTTCCGGAGAACTAGCGTCTGCAAGGTTGCAGTTCTCCTCATGAAACGGTTCTCTAAAGTTACCTCTGCTTTGAGACTCATCTGGCTCGCGTGTTTCTGGATAACTAGCGTCTGCAAGATCGTAGCTCTTGCCAGGAAACGGTTCTTTAAAGTTATCTGAAACTGTCTGTGAATTAATGGTGCTGAATTGCATTCCATTTTCAAGTCTATGCAGGACTTGCTCACCGCTTATTCCGTCTACTTGCAGGGTTACATACTTGTTGGTGTTTGTATTCTGAAAAATGAATTCAAAAAAGGGTCTATAGACTATCATGTTTTCGTTGATTTCGAAGGTCTCTTTAAGTATCTCAGCTAAATCCGTGGGTCTCTTGGCGATCCGGGAGCGAAGTAATTCTATGACTTCCTCTGAAGAAACTCGGATTCTTCGCAGACTGAGATTAACAGCATCAGTCCCTTCTGTTTGCACTGTATAGGGGGCAAAAGAAAAACTCTCAGGCGGTATCTCTCTTCTTAATCTATCAAGGATAAAAAACAGTTCTCTTTCGCAGTGAGCATGCTCTTCGCCTTCGAGGTGAATTTCCCTTTTTTGATTCTTGCCCGCGGGTGAAGTTTTGGGCTTGAATTTTCTTCCAGAGATGAAAATTTCGCGAGTCTGGTTTCCAACTTCTATGTTGAAAGTATGTTTTCTATAATAAGTTAAAGAATATTTTCCGCCGATAAGGATGTAGGGTTCGTAATACTTCTCATAACCAATAAGCCTAACGTGTTCACGGTTTGGTTTCAAAAAACCTAGTTTTGTGAAGAAAGCTGTTTTTTGCTCTTCAAGTTGGAGTCCTATCGTGTGCGGGTCTACTCGAGTTTTCAGAACCACGGTTTTAGATTCAACCATATTTTGCGGCAGGATTTCGCTATTTGGACTCAAACTCGTTCAACCAGTTTCTTTTCGTTCAAGTGACCATTTCGGTACGGGACTCATCATTGTTAATTATTAGTAACCAAGGGAAGTGTTCTCTTGTAGAAGGAGCAGACAGTGGACTAAGTGGGAAAACAGAAAGTAGTTTCATTTTTCTCTGGATTATCAAACACATGGTTTATGCCTCAGCTGTTGCGGATTTGGCTCGAATCGCTGGGGTTTACATAGTTTTGCCTTGGTTAACCAATCACCACATCTAATCTGAATCAGATTCTGAAATTGATTACTTAACCCAATTAAAAGTTACGAATCAGCAATACTGATTAGGCGTAACCCTAACCCCAAATCAAAAAACACGAAAAAATATGCAGCCACTATACAAAACAACCTCAGAAATCAAAAGAAAACTAAAAATTAAATCTAAACAACATAAAAAAAGAAACAATACATATAACAATCGGAACTTAAATCGGGGGAGAAAAGGGGAAGAGCAGTAAACACATGAAAATGAACAGGAGATATTTACCGCTTAATATTTTAAATTATGATTTTAGTTTAGATTTATTTTTAAATAACTAATGACACTCTAACTGTTCATGACCGAAGAGTTTGGCAGAAGCTATTTCTACGGTTTAAGCAAATCAAATTATCTAAATTACGAGAAGCTAAATCCATCCAGACTTTTTTCAGGAATACTATACTTCGTAAGGAAACACAACATCAAAGTTAATAGTTTATTAGACGTTGGATGCGCTTTTGGTTTTCTCTTGAAAGAGCTTTCATCAGTTTTTGACGAATTACATGGTTTTGACATCTCAGAATTCGCTATTGAAAAAGCAAAAACCGTAGTACCAGAAGCGAGGCTGAAGATCCACAGCCTGGAAGAGCCCCTCCCATACTCTGACAACAGTTTTGATTGCATCACTGCCGTAGATGTTTTGGAACATACAAAGAACTTTGAAAAAAACTTTGAAGAAATAGTGAAGAAACTTAAGAAAGGCGGCTATTTGATTGTGTCAACACCCCTCAACGAGTGGCCTAGAAGGTATTTCGGCTGCTTGGATAAAGACAAAACCCACATCTCTGTTTTGAAAGAACAAGAATTAGAAACCATCATCAAAAAGAACAACATGAAAATCATTGACAAAAGATACTACGCACCCTTCCCAGTAATTTACAGAATCCCCGGAATCCCATTTTCCATTGAAATTCTACTCAGAAAACAATAAGAAACAAACACACCGTTTGGTGTAGCACCTCATTTTTTTTCCGTTTAACTTGACCTGCGGGTTTAACATCATTTGCTCAGAGGACATTAATTTGTAATACACACATATTCCGACACGGCAAAAGGGGACCAAGAAATTGCGCTGGGAGCACGGAAAGGAAAGGGTTAAAGCATAATAAAAATGTGGAATGGAGGGAAGTTGAAAAGAGCTTCCTTCGAGGTATTCCTTGCTTCTCCTATTTGTTGTCGGTTTTAGCTGCTTGTCTTGTCGATCACTGTTCTGGTGATTATGACTATCTGCATGACTTCTGCGTTTTCTACGTCCACGCTAACAGTTGCATGGCCTGATGGCCCGTTTTCGAGGAACACTATTGCTGTTGTCGCTTTCGTTGTAACCGTACCGTCAGCCTCGACTACGCTCTTGATTATCGGTTTAATTGATGTCACATTGTAGCCTTCGGAAATCAAGTCCTGCACGTCAGTGTCAGCGTCGAGTATTGCGTTCACGCTCTCAGTGTACTCAGAGCTCACTTCGATGTTACCCATGCCTCCCATACATCCTCCGTGGCCTCCATGTCCTCCTTTACCCATGCCCTCCATAGAAAAGCGGTTTTGGTCAGTCGGGGTTATTGTAGTCGTGTCTGTGGTAGTTGAATTTGTTACCGTTGCCTGCGTCGTCATAATGAGCCCGCCTATCACCGCTGCTAAAGCCGTAAGTGTGAGCAGAGTCAGCGCCACAATTTTCTTATTCATTTATTCACCTTCCTTTTTTTAAAACAAAATTCGCTCAAAACATATTTTATGATATTTCAAGATTAAACCCCAATCTTACCCTAATCTCACCAAAATTTTTACCCAAACAGAGGCAAATCCAGAATTAACATACACTTCAATTAATTGCCAGCGACCTTGCCGTCAGGATAAAAATTAAATGCTGCCTTTAGGGTTATCTCAAAACCGTTATGGAGACGTTTAAGACGAGACTATCCTTTAAGAAGCCTAAATAGATGAAAAACGAGCTTGTCAAGATTCTTTGTGTCAATTTTTCTTTACGAAAACGCTTTTACAGCTGAAACAAGCTAGCATTATTTGGTGCTGAACTATTGGTTACTATGAGATGGCCAGTTATAGCAACTGCTATTCTAGTGACAGCCTGCTTAATGGCACCGTTAGCTCAAAATGGCGCTGTGAAAGCAAATCCCTATACTTTTAGTCCTGGACTCTATGTTTACTCTCCAGAACCTGACGACGTTTATTGGGAGCCAAATGTTGAAATTTCCTTTAAAATTATTCTTGATGAGAAAACGGCACAAATTGATTCCTTTTTTTACACGTTAGATAACAAAGCTAATTCCCCATTGACCTTCACCCGCGGCACAGAAGACCATCATGTTAATTATGAGAAGTATTATCCTAACTGGAAGACGTATACAGTTAATACAATTACAGTTCATAAGACTCTAGAAAACTTGACTGATGGTACTCACAGAATAGCAGTTTTCGCTCAATATTCTGATGGAACAATTAAATCTCTTTTTTATAGATCAATAACTGTGGATACAACACTACCAAATCCTTACGCGCCCTTAACACCAGTTATAGTTTCACCTGTAAATCAAACAACCTACAATACTAGAGAAGTACAATTAACTTACACAATAGAAAAAGAGATTCTTTGGTCCTATTATTCCTTAGATTCCATTGATAACTCTGATTTGAAATATTTTGAGGGTAATATAACCCTGCATAGCATTTCTGAAGGCCAGCATAAGTTAAGAGTATATGTAACTGCAAATCCCACACCTGGAGTAGACCCTAGGTATGAACAAACTAATTATTATTCAACAGGACAAACAATCATTTTTTATGTAGATACTACGGCTCCAAAGGTCAGCAACCTCTCGTTAGATAACACAGACTCAGGTGATAGGCTGCTTAGTTTCACTGTTGATGAAGAAGCAAGTTGGGTTGGCTACAGTTTAGATAACCAAGCAAACGTGACAATTACTGATGCTGCTGTTTTGGGAGACTTACCTTTCGGTTCTCATAACGTGACTGTTTATGTTGAAGATGCTGTTGGAAACATGGGCGCTTCTGAAATATTCTACTTCACCATTACAGAGCCTTTACCAGTACCGTTAGTTTTAGCGTCTACTGGAGCAGCCTCTGCTGTTGGCGTAGGTCTACTTGTATACTTCAAGAAACGCAAACACTAGTTTTTGAGCGTCTAGATTACTTTGTCAAGAAACCTTGACTAAGCCTTGGGTTTGTTTGGTCAAGAAAATTTGCGTCAAGGAATCTTTACAGAAGTCTTTATTTAATAAATATAGGTTGTCTTAAGATAGAGGATTGTACTATGAATAAGAAGTCTCTCCTGAGCGCGTTCTTGACAGCCACCCTGTTTGCCGGACTATTTTTAGCAAGCGCCACGCATTTTGGCACAGTTCAAGCTTCCACAGATGTTAATGGCATACCCAAGCCCTCTGTCCCAGAATTCAACGTTACCCTTGTCGATTCCTCCTACGTCACCCCTTCCACTAATACAACGGATCCCTATACGGGACAAACAGTAACTCATCCAAGCCAACACATAGAAGCAAGAACAATAGAAATAAGAATTAAGAACGTAGCCTTCACGCTCCTTGAAATAGAAAATGGTTACACTGCAGGGTTTTACTATAACATCCGCTGGAAAGGACACTCCGAAGAAGAATGGCATGTAGTTTGCCATTCAAGCGATGGTTTTCTTAGTCGTGATTCTGGAGCTGAAACAGTGTTCTCTTGTCAAGGAGAGTACTCATCCACAGAAGGGTTAACACTGACTACACAGGTAATTTCCGCAACTTTTCCGCCTAATGCTCAAATAGACTTCCAAGTGGAAGCAATGATAGGCTTTATTCAGCACCGTGTTACTTCAACTCATTCTTATGACGTTTTCGAAGGAGAGACAAGCGGTTGGAGCAACACACAAACCATAACCATCAGCGAGGGTCAGACGCCAACCTATCCCCCTGCAAATCCTGAACTGGTCAACACAATCTTAGGCGTGATCATCGTAGCAGTGATCCTCGGCGCACCGTTCGGCTTGCTAATCTACTTCACCAAAAGAAAATAACCAATAAGAAGATGGCTACTGTGCCAATCCACCCTAAACGTTTGCCTGTCCAAACCAGATAGGTGAACAGTAACGTCAATAATCCGTAGGCTGCGGTGTAAACGCTGTAAACCAGCGGCGTCACTGAGAGGACAGCAATGGAGAAGCTGCCGGAAAGCAGGGCGAAACCAAAAATCACGTGGATGAAGCCAATGATGAATTGGACGGCTACTAAAACGGTGATGCCGAGGAAACGGCCTTTAAACTCAGGAACCTTTCTATGGCTTTCCATGTTAAAGCCCCTCAGGCAGCGCGTTGATAAATGGAGTTTATTGGGAGTTGTGTTTTAGTCTCCATCCGCCTTTTTCGGTTTTTGTCTTGCAAGCTGTCGAAGTTTAGACTCAAATTCGGGTTCTAACGAGTAATCTTTTGTTTCCTCATATAAGATTGAGACAAGCCGCGCCACCATGTAACGTTCAAACGGTTTTTCCAAGTTTTTATCTA
>CAZINA010000045.1:0-10674 GCA_964540545.1 uncultured Candidatus Bathyarchaeia archaeon
GTATCCGCTGGCACATCCCTGTGAACCGTATAGTTTGCTCCTATCCAACTGTTAGCTCCCACCTTCACGCCAGGCATGAAAAGCGCGTTTATCCCCGTTTTAACACCGTCACCCAGAATCGCCCCGAGCTTCCTTCTTCCACTATCAACAACTTTGCCTTTCACACGCATCTTCACGTGCCCATCATCCAACCGAAGATTAGCCGTAACAGTGCCAGCCGCCAAGTTACACCGTTCACAAAGTATACTGTCGCCCACATAAGACAAGTGACCAACATGCGTCCCATCCATCACAATGCTGTTTTTAACCTCGCAAGCATTACCCACACGCACGTTTTTGCCAACACTCGTACATGGACGAATGTAACAGTTCGGACCAATATCGCTGCCTCCACCGATGACACATGGACCTTCAATGTACGCTCCAGAACGTATCCGCGCGGTTTCCGCAACCGTCACAGGACCCACCAAGTGAGCACCCTCCTCCACAGCACCATAAACATTATGCTCCATACGCTTAAGCGCCCAACTGTTCGCCTCAAGCAAATCCCATGGCCTCCCCACATCAAACCAATCATCCTTCAAAACCTTAGAAGCCAACACTGCTTTACCATCGTCGATGAGAAGCGAAACCGCATCAGTGAGTTCCCATTCACCACGAACTGAAGCTTTCGTCTGCTTTACCTTACCGAAAATCTCTTCTGAAAACACGTAAAACCCGGCATTAGCTAAGTTTGACGGCGCTTCCCCAGCACCTGGTTTTTCAACTATACGCTTGATTAACTCCTCATTTTCAAGCTCCACCACACCGTAGCTTTCCGGCTTCTCCACAGGAACCACAGCCATAACAGCAGCAGGCTTCTCCGCCTCATACAAGCGAACAACATCAGCCACAGCTTCCCGTGCAAACAGCAAGTCACCATAAACAAGAACAAAATCGCCATCAACATACGACTCAACAACACTCACAGCGTTACCCGTTCCAAGCATCTCAGCCTGCTCAACATAAACAATCTTCAACCCAAAGCTTTCGCCATCACCGAAATACTGGCGAATAGCTTCACCCTTATAGTGCGTCACAACAACGACTTCAGTTATTCCAGAAAACTTTAACGCTTCCAAACAATACTCCAAAATAGGTTTCCCACCCACCTCTATAAGATGCTTCGGCCTAGTCGCCGTGATTGGTTGAAGTCTAGCACCTTCACCAGCAGCTAACACAACAGCTTTCATTTCTTCAACTCCTCAATCTGTTCTTTAACTAAAACTATTCCTCTGCTCATTATGTCCTTTGCAGCTTTTAATGATTCACCCTCAACAGTCACCCGAATAAGAGGCTCAGTTCCAGACGCCCTAATCAAAAGCCAACCCTTCTTAAGCGCTAACCTAACACCATCAACAGTCGAAAAATCCGTGTACTCGGGAAACGCAGACCTTGCAACCTTCTCGATGCATGCAACCACCTGATGCTTCAAGTCGTTACCGCAATCCAAGTTCTCACGCAGAGTCACATACTCAGGCACTTCAGCAACAAACTCGCGTAAACTCTTGTCTTCCTCCTCCAAAGCCTTCAAAAGCAAAACCGCAGAAAACGGACCATCAGGACAATAATGAACACCCGGATGCACCCAAGCGCCGCAGGGCTCTCCACCGAAAACAGCATTATAACGCTTTATGGCTTCCGAAACGTAAACGTCACCGACCCTAGTTCGAACAACCTTGCCACCAAACTTTTCAGCCATAGTCTCCACACACATAGACGCCTCAACATTTGTAACCACGGTTCCGTCACCAGCACGGTTCAAAGAGTAAGCAGCATAAGCCGCAAGCGAACGGTCAAAATCAACAAAGCTGCCTTTCTCGTCAATGAAGGCCACACGGTCACCGTCTCCGTCAAACGCTATCCCAACATCGGCATCAACTGCTTTTACGACTTGCATTAAATCCTTTAGGGATTCAGCAGTAGGCTCGGAACGCCGTGCTGGAAAGAAACCGTCAGGCTGCGCATTCAAGGCGGTTACGTGGCAACCGGCATCTCTCAGCAATGTGGGACCTACATCATACGTGGCGCCGCAGCCAGGGTCCACAACAACACGCCATTCTTTACGCAAGGGTGCAGCTTCACGTACCATTTTGAAGTAAAGATGCCTGACATCAACATTAGAAACTGTGCTGATTTCACGCCAATCCGCCATTGTGTAATTGTTTTCCGTAATCATCTTCTCCACGGTGCTTTGGCTTTCATCAGTATATGACAAACTGGCACCGTCGAAAATTTTTATGCCATTGTACTGAGGTGGATTATGAGACGCAGTAAGCATGAACCCAACATCCGCCTTCAACCTCATAGTTGCATAAGCCAAAACAGGAGTGGGTACAGCACCCACCAAAGACACCTGCACACCACCGGCAAGCAACCCGGAAACCAGTGCATCCTCAATCATTGAACCAGAAACTCGCGTGTCCCTAGCTACAAGCGCTTTACCCGCTTTGACATGTGACGCCACAGCTAAACCCACTTTGCAAGCTAACGATGGTGTTAGGAAACTGTTAACTAATCCGCGTACTCCAGAACTTCCAAACAGCCGAGCCAATTTGAATCCCCTAATAGTTTGAATACTTCTATGGTTAAAAGGCTAATCCGCTTAAAACAATTTAGCTGAAAAAATACCCTGGAACAGACTACTAAGTGCCGAAATTAAACATCATAACCGAGTCAGGATTTTCCTGTTTTTCTTTCAGTAAGTACATTAATTCATTTTTGTAGTCAGCTAACAACAAAAAAAGGTGCCTTTAAGGTGTATTTTCCAAAAAGCTAAAATAACCTTTTTATTATACGTTTGAAGTTGACTCGGAACAATACAAAGATTGAACATCGGAGGGGATCAATTCGAAGTTTAAAGCTGAAATGTGCTTGTTGGTGGTGGCTATTGCGCTTTTTGCTTTGAGCGCGTTTTTCTATTCTTATCAGCCATCCAGTGAAAGCCTTACGTTTAGTTTGGATGCAAGCAGTTATCCTTACAGGATACAAGCTCTCACGTTTGTTGGTTTTGGCTCAGTGCTTATGTTAACTGCGTCAATCTCTTATTCAAAGCGTAGCAAGAATTTTGGAAGTAGTAGTCGCCGAGTTTAGCCTATGATGTAGCTGACTAGTATCCAGACTATGTCTCCAAAGATCAAGGCGACAACCAAACCGATTGTTACGAATATAAGCATGGGTAATCCTGGCGTTGCCCAAACGGAATCACTGATTTTTCCGGTGTCGACAGCGTTGGAGAGGCGTTCAACTATTTCGTCTCTTCCTTCATCTCTTGGTACGACAACAAGTTTTCGGTTAAGCGGGTTTTCGCCGTCATCGTTTACGTCTTCCATGGGGTAAACGTGCCATTTTTCCTTTAATTTGGCTATTGGGACTTTATATCCGGTTATGAGGACAATTAGTTTTTTTCCAATGGACTCACTGGTGAGGGTTCCTTCAAAGAGTTTTTTCCCAGTTGCTGCACGCTTAATTAAGTTGCGTAAAAGCATGTAAAGCCCGCTTGCTGCTGCAAATAGAACGGAGTTGCTGAAAATCGTTAAGGGAAAGAGGTTCTGTGCAAGAGGTGAAACTCCTGTGGCGAGAAGTGGCGTGAATAGCATTTCTGTAGAGAAGGGCAGAGCAAGAGCGATGCACATCAGCGCTTTAGAGTCTGCACCTCCGAATCCGCCAGAATAGAACAAGAGCAGGGCAAAGGCTGCGGTTACGCCGAAGCTTAGGCCATAAAAAGGCAGTTTCGTGGGTTCGTATAGTAGTAGTTCAGTGAGGGATAGAAAAAGAGCGATGGGCGCGTAAACCGCCCAAACGCGGTTGCTTACTTCTCTGGTTTTGTGGTCGCTCCATGAGGCGTAGAAAAGAAAGACTAGGGAAAGAGTTACTTTTACGGCGATGAAGATTGTTTGCAAGCTGAAGTCATCCTCAGAGTTTTCAGACGTGGCTTAAGTGGTTTCTGCTTTCTGATAATAAAGTTTTGTCCTCACTTTCGTCGTCGGCTGTAGGAAAGGGAAAGAGAGTTATTGTGGGGCTTGCTCTTGGAATTCCAAGAATTGTCCCGGATTTGGCACTATCCTGAAGTAGTAGTTGTCTCCTGCTGTCCATGTGCTGTCTATGTCGTTTGGCCAGTCAATTGTTATTGTGGCTGTGCTGCCTGCATTAAGCGCTGTGCCTGAACCTGTTACGTCTGTGTAGCTGGTTACGTCTGTCATGTTTGCAGAGGAGTCGCCAAGCCAAATTCTTACGATTCGGGTGTCTTCAGTTCCTGAGTTGCCAACGGTGATTTCTGTTGTGCTTGCGGTTGAGTCAAAACGCACGTTTTCCTTGTAGAGTAAAACTCCTGCTTGTGATGTTGCGCTGCCCATGTAGGTTGTTATCCACGCGTAGGTTACGACTATGGCTGCGACTGCGATGACTATTAGAAGCAACGTGGCAAGTATGGGCGATATGGCTTTCTTGGAGTTCAGAATCTTTTTATTTGACATTTTTTTCGTACACCTTTTATTTGGCTATGGATTCCTCATTTTTTGTATATAAGATGTATGAAGCGCGAATCTGCATTCTAAAATATTCGGAAGTAAAATAGTTCAGAACTAAAATATTCGGAACCTGAACGAAAAACATGGAAAAGAAAACTGGAACCGGTTGGATGGCTTTTCATTTGTTGTGAGTACTGAATTTTTGGGTTTTATGCTTGGGAAAAATCTTAGCCCCCTTTTATATAGTTTGAATTGGGGGGTTGGTGTTTGTGTTGGGTGGTTTAGCTTTCGGAGAATACGTTTATTGTTGGTGGGTATTCGGCGAGTATCCATAAGCCGGTTGGGTTGCTGCCGTCTAGTTTGTAGATGGGAATTGTATCATCGAATGTTACTACTGCGCCTTTCCAGATTACGTCCAATGGAGTGGTAAAGCTTACTGAGTTAAGTCCAACAGGGAGCAGTTCAATGGTCCTAGAAGATGGGATTGCTTCAATAGCGCCGACAGTGTTTCCAGCGATGGGATCAAATGTGTATAGATGCATGTTTGAGTTGTCAGTGAACATTATTCCTGTGCCTCTTGTGCCACTTGAGATCATTTGGCTCCAGTGATGTGGGAAGTAACTGCCTGTGTAGTCATAGAAGGTGCCTGAGCCTGCTGTTACTATTGGGAAGCCGTTCGATGTGCCGTTCTCGGTTTGTGCTGTTATTGAGCTGACTGAAGTCGTTAAGCTGATGGGGCATAAGTCAGTGATTGTTCTTGATTGTGCTGAATTTATGAACATTAGCCGTAGTTGATAAGTGTAGTAGGTCACATTAGCGGGCAACGTAACCACGATGTTGGCGTAGACGTTTGGACAGTTAACTGCGCCGCTTGACCATTCGGCTTCTTGCTGTATGATGTCTCTGACTACACCATCATATATGACGTAGGCGGCTCCAGCGCCATAAACGCTGTCTTCTCCGTTGATACGCATGAAAGTTGCTGTGCTAGATGTGCTGGTGCCGAGGACTGTTGAGGTTACGCTGAAACTTCCAATATCGAGACGTATTATTCCGTTGCTCAACTCATCACTATTAGGATTGTCAGTGAAGTATTGGTTTGTGTAGGCTAATGGTGTTTGAATTGCTTCGTCGCTTCCATTCCACCATAACTTAAATTCGGATACACTGCTATCTAATAGAAACACTATCATTTGGCTGCTGCCGAAAACAGTGGAGTTGCTTGATAAGCCCAACGGGATTCTATATCCTGATGCCCAGTCCTCTACTTGGAAAGGAACTTCCTGATTCACGCCATTTATAGTTTGGTTCAAATGCAAAGCCTTAACAGAAACAGGCGGTATAGCTTTTGCCTCGGTCGTCATTTCCAAATTCTCACCTAGAAACCGCATAGTACCATTCTGTAACCATTCTACAACTATTGTTGAATCCTCCTGTGACAAAAGCATGCTAAGATCAGGCTGAGGACCTAGCAACACAGAGTCTATTTCCCAAGAATCTTGAACAGAATCTGAACCTTCGTTGCTTCCTCTAAATCTTATTGTAAGCGTTGCTGAAGTCAAGTATGAAGAAACGGACACGTTTTTCCACCCGTTAACTAGTCCAGTTAGCGAAGTAAGGGTATCCCATCCACTGCCAGTCCAAACGTCAACCATCAAGTCCTCTGAGCCTAATGAACCCGCTTTAATGCAAAGGTCCTGATCAGGATCCGTGTAGTTCACGTTCGTAAACTGCTCTTCAAGATCCAACTGGTAACTATTGCTATCTACTTCTTTTGTCACTGTCACCAAATCAACGTAAGCATGTTCGCCGCCGTCAATACCATTTGCACTGAATCTTATTTGAAAATCTCCGATGAAGTATTGGCTTTCGTCAATTTCATGTTGATAGTGAACCCACTGGTATTCAGTATACGCACCCAATTGAACAATCGAGTCCCAGTGGCTTCCATCCCAATAGTAAAGCCGAAATTCGTTGTTTTCACAACCCGCATCATAAAACCAGAAATCCACGTATATTGTTTCTGCATCGGAGCAATCCATTGACGGAGTATCCAAGGAGCCTGATCTACCAGAGTTTCGGCCGTCAAAATCCGCGGACCAGCTACCATCCTTTACCTCATCGCTTTCCTTATTCCAACGACTATCTTCATACCATCCTGACGGAGGCCAACTTCCCTCAAAAGATTCACCATTGATAAGAGTGATGTTTGATGTGCCGCCGCCAGTGTTGGCTTCGGTCAAGGTGTCATATACCGAGTCTGGCGCGGACTGTTGGGCAGCAAAGTTTGACTGCGTGCCAATGTCAGCAGAAGAGTCTACATCTGTAGTGTCTAGGTCCACGTAGTCCGCGTCGGTGTATGTGCTGTTTCGTATGATGGAGGCGGTATAGCTACTGAAAGATGATGCTACAACTATTATTCCTCTGTTATCTTCAATTTTCATGACGTATGAGTCAGGGTCTAATCCCGTAGGAAAATCAATTAGGTAAGTGCCGTTTGCATAAACTATAGGGTCAACAGTCGGAGATAAGAGCTCCCATGTTGAGGTTTCATTAAGGTAATGATAGAAGTGCAGGTTCTGTTTTGCCAAGTTAACTAGAGGTTCACTGCCGTCTTTAGTTATACTCACAACTGCTTGTGTAGGGGAGGACTCTAAGATTTCCACGTCTAATCTGGACGAGGCATAGTAGGTCATGTTGTACAAACCTATACCATCTAAATTGTATGTGACAGACAGATTTCCTGAACTGTAACTTGCGTTCGAGAACCAGTCTGTTCTCAAATCTAAAGTAGTAACATCAAACGATGCACTCCATTCTGGCCTGATATCTCCAATGTTTTCCAATCCACTCTGAAGATAATTCGAGGCTAGAAGTCTAGCATACGACGTGTTGCCAGTAACCTGCAAGACTGAACCGTAATAGCCCACCGTGAACCCGACAACCTGTTTCAAAGCCAAATTTATTTCATCTACAGCACTTAACACCTGAGGATTATCCTCAACGGTACTGTAACGAATAGCAGAATAAGTGGTCATCACTGCAGCGATAAGAACTACCGCAACAAGCAAAGCAGCGATAATTGAAAACTGACCTTTTCTATTAATCCTCAACTTTCTCATTCTTATACTGCCCCCACCAAACCAAGTTGTAAAACAACAAGCCTAGATGTCCCATAACTCGTGTACTCAGAACGATAAAGTCTAGGCTGATAATACGTAAGAAGACTAACGCTTGTTAGACGAATATCAGGAGTGCGCGTTAAACCCAGAGCCAAAAACGACCCAGTAGTACTTGTGGACCCACTGATGTGACGATATATAGCCCCAGGAATATAATTTCCGACCGGATTGAAAACGTAAAGTCCAACTTCCAAATTGTAGCTTGACAGTATCGAATTCGACAATGCACGCGTTGAAGTTTGATATTCTGAAGGATAAATTCCATAATAGTTACAACAGTACATCGCTTCAGGTGTGAGTGTAACAACTCCGACATCACTAGTAACCCCACTTGAGTCATAAACGTAAGCTTGGTTATCTAGACCTTGCAAAAATGCTCTGACTCCAGCTGGGGCAATCCTGATCATGCCGTAAATACCCCAATCATTCTGCTGAGTCGGGAAAGCTGCCGTATTACTTACGTAGTAAAAGGGGTAACCTACAATGCTTGCCCAGGTCCAATTATACTCGTTGACTTTTTGCCCAAGGAAGTAACTATAACGAGCATACGAATTATCAGAATAAGGCGATGTGCAATAAGCAGTAGGTATAGGCACTGCTTCGCCGCACGTGTTTATAATTACGGCGTTCTCCAGAGTTTCACCAGCTATGGGCGTGCCACCTAATATCTGCCCTAATTCTGCTGTGTTTTGCACCATCACTGTGTCTACGAAGTATGGCGAGAGAAGCGTGTACAAATCTTCTGCCAAACTCTGAGCGGTATAGCCCGTAATCCACCACCCGTTTGCGTCACTGCAGTTCAATATATACAATGTCCCTTCGCCACTTTCTTCACCTATCTTTTCAGGAATAACGTTGAAAGTCACGTTTGAAGAAGCAGCTAAGTAGGATGAAGCGTCAGAAGTTGAGCCTAAAGTATCCGTGTTTGTAATAGTAAGTAAGTTATTGTATAGTTCAGCTCCACCTGCACTATTGACTTCATAAACTGTGAGGTTATATACTACGTTAGGCGGCAGCGAAGCTGAAAGAGCAATCTGAAGTTCACTCCAAAGTGTATCATTCTCGGTTTCAAAAGTAGCTGTACTTAGATCGTAGTCTGAATCCAAGACCTGCAACGTAGTAAAGGACAGTCGCCTAAGATTTACAGGCGAAACCTGTCTGGGCCAAGGTAAAACGGCAAAGTAAGACGCACTTATGAACGCGCCAGTAATAATAATAATGACTATTAAGACTTCAATTGTGCGCATCATGTTTTAGCCGTCCACCTGATAACCTTCTAAACTCCACAACGCAACTGTCACCTGATAAGCTACACCACCAACTAGGACCTGGCGCATGTCAGTTGCAACCCACTCCTGTGACGTTGGGTCACCCCCGAAAACCACAGGAAAAGCAAGAGAACTAATACCCCAAGGCATCATAACTAGTCCACCTTCACTTGCACTTTTTTTGTAAGTAACTATCAAGATTCCAGGATTATCTGTGGGAATGTTAACGACTCCATAAGGGAAGCCTTCACCAGAGTTGATGTGACCATAAGCGTTCTCCAAAGGCATTTCACGCAAGGTGAAATCCTCTGCCAAGTAAACAAAAGACGCATTATATTTTACCTCAGAGCTTGGAGGATTAGAATATTCAACGTCAAAATTATGTGCGATCAAGATCCTACCTTCAGACAGGTTGTCAACAAAAGGTATCACGTATTCATTTGGAGCAGAAACACGTTCATGATACCCAACTCCAACCAAACCGCCAACATGAACATATGCAATGAACGCATAGCTCGCAGTGCTACTTGTCACATCAGCGAAGTCCAAAGTGACTGAGCCTTGGTCGCTGGTGGTAGCATTTCCATAATCAACAGTGTAAGCGGGGTGACCCTCAGCACCTCCATTTAAATCAACGGATATCATGCAGTAAGTCACATGAGCATTCGCTAACGGGAACCCGGTGCCATATGCATTAATGGATAAGCGCAATGGGTTTGCAGCCTGATCTTCTGTAATCGAAACGGTTACTATCGGATTGACAGTAAGCTGAAAACCATACTGGTTTCTAATTCCAAGAAGGTTCAATGCTGTAGTGTAATTAAGGCTACTAGTATTAGACACTAGTAGAAAGTTTTTGTCTCCAATGGTTATGTTACTGTAAGTCTCACCAGTCTTCGGATAAAAAACTGAGGTCCCACTTGAAGAAGTCAAGCGCATAAGGGAAAAAGAACTAATCCTGTACTGTGTAAACTCTGGGTCTTGTAAACCAAAACCTGTGGGAAGATCATCACTTTGTCCCCAATTGATTGGAATGCCCGGATTTAACAGCATGTTATCAAGTAGGTCGCTGGCTTTTGTAGCAGTAGCTCTGTGTTGCTGGTAGATAACTGCAGTCTGAATTGTTTGATTAAAAAGACCAATGAAAAGCAGAGTCGCAGCTAGAAAAACGGTGACTGCTACCATGTGGTCTATTGCTGAGCTTACCATGTATACTAGTCTCCCTCAAAATACATCAAAATAGTATCGTTAGACATCTTTTCAGCAACCAAGTTAGCGTTAGTTGAGTTGCTCATGAAATCCGAGTTGGCGTTCCAAATAACGTTCGACCCCAACGTAATCGACGTAGTTGCCTCTATAGTGCCTCCCACAAAGTTGAGCGTAAGGTCTAGAAACTGACTGGAATTAGCCTCCGCCGCTCTTAATGATGCATTACCAGTGTACGCGTAGCCTTCTATGAAAGGCGAAATCGCCAAGCGGCTCCGAACAGTGCCTGTTGATATTGAATCATGATTCAAAGCGGAGTATACTTGCTGTATAGAGCTCCCCAAATGGCTAGCTGTTTCCTCCAGCGCAAGCGTCTGCCGTGACTCCACCCAATTGTCCATGATCCAACTCGCAGTCATGGGAAAGAGGAAAATCTGAAGGATCAACATTGGAACCATGATCATGTATTCGATAGTTATCTGTGGCAAACTTTTTCCTCCATTTTCTAAA
>CAZINA010000046.1:0-10625 GCA_964540545.1 uncultured Candidatus Bathyarchaeia archaeon
TTGATGTGAGGTTTGGTTTGAGTGTCGTATGTTTTTAACATTCCTTTTCGGAGTAACGCTAAGCTGAAGCATGTTATTGACAGGGTTAAGGAGGATGTGAAGTTGCAGACTTACTGGAAATGTGCGAATGTGATGGCTATTGATCGTATGGGCTATACGGATCATGGTCCTACACACGTGAAGATTGTTGCGAACTTGGGGTTGAAGCTGATGCGTATTCTCATGGATTTGCAGGTTAAGCCTAGTATTGTCAGGTGTTACGGGATGAAGAATGAGGATGCGGAGGTTGTGGTGGTTTTGGGTTCAATTTTTCATGATTTGGGTATGGTTGTTATAAGGCATGATCATGAGAAGTACAGTGTGCTTCTTGCTTCTGAGTTCATTGAACGGTGTTTAACTCCGATTTATTCTGCAGAGGAGCGTGCGATAATTAGCTCTGAAGTTATGCATGCGATTGTGGCGCATGAGCATCCTAATGAACCGTTGACTGTGGAAGCTGGCATAGTGAGCATAGCTGATGCGTTGGACATGGAATCTGGGAGGGCTAGGATTCCTTTTGAAGCGGGAAAAGTGGATATTCACGCGGTTTCAGCGCTTTCAATTGAGAAGGTAGAGGTTGTAGAGGGTGGAAAAAAGCCGATAACCATCAAGATTACGATGTCGAATTCCGCAGGGGTTTTCCAGATAGATGAATTGCTGAAGCCGCGAATTGAAAATTCTGGTCTTCAACAGTACTTTCACGTTATTGCAGAGATAACTGGAGCAGAAGAAAGCAAAATAATCGAAAGATTCGAAATCTAACAAGAGCTTCAGTTGACTGTCGTGTGATTTTTTTCTATAGCCCCCTTATATATAAAAATGTTGTTCTAATCGTAGTTTTTTATAAATTTTGTATATTTTACGATTAAAACGTAAATGAATAAAGTGTTAACCCAAGCAGTGTTCAGTGTTTGCGTTTCTTGAAGTAGAACAGCAGACCGATGCCGATGATGGCTGCTGACGCAGCAGAAACACTTGCGATTAGTGCTATTGGAAAAGGGTCTGATATGGTGAAGTAGACGGTTTCGGAGGCGCCGACATTGCCTACCTTGTCGCGAGCGTAAACCGTAACGTTGTGTCCTCCAACAGGTAAGCCATTTAAAGTCGTGTTTCCAGTAACCGTCACGTTATCCAGTCCATCCAAGCTATATGAAACCCGAGAAACAGGCTCATTTACTGTGAAGTTTAACGGGATATCGGATGTTTCGTAAGTTCTATTCTCTAAAGATAAAATCGAAACGCTTGGAGAAGTCGTGTCGATAGTGAAGAAAACTGAAGAGGAATCATCTATTTCAAAATCATAATAATATTCCCAGCAGTATCCGTTTCCCCAAGAATCAGTGTGGCTGTAGTAAGTGCCTCTTTCCTTTGCATAAACTACAAAACTATGGTTCCCATCAGGTATACTCGTCAAACTCAACGTTTCAGAGAATTTGGTAATTGCTGGTTCCACAATGTAGGGGGATTTGTCGGCATACGGTTTACGTTCGTAAATGCAGGTGTTATTCGTTTGCCAGTCTGCCTTGTAACAGACCTCAGCAATATACATGGAGTCAGCAGTGCTTGATTCCCCGACACTCACATTAATGGAGAGCGAGATGATATTTGTGGCGTATAGGGTGTGATTTTCTGGTGCGAATACTGAGGTTGTAGGTGGTTTCGTGATTAAATCCGGAGGTTTATTTCCAAGACTGGTGGGGATTGTAAGGATTGGGTTTGCCTTTGCCAAGTTGACAAGCAGAGAAGTGACTGTTATCGAGAGTAATAGTGTTATCCCAAGGGCTATAACGAGGGCATGTTTCTTTTCCTCGTCCGAAAGCCAACTGTAGTTCATCTCAAACCCATTTAATAACTGGGCTTTTTCTGTTGTAAAAGCGTTTTTGTCAAGGTTTCTTGACCAAACCAGAATCAATATCAGTCAATTTTTCTTGACTGTGCCCATCTCATGTTTACCTATGTCTGCAGAGTATGAGTTACAGTATAATACATATCAGGTTAACTTTCCTGATAGCACCGTTTAACATGAACGTATCCGCTTTTTCAGACCTGAAACTCTTCTCGTTAATAGCTAACATCCTGTTATGACATATGGTGCAAAACACAAACGCAAAGGCGTAATTCTCCTCAGAATCTCCTCAATGTTCTCAGCAGTTAGCTTCAGCCCCGCTTAACCCCTATAATCTGTGCGAGTTTGAATAACGTCTGAAGTGCTACCAGCTGTTTGGGTTTTGGTACTTGACGAAAGGATTGTTCTTTTGTGCGTCTTGGACTTCTTTTAACATCTGTAAATAGTCGTTTTGTTTCTCAGCAATGAGTTTTTTTATCATTGCTAGGAGTTCTTGTGGGTCGAAAGGTTTTGTTATGAATCCGTCAGATTTTTCGTTGAGCGCCTTCACAGCGTTTTCAATTGAGGGCTGTCCTGTGATGATTATCTTGACCATTTTGGGTTGTAACTGTTTCATTTTACGGAGAAGTTCAGTTCCTTTCACGTCTGGCAGGTTAACATCGATAAGGGCAACATCAAAAGGCAATCTCTCGCAGGTTCTGATTGCTTCCCTGCCATTATCAACAGCTTCAACCGAGTAGCCCTCATTCTCCATGATCGAAGAAAGCATTCTTCTCACTCCCGGATCGTCATCGACAATCAGGGCACTTAGTATCAAAATTGAGACCCTCTTCCCAAATTTTTTACAACAGCATTATATGTGCATGACAATATGTCACTTATGAATCTGAAATACAAATTAAAAATGCTCTACCACTAACTAAACGCCAATAACCTACCTGCTATGCCTTCACGCAGAAGGTATTGCTCAAGTTCGACGTGAAGACCCTGAAATAGGTCGCTTTATAAGTGAACACAACCAAAAATCTAACGCGGATACCAATAATGGCGGTAAACTTGAAATCTAAAAAACAGTTTGAAACCATCGATGAATACATTGCTGCTTTCCCCACAGATGTCAAGGAAATTTTGGAGGAACTGCGGCAAGCAATCAGAGATTCAGCCCCAAACGCTGAAGAAGCAATCAGTTATCAAATACCTACCTTCAAATTAAACGGCATTCTGGTGCATTTCGCAGCATTCAAAAACCATATTGGATTTTACCCCACTCCATCCGCAATTAACAAATTCAAAAAAGAATTATCGCCTTATGAAGTAACAAAGGGCACCGTCAAATTTCCCTTAAACAAACCCATTCCATTTGACCTGATAAAGAGAATTGTAAGCTATAGAGTAAAAGAACAATTGGATAATAGATAACAATACGAACACTTCAGAGACGAAACGATAGAAGACAAAGAGAGATTATCTCTTTTTCAGAGATAAGCTTTAATATTTTTTCCGGCGAAGGGTCAGTTATGAAGAATTCTGAATGCACGATTTACATCATGTTTAAAGATAGATGGTTGCAGAAATATAGAAAAGAAAAAGAAGGCTGGGTTCAAACTAGCGCAAACGGTACAGTACGCTCTTGCAGTGCAGAACAACTGCTTTCCCACATCCTTCCACCACTAGCAGGAATAAAAGGACCACATGTCACCGTCAAAGTTGAGCCAGACAATACGCAGTAAATATCAATCAACCAATTTTCTGTTCCAGAACTGGAACGTTTTGTTCCTTAAGTAGAACTAAATAAGGCTTGACCATT
Organism: uncultured Candidatus Bathyarchaeia archaeon; assembly: GCA_964540545.1. GTDB lineage: Archaea > Thermoproteota > Bathyarchaeia > Bathyarchaeales > Bathycorpusculaceae > SG8-32-3. The sequence continues at coordinate 3,693 of CAZINA010000046.1, forward strand.
CAATTCATTGTGGTGTGGTCTGATGGGGAAAACTCTTGAGAATTACATGGGTTCCCTGAGTTTTTGGGTTTTGATTGTCATTGCCGTCTATTTTGCGTACGGTGTTTACTTTGCGGCTAGTGGCATGCGGGACAGTATAGGAATGCTTTCTAACGAGTACATTTACACTTCGCTATCACAGAACCCGTGGTGGTGGATGGTTCTCTTCTACGGCAGCGAAGGCGTAACTGGGTCAATCTCAATAATCAGCCGCGCAGTCGCCGGAGCCTTTGCTTTTTATGCTGCTTTCCTGTACTGGAGGAAAAAAGACACTGCAATGCCAACAATACGAAAAAGTGCTAGCGCCGCATTGCTCTTCGAAGCCATATTCTTTTTAGCCTTGATTCCTTCGATAATCGCCGCAGTCGCCTATAACCTGTCAAGTGAAAACCTCTTCTATTTTGGCCACACTCCAGAACTGCTCCTCCTCTACTGCACGGTACTCCCAATCCTCGCAATCGTCCTTGTTGTGCCCCCGCTCCTGCTTAAACTAAGAGCCGTCATCAAGCAAGAGGCGCCTCAACAGGAAATTGTCAAGTGGGCTTCGTCAACCGCAGTCGCCTACATGTTGGTTGTTTTCTGGTTCACTTACTGCATGTTCTGGATGGCTGAAACAGTTCCTTACCCAGGTGTTTATCCGCGGTGGGGACTCGACTTTGTATTGCAACCTGCCAACCTGTTAAGCTTCAGTCTCACCGTTTTCGGTTTACTAGCACTAACCATAGCAGCGCTGAAAACAACTCTTCCCGCAATTACAAAACAAACTACAAAACTTAATCTTACACGCGTCGGCATCATTTTGATAGCTTTTGGAGGCTACTTCATCTTCAACGTGTTCTACTACTACCTCACAGGCGGCTACCACGCAAACCCAAGCGTCTGGTACGAAGTAATAGGTCCACTGCATAACCCTAACCTGTGGACAATAGCTCTTGCTTTCTTGGGAGTGGTAGTATTAATTCACAGCAAAGCTAACAAAGGAAAAGAAAATTAAACACTGTTCTGTAGCCCAGTCGAGTTATCAGGTAACCATCAAGTGAATTTTAAATATTAAATATTTTAACTCCATTCTTTAAGTTAACCTGAAAGGGACCGAAAGCACAGTTATCCCTTATTTCCAGGATCACACAAAGATCAAAGGGCGACAAAAAATAAGAACTAAAATAGCAAGAATCACACAAAGAGGTCTATCGAAATTAAAAGCCCTCATGCTTTACTATTTGAACAAAGGCAGCAGTAAATATTGTCCAATTTGTAATGAATCTTTCAGAAAATTTGGAGCATGTGGCAATCCTAAAAGAAAAAATGCTTTTTGTTATCGTTGTGGATCGCTGGAGAGGCATCGACTAGTCTGGCTTTACCTAAAGAGAATGACTGATTTGTTTGATGAACGTTCAAAATTAATGTTACACGTAGCCCCTGAGACATGTTTCGAAAATCTATTCAAAAAACATTTAGGGAAAAATTATATTTCAGCTGATATGCAAAATCCTCGGGCAATAGTGAAAATGGACGTTACGGACATTAACTTTGCAAACGAAACATTTGACGTAATTTACTGTAGCCATGTTTTAGAACATGTATCAGACGACAAAAAAGCATTAAAAGAATTTTATCGTGTCCTGAAATCTGACGGGTGGGCGATAATACTTGTTCCCATTAAACCAAATTTAAAACGAACTTTTGAAGACCCAACAATTACCGACCCGATGGAGCGATTGCGCCTGTTTGGTCAAGAAGACCACGTACGTCGTTATGGCCAAGATTTTGGTGAAAGGGTTAAAGAAGCCAATTTTTTTGTTAATATAATTAAACCTGCTGATTTCCTCTCAGAAAAAGAAATTGAACTTATGGGAATAACACAAGCCGCTGGTGAAATCTACTATTGCACAAAACATCCCCAAACATGATTTCCATCCCTGTATGAGTCATTTTTGGCTAGTGTATCTTTTTTGTCTGCATTCTTGGCAGATTCTTTGCTTGAATCTCCGCCGTTCAACCTCAAAGAATTTCCCGCAGATACGACATTTAACTTTAACAGGGGGTTTAGGTTCAAGCAGTTTCAAACGTTTTTCAATCTCTACTTTGATTTCGGGGTCGCTTTCAGTTTTTAAAGCCTTATTTAACAGTCGCTTAGCTATTTCTAAGCTTTCTTCTCCGAATAGCTCTGAAAAAACGTTGTGCACTTTACCGTTCGCTTTCGGCTGCAGCGGCAGCATACAAACATAATTCGCAGGGTAATTCTTTGACTTATCCAAGTCAACAACGGCAAACCGAATATACCGCCCCTGAGAGTAATCTCTCGCATCCTCGTTTTTAGATACTCGTAATCGCAGATTCATCGTAACTCACCGCAAAGGAAAATGTTAAACGTAAATCCTTTTCGTTTCATAGGAATCCAATTCTTTTCTCAATAAGGGATAGTCCCTTAAAACCATTTAGATTCATTTTAATGTTTTTCATCCAAAACGCCAACCTAGTTGGTAAACGTGGGTTATTTTTAATAGAAAAGTCTTCAGTATCTTTCCTTTGAGATGTCCAAACTAACTGGTCAAGAATTCACAAACCGTGAAGAATGGCGCAGGTGGCTTGAAGAAAACGGCGCCTCCGAAAAAGAAGTGTGGGTAATCATTTACAAGAAAAACTCTGAACCAAAAGGACTACGGTATCAGGAAGCTGTAGAAGAAGCAATCTGCTACGGTTGGATAGACAGCAAAATGCAGAGCATAGACGCCAGCAGGTTCCGCCAAAGATTCTCACCACGAAAGAAAAACAGCATCTGGTCAAAACTCAACAAGGAAACGGCTGAAAAAATGATTCAAAAAGGAAAAATGACGCCAGCAGGATTCAAAAAAATAAATGAAGCGAAATCAAATGGAAAATGGGATACAGCATACTCTTCGAAGACGGCGCCTGCAATACCAGAGGACTTGGCGAAAGCCTTAAAGAAAAATGAACCCGCTTGGAACAACTTTAATGAATTCTCAAACTCGACGAAGTTACAATACGTTTACTGGGTTAACAGCGCCAAAAAAGATGAGACCCGACGAAAAAGAATAACGGCGGTAGTTGAGAGAGCCCTCCAGAAAATTAAGCCTTCATAAGTTACATCTCAAACATGCTTGAAAATAACAAGTAGCGGCTTAAGAAAATCTCTCACCAAAACGGGTAAACGCCCAAAGAAAATTAAAGCCGTGCACGCTATATTGAAGACCGCGAAGAAAAAGGCTATCATTGAAGCAGAAAAGGAGATTAATTGATGAAAACACGGGTAGAAGTTGATCCTCTCGGCGAGAAGGCTATTCCTGAAAGTGCTTATTATGGGATTCAAACTTTGAGGGCTACTGAGAACTTTCCAGTGAGCGGAATCAAAGCCCCCCTCCCTTTTATTAGGGCTTATGTGATGGTGAAGAAAGCTGCGGCTTTAGCCAACGCGAAAGTAGGCTGGCTCGATGCAGAGCGTAAGCGGGCGATTGTTCAGGCTTGCGATGAGGTTCTCGCTGGCAAACTTTTGGATCAGTTTGTAGTGGATGTTTTTCAAGCTGGGGCTGGCACGTCGTTTAACATGAACGTTAACGAGGTTTTGGCGAACCGCGCCTTAGAGATTCTTGGAAAAAAGAAGGGTGACTACAAGAGCGTGGGTCCTAACGACCACGTGAACATGGGGCAATCCACAAATGACACGTTCCCTACCGCCACGCACATCGCGGTTTTGCTGGCGCTTCAGCCACTGGTTAAGGAGCTGGACAGCCTCGCGGACGCCTTCGAAAAACAAAGCAGGAAACACCTGAAAACAGTGAAGTCGGGGCGAACTCACCTGCAAGACGCAGTGCCCGTAACCATAGGTCAAGAGTTCAGCGCGTACGCGTCAGCACTGCGAAACGCCTGCAACCAGCTAAGGGACCGCCAGAAAAACCTTTACGCGCTCGCGTTGGGAGGCACCGCCGCAGGAACCGGAGCAAACGCGCACCCCAAGTGCAAGCACCTGGCCATAGCAGAGCTGGGGAAAATGACCGGTTTTCCGTTGAAGCCAGCCGCGAACGCGTTTGAAGCACTTCAAAGCTACCGTCCTGTGCAGACTGTTTCCAGCGCCCTCAAAGAATTAGCGTTGGAACTCATCAGAATAGCGAACGACTTGCGGTTGCTGTCGTCTGGACCCACAACTGGGCTGGCTGAGATTGAGCTTCCGCCGGTGCAGCCTGGCTCATCCATAATGCCTGGCAAAGTGAACCCTGTCATGGCTGAATGCTTAGATATGGTGGCGTTTCAAGTGGTAGGCAATGATTTAACGGTGTCTTTTGCTGTGCAAGCTGGGCAGATGGAGTTGAACGTTATGATGCCCGTGATAATGCACAACATGCTCTTCTCTATCCGAATTTTGACGAGTTACCTGCCTGTGTTCAGGAGGAAATGTGTTGAGGGCATAGTCGTGAACGAGAAGCGATGTGCTCAGTACTTGGAAAAGAACCCTGCGTTGGCAACGTTTCTGTCGCCGCACATAGGCTACTTGGAGGCAGCTAAAATCGCCAAGCAGGCGTTAGAGGAGGGTCGGTCGGTGAAGGAGATTGCGTTGGAGAAGGGTCTGTTTAAACCTGAAGAGTTAGAGCGTATCCTTGACCCGAAACGGCTGCTTAACGAAAACGGCGATGAATAGAGTTTTACGTGGTTACTCCGTAAATGCTGACTTGAACGGTTGCGTCTGTTGATGCTGAGCTGGCTTTGGCGTCGATGTAGATGGACCAGATTATGCTTTGGGAGGGAAACATTCGTAGCATGTCGTCGTCGCTTAGCCATAGGGTGGTGCTGTTGGTGAAGGTTTTTTCAACGCTTCTGGAGATTGTGTTGTCGAGAAATTCTAGGCGGAACCTGACCGTGATGGTTTCGTTTTCTGCGAAGCTGCCTTGAACTTGGATTTCAGGTTTAAAGGTTGAAATCGTGTCTGGTCTCAGCTGGAACTCTGTTGTTTCTCCGTACTGCCCGTTTAGACCAACGGGAATATTCAGGTCTTCTTGTTTGAAGACGGCGCTGTCTCCAGAGATCCACTTGCCGAAGGGATTTTGAATTTTAGCTGTCCAGTTGCCTAGGAAGCTGACTCCGCCCAAGTTTGGAGGCGTAACTGATGTTTCTCCCAGTGATATTGCGTACATCTGGTCTGGGTAATCCGCGAATGACTCGAAGACTACTCCGGACAGTAAAGTTTGATGCATTGAACCGTCAAGCAGCAAGCCGGTCTGGTTGCGTGTGTAACCGTTTTCGCCCATCCACATTCTCAAGTCCTGCAGTTGGCTGTCAGAGAACTCCGCATCTTCCTCAACTGTTATGCCCACTGAATCGTTGATGATGTTGAAGAAGCAGCGGCTTATTTGCGAGCTGGCATAAGACCCCGTACCGTTGGCTGTCGGCGTCCTGAAAACTATGCTTTCTATGCAGTGTGAGAAGCGGCAATTCTCTATTTCTGTGCCTTCGCTCCAAGTTTCCGTGTTAGCGACTTCAAGTGCAGTAGAGCAATTCACAAACGCCATATCTGAGACAGTTATTCCGAAAGAATTCTCAATTCTCAAAGTGCCGTTCACCAAGGTAAAACCCTGAACAAGGTTATCCTGTGAAAATGCATAATTGTCGCCTTTCACAATCAGCTCATTGCCGTTGCTAACTAGTACGGCTTCGCCGTCGCCGACTATTTCGGCGTTTTTCTTGTTGTATACTTGAACGTCTGAACTTAACGTGTAATTGCCCGCTTGAACATAAACAGTGCTTCCTTCAGCAACAGCCTGGCTAATGACGACTGCCGCGTCATCTGAAGTGAATTCCACGTAGCCACTCCCCTGATTCTTCGCCTTATACACGTCTTCATCTTGGAAAACCACATAGTCGTACGGAGAATCGTTCGCAGCACCTTCCAAAGCTCGCCTCAAATCAAAAATCAGGTACGTATTCACAGCCGCGAGCACAAGAACAAATACCAAAATCACTGCCAAGACGCGCTTGGAAAGAGTTATCTTCATGGCTGTTTTCGTCCTGAAAGGTTGTAGAAGTAGATGTAAAGCCGCTCGTTAAATAAGATTTGTTATTACCCGTGAATTGCTGACAAAAACGTCTTATGGCTTTTAGACCCCGCGCTAAAGTTTGACAATCTGAGCGTGGGGTACGCCGCTTATTTCCAGTACTGCTTCGGGGTGGACGTATCCTTTGGATATTGCTTTTTCAACGCAGTTTTTGCCTACCAAATTCACGATTGTTGAGTTTTCGATCATGCCTACTGCTTCTTCGATGCTGACTTTGCCGCCGTTGTAGAATTCGTCTTTCACGTGGAAAACGATTTTTCCTTCGCGTAGGGTTCTGCCGAGCAAGTTGCAGTCGCAGATGGCTAAAAGCACGTTTCTGCCCCTTTTTTTTAGGTTGACGTAGGCTTCCAAGTTTAGGTTCGCTCTCACAGCTGCTTAATTGATGATTTTGCGCCGCATGCGTTGCATATTAGAAATGACAATCGTTTCTCCTTTGTGATTTTTGTGTCTGGACGCTTGCAAACAGGGCAAATTACAAAGTTTTCCATGTACCGCTGCAGGAGTCTTTCAAAGCTGTCCCTTTTAAATTTCCCTTGAAACACCGCTCTAGACTCGTTAAACGTGGCTGCAGTAGCCATTTCCCGCGTCAAAAACTTCAGAATATGCTGGGGGTCACGGTTCAAAACATCGGCGACCTCTTTGAAATTAGAAATTATAGTCCGCATACCCACCATCGTGATGTATAAGCGCGGCAGTTCTAAACGTTCGCGTTTCAGCGAAACCTCCGGCATCTGTGAACACGCACGCTTCAACAGTTCATCGTAATCGTACTTCATGTTCTTCTCTCGCCAAAACCATGTGGCAACATACTATTTAAAATGTTAGCTTT
>CAZINA010000047.1:0-9031 GCA_964540545.1 uncultured Candidatus Bathyarchaeia archaeon
CTATAGGAGATGCTAAACAATTATGTTGTTGAGGAACTACCCTCACTATGTCTCATCCTTAAATAACCTGCGATGCCCACACCTATCACTATAACACCAAACGCGATTCAAACGGCCACCCCGTTTGTTTGAGTGTTCTCAGGGGCGGTAATGTTGCCTTGTTCAGTAGTCAGATAAAACGTTTGGTTGCTGTCTCCAAAATTAACAGTAACTGTTCAAGTTTAGCGTTGGCATCCACGATTGTCCGCGCAATCTTCACGCTTTCTTACTCTTATACCATGCGAACCCGCATTTCCCGTTTTTTCATTATTTCAAAGTAAATTTTCAGCGCTCTTTTCGCTACTTCTTCCCACGAAAGGAGTTTTTGAACCCTTTCTATGCAGCGTTTAGTTAAACCTCTTCGTAGCGGTTCATCATCTAAGAGTCTTTTAATAGACCTTGCTAGTGCAACCGGGTCATCAGCATAAATAATTATTCCAGCGTTTCCAAGGTATTCTACACTTCCTCCAATTTCCTTGCATGCTATCACAGGGGTGACATTTGCCAATGCCCTTGTTATTATGCTACTACTAGGCACTGGGATTGTGTAAACCGCAAGCGTGAACAGGCTTTCTTGCATTTTTTTGTCGAATTCAGCTTCAGGCACTCTTCCCCTCCAACGAATTAAGTCGCCAACACCCATGTTTTGAGCTGCGGTAATTGCTTTCTCCTTTTCGCCTTCGCTGTAGATTCCGTAAATGGAAATATTAAGTGCGCGGCCTTCCTCTCTCAACAGCTTTAAAGCTTTTAGGATTGTGAAAAAGCCCTTTCGCTCTGTGGGAGCCCCAAAAAAGGTAATATCCTTTCTCTTAACACCAAGGTACTCAGTTTTGGATATTCCATGCTGGACAAGTTCGATTTGACTATTCAAAAGCCCTAATTTGATTGCTGCCTTTTTTTGTTCATTTGAATTAACGATTAGTTTATCCGCACGTGAATACACCTTCTTGAGAAATGGATAAAGCCATATAGGCAAAGATTGAAAAGGAGAATGAATTGTAACTATTTTAACTTTTGGCGTGGGAACAAGAAGCAGCCCTATGAGTGGGAGAATGTCAAATGAGAAAGGAGGGCATTGCTGATAATGAATGACATCGCAATCCTTGCACTTACTTAAGTATTTCATGCCTCTCAATAGCTGGTAGAGAAACCGCGGAAACCAAACTAATATTTGTAATTCTTTTTGTATCCTAAAGAACGGAAGGGTTGGCCATGAAACATACCTACATTCGCTTTGAAAGATATCAGAACAGCCGCAGTATCTTTTTTCGCATAGACAACGAGAGGTTATTATTTCGACCTCAACATTCAGTTTCTCCAGTTCGCTTTTTGGGTGCCCACTGTAATTTGACATGGCAATATTTTTGTACCAACACGTAATCATTCCCACGCGAAGTTTATTCAATAAAAGATGCCTCATTACAATGCTTAAGCTTGATTTGCGTTTGCTACAATAGCTTTTTTCGCTCTTACCTCTTCGTAGAGTCTATACTACCGATGAATTTATGTGGTCAAACAAGCTTAAATGGATACAGTTTTTCCGGTGCGTTTCAGAGAAGATAACTTATAGAAGAAGTGAGATGGTAGTAGAAACAGCCTTAGTCTTTGGACAAGGTTTGGATGAGTCTTTGAAATGCCTTACCATAAGATTTTTTATACTGGAAAGATTAAAGCGTTAATCATCATAAAAGACTTCACTGAGGTCATTCATGATAATCCGACAAAATCTGATAAGGTACGACTATGATTAGAAAAGTTGTAATTACTGCTGCTGGTATAGGCACTCGTTTGCTTACTGTGACGAAAGAGCAGCCTAAGGAAATGTTGCCGATATTCGCTAAAAATCATGATAAACTTTGTCTTAACGTCAAACCTTTGCTTCAAATTGTTTTTGAGCAACTTCATGGTAGTGGTTTTCGAGATTTCTGCTTCATCATAGGCCGGGGTAAGAGAGTTATAGAAGATCACTTCACTGTTGACCTTGACTTCATTAAACAATTAAATAATAAAGGAAAGGACGAGTTATCATCCTCGTTAGAACAATTCTATAAGAAGCTTGAAGATTCTTTAATAATGTGGATAAACCAACCTGAACCCAAAGGCTTCGGTCACGCAGTTCTTATGGCTAAACCTTACGTCAAAGACGAAACTTTCCTCGTCCATGCTGGTGATGCCTGTATATTTCCTACACGCAATGAAATGCCTCTTGAACGACTGATGAAAAGTCACAATGAATATCAGCCCGCTGCAACCTTACTTCTAAAAGAAATAGAAAAACCCGAACAACACGGTGTAGCCGAAATCAAAGAAAGTGACAACGGGATCATCGTTAAAAGGGTTATAGAGAAACCGAAAAAACCTCCAACAAACTTGGCGGTAATGCCCATATACATATTCAACCCCTCAATCATAACTGCATTGGAGAAAACCCGACCAGGTTTAAGCGGTGAAATCCAACTAACTGATGCTATACAACAACTTATCACCGACGGATTTGAAGTTCGTGCAGTGAAGCTGCGAAATAGCGAAATACGACTAGATGTGGGAACCCCCGAAAACTACTGGCACGCAATAGCCACTTCGTATAAACATTCCCACACAAACAAATCATAAAGAAGCTGTTAAGACTGGCAAGCTGCAAAAAGCTGAACAGGGAAGAAGTAATAATGAATAGTGACGTCACTTTTGTGGCAGTAGGCACTCCTAATCGACCGGGTGGACGCGTTGATATTGAAACTGCGTCACGCATATTTCTGTATTTAGCTTGAAGGCTAAACCCAGAATCACCTTGTTCTTGCCTTCAAGGTCGTTGAGGAAGCGGGTGCAGAGTTCAATGGCTTTGTAAAGCCATTATTTTTGGAAAATGCTTGCAGGACCTTCCTCTTTTCTTCCTTTGAAACCGCGGTCTCGCCTTGCCCAAGCGTTTTTTGAGTCAAAACTGAAGTTCAGTTTGGAACGTTCTCTTTTCTCTGAGGCTCGTTTTGAGAAACATGTGCTACAGTAAACAGGCTTGCCTTCTCTAGGCTTGAAAGGCACTGTGGCGTTTTTGCCGCATTCATTACATGTAATTTCAAACAGTCTTTTTTCCGACGTGTAAAATCACCTCTCCTTCCTATGATTAAAAATTGAAAATAGAAATTTTCAATTATTGATGCTGGTATAACTTGCCACCTGATTTAAAGGTTTGCACGTAAAATAACGAAAACGCGTGAAGAAAGTAAATAAAAAGTCAGACAATCAAGGCTAATCCGTTCAACCTTATACTTAAGACAGATTTTGAATCACATTAACGCTTTTTCATGGTTGTTTATAGAAGAGTATATTAAGTGTTATGAGAATATATATAGAGTTATTGAGTGAAAATTTTAGGTTAATAGGCGATAACTATGTTTTGCTAAGATTTGTCGTCTACTAAATTTCATAGAAAAGGGGGAATAAAAGTAAGCATTAAAGACGAAGCCGAATTATTCATGGCTATGCGGAACTATAGTTGTGAAGATAGGGAAAAAGGGGATGAAGGAATAGACATCACCGCCCTTGATACGGCATCAAACGAGAAAGTTCTGTTACGAATAGTAGAATCAAAATCAAAATCTGGATTTGTTGGAATAGACTCCGTCCGAAAAATGCTGGAAGCCATGGAGAAAGAAGATTACGATAAAGGCGTACTCTTCGGCAAAAGGTTCACAGATGCCGCAAAACAAGAATTAATGCAAAACGACATCCAAAGAATCTCAGAAGGATACATGCCAACGTTCAAACCGGAAAGACTGTACCTCAGAATAAACCAGTACGTTAACGACCTGTGCAAAGAAAAATGCGGGAAAATTCCCGAAAAAGAGTCCGACTGCAAAGGCGACTGCAGAGTCAGAGTCATCAGCGATAACGCTTCCTTCCATTTTGAACAAGGCTGGATAAACCTGATGAAAAAAGACCTCAAACAACTCTTAGCGCTAAACGGCTCCAAAAAATCCGATTAATATGCCTTAAAATGGTCTGGTAGCCTACTTTTGGCTACAACTTGCGCGCTATAAGGAAATTAACACGTTACCAATTCGGCTTTTTCTTACTCTAGCCGTTGCTTGCCACGTTAGAGAATACTAGTATTTTAACAGTGAAGTACTGTCGTGTTATGACTGGAGCAGGAGTATAGCCTTTGCTAGGTCGCCTTCGCATTCTTCCAAGGCTTTTCGGGCTTCATCCACGCTTTTGCCCGTTTGGTCAGCTACAAGCTGCACGTCTGCCTCAGACACGGCAACTTCAGAGGCACTGGGAGCGGTGTGTTCAGGTGCTTTCTCCGTTACTTTTCCGCCGATAACCTGAAAGATTTTTTGCCCCTGCATTTCAAGAATTGCCACTTCAGGCTGTTCAATTGTTATATCCTTGTTGCCGGTTTTTATGATGACTTGTTCAACATCAGGAACAGAATCCATGTTCATGCCCATGCGCTGCATCATGCGCCTTTGTTCTCGAGGATTCATACGTCTAGGCATACTAATCGCTTCCACAAACTATTCTGCATTAGGGATTCATATACTTAACTTTCTTTTGTGCATCCGCGCCTAACTTTGACGGCGACGCCAGTTTTGAAAGACTTCATCTCAGCACTTGACAGCAAGGCGCGTCCAACCGCTAGAACGCGATGGTCCTCGTCGAGGATTATGACTTCGTCTTTAGCGCGGACCTCGTCATCGACCTTGATAACATGAACGGCAAAAACGTCGTGGCCGTCAGCGATGAACTCTGAAACGTCGTTTTGCACTGTGACGAAGCATTTAGCGGAGCTGCGGTTTTCAGCAACTAGCTGGGCGGCGGTGATGCTTAGGGAAAGCAAGCCGTCGGTGGGACGGAGCGTTGCCAGTCTTTCGCCGTTTAGGTGCACGTACCGTATCCTGCCAGTGGCTTTCGAGTACGTGATGTCAACGTTTTCTGGAAACAGCCTTACACCTACGCCCTTTCCGAATTGGTAGTCCGCTGTGCTTCTGATGCGGCTTAACGCGTTGGTCAAGTGTTTTTCACCAGTGTTCCTTCAGTTTTGATTCGACAACTATAAACACTACCGTATAATAAAGACAACTAGGTGAGAAATCGTTGCGATGCGAAGTTTGCGGACGCAAAATCCACGGCGCTCCAATCAGAGCATTAATTGAAGGCGCTAAGCTGACAGTATGCGTTGAATGTTCAAAACATGGAAGGATAATCCGGGAAGAAGAAGAGGCCGAGCAGAGAGCTCTGAAGAAACCTTTGGTGCCTGTGCCGTTTGTTCAGAGAAAGAAGCCGCCGAAAGCCAAAGTGGATACCACTCAAGAGATAGTTGAAGATTATGATTCGAAGATCCGGCAGGCGCGAGAAAACCTGGCTCTTACACATGAGGAGCTTGGTAAGAAAATAAACGAAAAGGCGTCTGTTTTAAGCAAACTTGAGACTGGAAAGATGACACCTAACAACCAGCTTGTCACGAAGCTTGAGCACGTTTTGAAAATCAAGTTGCTTGTTCCAATAAAGGAAGAAGTCTCAAAGGGTTTTCCTAAATCGCCAAATCGGGGAACAACTTTAGGCGACCTGATACAGCTGACCAAGAAAGGCGAGGAGGAAAACACGGAACGAAAGCAATCATAGTGCAGCGACGACAAAGGGATGAACCATCAAGTTTAATAGAACTTAAAAAACTCGCGGAAGCCGCTGGATACACTGTTGTCGCAAAAGTAGAGCAGCTTAGACATGCGGACGCGCGCTACCAGATAGGTGCTGGAAAAGTAGAAGAGTTGGCTGAGCTTGTCAAGGAAACGGGTGCGGAAAAAATTCTCTTTGACAATTCATTGAAGTCTGTTCAATCTTATAATTTGGCAAAAGTCACGCGAGTAGAAGCCATTGACCGATTCAAGCTTATACTTGAAATTTTCACGAGAAGAGCCACAACGACGGAGGCTAAACTCCAGATTCAGCTTGCGACGCTCAGGTATGAACTTGCTCACGCTAAAGAACGTGTAAGACTGACGAAGTTGAAAGAACAACCCGGGTTTATGGGGCTCGGTGCCTATGAAGCAGACGTTTACTATGACGCTGTGAACAGGCAGATTCAAACTATCCGAGGGAAAATCCGGAAAATCCGGGAGAAACGGCTCTTGCACCGCGAAAGACGAGTTGAACTGGGCTTTCTATCTGTTTCCTTAGCTGGGTACACAAGCGCTGGGAAAAGTTCATTGTTTAACGCTTTAACGGAAGAGACAACACGGGTGGATAAAGCGTTGTTTACGACGCTTTCAACCAAGACGCGGCTCATGGAAATCTCGAAAAACCAGTTTCTTTTAACAGACACCGTAGGCTTCATAGACCGGTTACCCTTAACTTTGATAGAAGCTTTCAAGTCAACTCTTGAAGAAACCATCTACTCTGACCTCATATTGCTGGTGCTGGACCTAAGTGAACCCCTAGAGAAAATCGAGAAGAAAAACAGCATATGCATAGAAACAATGGAGCGCATAGGCGCATTAGGCATACCAGTTATAACTGTGCTAAACAAAATTGACTTGCTAAACGAAGCGGAAACAAAGCACAAGCTTGAAGAGTTAAAACCGAAAACGAAGAATCCAATTCTTATATCGGCGTTGCATCGGACAAATCTTGAATTGCTGAAGCAGGAAATACTGAAGAAACTCGAAGATTGCATTCAAGCGTCATTCACTGTTCCGTTAACCAAAGAAACCATGCCTTTCATGTCGTGGGTTCACGAAAACGCAGACGTGAAGGAAGCAAAGTTCATGAGCGCCTCTGTGCAAGTAACTTTTGAGGCAAACCCTATATTCGCTGAAAAAGTAAGAAAACGGGTTGAAGAACTCGATGGAAAATTTAGAACAATCCCCAAGACCCAATAGAAAAGAAAAGATCCAGGTTGTTGTGTTGAGATGGGGTCACCGTCCGCAACGGGACGCCAGGCTGACAAGCCATGTTGCCCTAACAGCACGAGCATTAGGCGCTTCAGGATTCCTGCTTTCAGACATAGAAGACAAGAAACTTAAAGAAACTGTGGAGAAAGTTACAGAAAACTGGGGTGGAAAATTCTTTTTTGAAATGGGTAAAAAATGGAAAAGCGCCGTGAGAGACTGGAAAGCCAAAGGCGGAATTGTGGTTCATTTAACAGTTTACGGCGAGAACGTGCAAACAAGCCCTGTTCTGGATAAAATTCGGCAGTCGGGGAAAGATGTTCTGGTGCTGGTTGGAAGTCAGAAGGTGCCTGGAGCGTTTTTTTCAGATGAAGTTTCGGATTTCAACGTAGCTGTCGGGAATCAACCACACTCGGAGTGTGCAGCTCTCGCTGTCTTCTTGGACAGGTTCTTTGAAGGAAAAGAGCTAGCTGAGGGGTTTAAAAAAGCGAAGATAAAGGTGGTGCCTCAGGAAAGAGGCAAGAAAACGATAGTTGAATGTTGATTTTTGCTGAAATTTTAAGAAGAGTTTTATTGTAGCATCACGGTTATTTCTAGGGAAAGGAAAGCAGAGCATGTTATCAACTATTGATGATGCAACATTGATGAAAGTTGCAACGGCTATGGGTGAGGAAGAAGCGGTAAAGCTGATTGAGTTTATAAAAACTGTAGATGAAATAACGGACGACGAAATTGCAAACAACACTGAAATCCGGCTGAACATAGTCCGCAGAATACTCTACAAGCTGTACGACCATTCCCTCGTAAGTTTAAGGAGGACCCGTGACCCTAAAACTGGATGGTTCATATTCCACTGGAAACTCCAGCCAACCCAGCTTGAAGGCTTCATTCTAAGCCAGAAACGCAGGGTTCTTGAGAAACTGGACATTCGGCTAGCATACGAAAAGAACCATGATTTTTACTGTTGCAACACACCGGGATGCAAACGAATCCCGTTTGAAGAAGCTGTAGAACTGGTTTTTAATTGTCCCAACTGCGGCAAACCTTTGATGCATTGTGAAAACGGAAAATTTGTTGAAAATTTATCGGCGAAAGTTGAGCAGCTGAGAAAAGAACTGGGTGAGTGAAACGCTTCCATCCAGGGAACAAGCGTTACAGCTGCTCCGTGAAAACAAGTGTTCCGAGAAAGTCATAAACCATTGCAAGGCAGTTACTGAACTTGCGTTAGAGACTGCAAGCACCCTCAAGGAGAGAGGCTATAAAATTGATTTTGAGCTTGTGGAAATAGGCGCGCTGCTGCATGACATTGGACGCTCAAAAACTCATAGCGTTCACCATGCAGTTGTGGGAGCTGAAATCGCAAGGTCTGCGGGTTTGCCTGACCCGGTGGTTTCTATAATTAAACGGCATGTGGGAGGCGGGATAACCGCTAGCGAAGCCGAGAAGTTTGGGTGGCCAGAAGACGTTTACGTTCCCGTTACCCTCGAGGAAAAGGTTGTTTCTTACGCTGATAAGCTGATTGAAAAAGGCAAACGGGCCCCGATAGAAGTAACGATTGAGAAGCTTTCGGAAGAAAAGATGTATGAGGCGGCGAAAAGAGTGCAGAAACTTTACAATGAAATAACAGGTCTTATTGGCGACTGCCCATGACAAAGTTGACTTTGCTGACGAAAATTAGCGATAATAACCAGTTGGAAAAAGTTCGTAAAGCCTTGGAAAATCCGTTAGACGGCTTGGAAGTAGAGGTAAAAATTTTTGGTGCAGTTGCTGACGGTTGGGTGCAAGTAGAGCTTTCAGGTGAAGATGAGGGAATCGCCACGAACTACGTGATCCAAGAGGTAGGGCTATGCCCAAACAGTTTCGAGAACGTGGAAAAGGCTTCAACGTTAAAAGGTTACATTCAAAAAATCGGAAAAAACGAGTTGATTATAGACGTGGGTGTTTTCCAGCCGAAAAGAGTCTACGCAACCGTGTCTTTGCGTCATTTGCAGGATGAACTTGTGGACGGCAGGAAAATTGCCATGAGAAAGATTGCTGAGCTTTTCGGGTTCTGCGAGGGCGTACCTGTGAACTTGAAGGTTAAGGGTTTAGACGAAGAGGAAAGCCTC
>CAZINA010000047.1:9131-10514 GCA_964540545.1 uncultured Candidatus Bathyarchaeia archaeon
GGTTCGCCGTGTTTAACCCAAAAAAGCTAAGACACTTTTTAAATGCTTAAAAATCAGCTCTAAACCAGCAAATATGATGGTTAGTCAAGAAATATTGACTAAACTGGTCAAGAAATATTGACTAAAATACTGGTGATTAGGGTTTCTTTTGTCAAGAAACCTTTACAAAAACGCTTTTACCCCATAAACGCTGCGGTTATTGCAGGGAACAAGTATGATTAACCGTTTGAGTAATCGTGCAACCCTGCTGTTGTTCGCCAGCTTGATACTGTCGAGCCTAGTTTTAATTAAAGCCGCACCGGCCTCAGCCGCCACCACGCCAATTGTCCCAGAATTTACTGTGAATTATGAAGCTAATCCATATGATGTCCCGCCAGTTTATTCGGTAGATCGATACACAGGAGAGAGCGTGATAGTCCAATATGGTTATCATGTTGAAAACAAATCGATAGTTGTCAGAGTAAAAAATCAGCCGTTTACTCCGTACACCCTTGCAGATGGCAACGTTACTAGCCTATCCTACAATATTCGCGTTAAAGGGCATTTTGAAGAAGGCTGGACGACCCTAAGTCACTTCGCCGCTTCAGACGCTACATATACAATAATCTCGTATCCTTTGGGAGGAGACGCTGCATATGAGATACTAAGAAATGTCCCTATCAGGGGCAAACTAGATTTCCAGGTCGAGACACGTATAGGGTATTACTCACGTACCATGCCAAGTTGCTATCAATATAGTAACGTTTTTGTTGGTGAGTCAAGCGGTTGGAGCAGCACACAAACCATAACTATTGGTGATTATCAGACGTCAACGCCTTCGCCTACAACCGAGCCGACACCACAGCCAACACAGGGAAGCCAGCTTACTCTTGAATGCATTAGCTCTACGTCTTCTTCGAACTTTAAGGTGGATATCACAGGAAGATTAACCTCTGACGGCGCAGGCGTATCTGGTGCTTCAATTTTGCTTTCCTACAGCCTCGACAACGGTCAAACGTGGGTTGCCCTTACAACCGTGAACACAGAGAGCAACGGCGAATTCATAGCACTCTGGATGCCTGAGGTAACTGGCAACAACCTCTTAAAAGCGATTTGGAATGGCGATGCGTTTCGACCAGCGGTTAGCACAACTATTACTTTTGCTGTGACACGTTTTGAACAGAACGCTTTTTCGGTGTCCACAAACTCCGTCTTGACAGAACTGTTTTTTGATTCAGCGAACCGCGAGCTTAGCTTCCGCGTTGAAGGCGATGATGGAACAACAGGCTACGTAAACGTATATGTTTCGAAAGCGCTGCTAAGCGACGTTTCTGGGTTAAAAGTTTACCTTGACGGCGAAGAATTAGCTTACACTAGCGAGTCACAGGATGATTCTTGGATTCT
>CAZINA010000048.1:0-10394 GCA_964540545.1 uncultured Candidatus Bathyarchaeia archaeon
CTCCTGATTGTTTTATAAGTTTTTTCAGGCTAACTATTAGCTGGTTGATGCGATGGAGCAAGAGTTAGCCGCTTATCAAGAAACCTGGAAAAACAACTCAGATTTCCTTTTCGCCTTATTGAGACCTGAATTGCCAAGCACTTTAACATTTGAGCCTGGACTAAAAGCGCTCTACCAAGACTGCTACCAGACTTTGCTTATCGGCAGATATAACGCTTCAATAGTTATGATGGGCGTGTTCTTAGAAGCTTTGATGAAAGAGAGGATTAGACTTAAAACAGGAAAAGATTTCACAAAACCCTATGGGCAATGCATTGACAGATTAATGGGATTCAAGAGATTAAAAGGACGAATCGAACGAGCGGGAGATGGCTGCAATCTCATAGCGTCAAAAGACATAATTTTTTTGGATAGATTTAGAGACAGAGTGAGAAACGTTTATGCTCATTTCGATGAGGCAAAGTTAGTTGATGGCAGAATTATGAGGGTATGGGAGGTTCCCGTTGGAGATAAATTCAATTTAGCCGAATTTGAGGCTGCCTTTAAAGAGATTAAAGCAGGTAAACGTAAGCCTTTACTTCTTGACGCAAGGCATCCGGCTTTGCGCTCAGTGTCTAAACTGTACTCTGACAGCAAAGAAGCCGCTCGTCTTTTCAACCTTGTTTATGACTTCGCTCTGGGTTTCATTATGAAATACTTGCGGCAAAAAGACTATGATGAGTACCATGAGCGTTTTCCGAAACCTTTTGTTGACCTCTCGCCTGAACTAAAAAAGCGGGGTCTGCTCAGCCGAAAATGAGAGGGCAACCATGCTTCTATCGAACAACCGTCCTTTCACGGTCTCCCTGATATTGTTTTCTAAGAGGAAGCAGGGCTACGCTATTCTAAAGTCTAAAGGCTTAACCCCATCCACGCTTTTTTTCCCAACGATGCAGTTCCCACGCTAACCACACTAACAAGCCAAAAGTAAAGGGTATCAACATAGAAATTGTAGGATGCAATCCAATAGCGTATAGTATAAGCCCAAAAATTACTGTTCCAACAGCTATTATTAATAGACTTTTAAGCCATAGCCACACTTTACTTTAAGGGCTCCTATTGTTCTTTTTGAATGTTAACATGCTTGTTGGTCGCCCAGAAAAAACCGAATTTGCACTGCTTTGTTGCATTAAGGTATAGCCATGATTTAATGCTATTTCAATAAAGACTTCGATAGCTTCTCTGTCATCTAATTGTTTTACTACGATTTGCTTATTTTCTCTGTCATGTTTCTGGAATTCTTTTTCGTACATATCCAAGTATTGTTTTCTAAAGAAACCCAACAGTTTTCACCATAGCCTTAATTTTAGCTTTAACATCATATCTTATATATTGCCGTTTCAGATAAGCCTTTTGTCTTAATAATCAATTTCAACTCTTAACTATTCGGATTAGCTCTTTTTCTTCTGCAAATGCTTCAATAGACGGTAGAATACTCTTCACTACATTACAACGACTCTTCTTGTCTACTATTGATACAAAGCCAATATTTTCTTCTCTTATTCGTTCTCGTTCCGCAAGGTTGTGTATTCCTTCTTTTAAATCCTTACAATTCGCATAAATCCACAATGTTTTAACTAAAGGCATTTCCCGATGAAGAACTAAGGTAAGCCTCTTATCTCTGGAAACACGAGCATATTCGATAGGAAGACATGGCCATCACTTTTCCATGTCCCCGTAATTTTGAGTTGATGTAAGTCCCAAACAAGTGATCCCTAAGCCCAGATAAGCAATTCAACTTTGATCCCATCCTTTAGTATGCAATAAAGATTCTATGCTGAGCTAAAATATTTTTTAATACAGACCTTAATCAACTAAGATTTGCAATTTAATTCTTGGTTTATAGGAATTGGAAAGAAAATGACAACAAAAGTTTAACTACGAAAAAAGGAGGAGGGTGTGCAGGTGATATTATGAGAATCTATAACCACAGTCTCTGCATAGATACCTCTGCAATTCTTTTTCGCGACTGTAGCGAA
Source organism: uncultured Candidatus Bathyarchaeia archaeon (assembly GCA_964540545.1). Lineage (GTDB taxonomy): Archaea > Thermoproteota > Bathyarchaeia > Bathyarchaeales > Bathycorpusculaceae > SG8-32-3. The sequence goes on from CAZINA010000048.1 coordinate 2,019, forward strand.
TGCCGTCTTTCCATACTCTTTGGCTACCGCAGCTTGGACATTTCGCGTTATTTTGCGTCATGCAATTCACCTCCTGAAACTTTCCACTCTGCGAAAACCACCAAAAAAAGGGGAATTTGCGGGTGAAATCTCCAATAGTCAACGGTTCAAACCCGGCCCTCGGCATTTTGACGGCTTTTGGCAAACTGGAAAAGCAAAGATCTCATCCATATGCTTCAACAGTACATGTGAATAAATGCATCAGCCTCAATAAACAATCATCTACAAACTCTTTTTCCAAGCTAAGCCATTAGAATGATGGCTAAGAGAAAGAAGGGGAATAGGAGACACGTATTTTTTGAGAATTAAGGGTGTGGAGCAGTAAGCAACTTTGCTGCTTCTGATTCTGTCCAAGCTTTCATGGTTACTGTCCGGGCATTTCCCATACTGCATATGCATAGGAGAATCGCCATGGCATCTTCATCCTTAGGAACTTCAATAATCGCCACAAAATCATATTTACCCATCGTGTAGAAAATTTGCATCTTGCCTCCAGCCTTATTAACCATGTCATGAACTGACTTATCTCGTTTAGGTGCTTCAGTAATTTTTCGTATCCCCTGGTCAGTCCAGTTGCCAAGCACTACAAAAACAGGAATAACTTTCACCTCCACAAAAACTGGACCCTCCTGAAAAATAAAAGCCTTTGGTTTTCAACAAATTTTCAACCCTAATTTCGTTGAATTTGAAATGTTTGTGAGGAAAAAGAAAACTACACTCATCACAGTTACACAATTTCCATATCGAAATGAAAAAAGGAATCCGAGTGACATCTATAGCTGTCGGGGGTTCAAACTTGTACCGCGGCATTTTTGAACAATTACCATTAAATTATAGAAGCAAATCAATTCACTGTGAAACAGGAAGGCAAATAGAGGTAGGCTCTAGTGAAGAGAGAGAATGAAAAGGTTGGGTTTGAGGTAACTCTTGACCCAGATGATTGGGAATCTATGAGAAAGTTAGGTCACAAGATGCTTGATGATATGGTGGATTATCTGAAAACCGTTCGAGAGAGACCTGTATGGCAGCATGTCCCCGACAGGGTCAAGGCAAGCTTCCGCGGACCTGTGCCGAAACAGCCTCAGCCACCAGAAGAAATTTATGAGGAGTTTGTGGAAAAAGTACTGCCTTACCCGATGGGTAACATTCATCCTCGCTTCTGGGGTTGGATACTGGGAACGGGAACGGTTATGGGAGCTTTTGCTGAACTACTGGCTGCCTCGATGAACACGAACACTGGTGGTGGTGACAACCACATTGCTAATCACGTTGAGAAACAGGTGATTGACTGGATTAAAGAAATGTTAAGGTATCCCTCGTCAGCGAGCGGAGTTTTGACCAGTGGTTGTTCAGCTGCAAACATAATAGGCTTAACAGTTGCCCGAAACGTAAAGGCAGGTGTTAATCTCCGCCGTAAAGGCCTTCAATCTGCAACTAAAAGGATGGTGCTTTACGCATCTCAAGAAGTTCATAGCTCAATACAGAAAGCCGTCGAGTTGCTTGGACTGGGAAACGAGGCGCTCCGCCTTTTACCTGTTAACCACTATTTCCAGATTGACATTCAAACGTTGAAAGCAGCTATCGCCGAGGACCGCAAAGATGGATGTCTGCCGTTCTGCGTCGTTGGAGCGGCGGGAACAACCAACACAGGGGGCATTGACGACCTCGACGAGCTTGCTAACCTTTGCCAACAGGAAAACTTGTGGCTTCACGTTGACGGTGCATTTGGTGCATGGGCTGCCTTGGCACCCAAGGCAAGGCGCAAAGTAGTAGGGATTGAGCGGGCTGACTCACTGGCGCTGGACTTGCATAAGTGGATGTATATGCCTTATGAGATCGGCTGTGTGCTTGTGCGATACGAAGCTCAGCATCGTGAAGCTTTCTCCCTGATGCCCGAGTATCTTGCTCATGGAGAAGGTGGGCGTGGTTTGAGTGGGGGTGACTTGCAGTGGTTTAGCGATTACAGTTTTCAGCTTTCTCGTGGCTTCCGAGCGCTTAAGGCGTGGATGTCTCTGAAAGAACATGGCAGTAGCAAGTACGCTCGGGTGATACAGCAGAATATTGATCAGGCTTTATACTTAGGGAAACTTGTTGAGGCTTCCCCTGAATTGGAGCTTTCGGCGTCTGTCACACTTAATGTTGTCTGTTTTCGTTATGTTACTGCTGGGGTGGATGGTGACGAGTTAGATGAGGTTAACAAGCAAATTGTTATTGAGTTGCAGGAACAAGGCATAGCGGTTTTAAGCGGCACCGTTATCAAAGGGAAGTATGTTCTGCGCGTAGCAAACACCAATCACCGTAGCCGCCGCGAAGACTTTGAGTTTCTCGTAAAAGAAGTGATGCGGATTGGAAAGGAGTTAACCACAATCCATCACCCATAACGTTCAAAATTGCCTAGCGCTCGGCAGGTTTGTCGGCTTGTTATAGGCCACTTCAATGATTGTCATGTGTCTGTTTTCGGATATATATCGAGTTTTGGAATATATCGCGTTACAAAACAACCTATATATTAAATCTTGCGATGCAATATGTAGTTAAGTATAACACGTCAACAGTTGAACACAAATACACAAGAGATGAAAAAGATGACGAAAGCGGGAAACCTGAACACAACCTGCATACTCCAGCTCAGCAGGAAAAACCAGCAACTAGGCGAAAACAAGTTTGAAGCCACCATGATGGAGGCGATTGATGACAGCCTCGGTTCATTTGAAAACTTGGACAAGCTAGAAGTCTACCGTCATCTAGAAAAGTCTTTCAAAATCAGTAAGCAAGAAATTCCATGTAAAACTGAAGAATTCGTGGATGCAATGGAGCAGATGTTTGGGATTGGAGCAAAACTGGTTGAAATCAAGATAATCAAGGCGGTACATAAGAGGGTTCCCATGTTCATGTTCACTCCGAAAAAGGGCACTCTGTTTTTCAAGGATTATGTAGCCAGCTTGCGCGCGTTCTTGTTGCAACCTTCATAGTTGAAGTATCCCTTTTTTCCATGAAATTTCACTTTTTAGTAGATGTGTTGAACAGATACTTTGCGGTTGCTGTTCTCAAGAAAAACGTGGTTGAATTGAAGAGGGCGCATGGAAATGCGTTGTTTCTAGCGTCACTTAACACATTTTTGTATATGCGCGGGTATGCTCATCGTATGTATTAACCTTTATATCGCCGTTTATGCTGTATAAAGACTCGAGAAACAGCATTAGACAGTAACTGTTGAACAATAAGGAATGATAAAAATGGGCAACATACAAAAAGAAGTTCAAGCAAAACTCGCAAAAGGCCTACTAGACCTCATCGTATTACAGTTCCTGAACACACAACCGATGCATGGCTACCAAATAATCACTCAAATTCGTAAGAACTTTGGTGTCTACTTCGGGCCAAGCACCATCTACCCGTTACTAGCCACGTTAGAGAAGAAAGGCTTTGTCAACAGTGAATGGAACATGAACAACGAAAGACCAAGAAAAACCTACAAACTCACAAACGAAGGACAAACAATGCTTAACTTCACCGAAAACTCGCTGAATCTACTCTGCCAGAAAATCGGGACAAACAATACACCACAAATGAAAGTCGAAACGAGTGTAAAAATGCCGAGCCTTGCGAAGAAAACAAGTTTCGCATCGACGCTGGCAAAGTAATTCCACTACTTCCACAATTTTGTTAACTTGAACTACAAATAAATGAAAAAAGCGTTTCGTCAAACTCTAAGAGACTGATTAGTCTCCAACACGTCTTTCAACGTGTTTTTGAAAGTTTTCTTTATGTCTTCCATATAGATAGCTCTGCTTTTGATGCCTTTTTGAACTGCGCCAGCAGCTATGAAACATGCACCTATAGTTTCGCTTATAGGCGTAGGTTCTGGAAAAACAATTAAAGATAACCCGATTTTTATTAGTCTTGACTTGTTGCCTTGACGCCAAAGTTTCTTTGTATCCGCAGCAACTTTCCCAGTACTTTTCACTGCACCAATCACGTCAACATAGCTTTCACTCAGCTCTTTCAAAGCTTCAGTTGCGGCTTTAACTTGCTCTGGCTTCATTAAACATAACCTTACTCTGGATATAGTGTCTTGATGACAAAAAAGCTTTCAAAGGCAAAAGCATGGAGCTTCAAAGTTTTTTTTGCTGTTGTAAGAGCATGTTTTTTATTAAACCACTTGAAAAATTGAGCCTTCACTGTGGGCACTTTCGCAGTAAATTGTCAATTTCGCAACTAGTTTGAGACTTGAAAGTCACCCGTTGGTGGTGTCATATTGGATAATTGAGAACATTTCATATTTGTCTCCAATGGCTTTTCTCCCGTCAAGATATCCCAGTTCTATGAGAAAGCCTATTCCAACCACTTCCCCACCCAGCTTCTCAACCAAATCAATGTTCGCTTTAATGGTTCCGCCTGTCGCTAGCAAATCATCAATTAACAAAACTTTTTGACCTTGCTCGATAGCGTCTTCGTGAACCTCTATCGTGTCACACTCATACTCCTTCTTGTAAGTCAGATCCACGCACTTGAACGGTAGCTTCCCCTTTTTCCTTACAGGAACAAAACCGACCCCCAGCTCATACGCTAACGCGGCGCCAACGATGAAACCTCTAGCCTCATTCGACACAATAACGTCTATGTCCTTGCCTCTGTAATGGTCAGCCAGTAACCGTATGCTTTCCTTGAAGCACTTTTTGTCTTTCAGAAGCGGAGTTATATCCCAAAAAACTACACCTTTAAACTCGGGTATTCTTCGAATTTTTGATTTGAGGTCTAACTTGCATTTTTCAATTTTACTCATTTCCGTTTCCTCCTTTACAGGAACGCGCCCTTCAACGCGGTTTTACATTCGCAAGAGCATTCTTTCGGTAAACGCGTAACTGCTTCCAATATTATACGCTTAACTTTTTCAACACTAGCCTTCATCGTAGCTACAACCTCGTCCGCGCTGACAACATGGTCCTTCCATACGTCGTAATCAGTGACGGTTGATATTGAAGCGTAGCATAACTCAGCTTCGCGTGCTAGAACACACTCGGGAACCAGCGTCATGCCGATTACGTTTGCTTCCCAGCTTCTGAAAAGCTTCGACTCAGCTTTAGTTGAAAAGCGTGGTCCTTCAATACAAACGTAAGTTCCAGTAGAGTGGGCACGGATACCTATGTCTTTGGCTATGGCTATAAGCGTCTGCCTCAGTTCAGGGCACATAGGTTCAGCCACTGATATGTGGCACACTTCATTGCCCGTGTAAAACGACTGCTCGCGCTTGGTGGTGCGGTCAATAAACTGGTCAACAAACACGACGTCGCCTGGCTTGTAATCTTCCTTTAACGAGCCAACTGCTGAAGGCGCAAGAATCCTTTTAACTCCGAGCTTCTTCAAAGCAAAAATATTGGCTCGAGAATTGACGTCTGTCGGTCTTATCGTGTGTTTCTTTCCATGTCGCGGTAAAAACGCAACAAGCCTGCCTGCCAACTCGCCTATAGTGATTGTGTCAGAAGGAGCACCGTATGGCGTCTCCATAGTTAATTCCTTAACGTTCTTGAGTAGTTGTGGGTCGTAGAGGCCAGTTCCGCCGATTATGCCGATTTCAGCTTGCATGGAATTTTACTTCAACCACTCTACTTATAAAAATACCGACAAAAACGATTGGGGAAGCTGATTGCCGAGAAAACTGTGGATGTTAGCGGCTTGGTGACGCATAGGTTAAGGGTTATGGTTTCTGAGAGGGCGCTTCGAACGGTGGATGATTCCGTGGAGACTGCTTTGAAGGTTGTCATAACGGATTTCTGTTGGAGTTCACCGCAAAGTATATTATTCATCGGGGAAAGTTGTGTACCGCTTCACTTCAGCAAGAAAAAGAGAGTGTGGCTTCAATAAGCATCAAAGCTGTGATATTTGACCTCGACGGAACTATTGCCAGTTTCAACTTAGACTACAAGGCACTTAGAGGAGAAGTTAGAAGTTACCTGCTGCGAGTGGGCGTCCCTGCTTCGGTGTTATCCTTGAAAGATAGCATCTTTGACATGCTTAAGAAAACCATGATATACGTGAAGAACACGGGAAAATCCGTTGAAGCTATGGATGAAATTCGCAACGAAGCGTTAGCTATAGCTGAAAAGTACGAGTTGGAAGCCGCTGCGAACACGGACTTGTTGCCTGGAGCATACGAGACTTTGAAGGCTTTAAAACAAATGGATTTGAAAATCGGCTTGTTCACGTTGAACAGCGATAAAGCCGCAAATTACATTCTGCAACGCTTTAAACTCGGCGACTTCTTCGGTGTGACGGTTCCTAGAAATAAAGTTAATTTTGTTAAGCCTAATCCTGAGCATCTTGAAACGGCGCTTAAGGTTTTAGGTGTAACACCGGAGGAAGCGGTGGTTGTTGGAGACGGAGTTGTGGACATGGAGAGCGCTAGGGAGTTGAAAGCTATTGCTGTTGGCTTGCCTGCGGGAGCATCCAAGGCAGATCAGTTGATGAGGCGTGGCGCCAATTTTATTATAACTTCGATAACTGACTTGCCTGTTCTTGTAGAGAATATAAACAATGGAAGAACAGTTCAGTGATGTAGGTGTATAGCTTGACGTGTGGTTTTTGGTTAAGTGATGTGGGTGCAGAGCTGTTTTGAAAATTTTGGAGCAGTTGACATTGATTCTTTAGTATTGGAATCAGTATTGGAATCAGTATTGTTTTTTAATATTCAAAAATTATGTATGGAATAACACTACAAAAACCGTAAAGCTTATATATTAAAACTGTTCATCTGCTTGTTTGCGCGGACCGAATGTACTGTTTTCTCAAGTAAAAGGGATATGGTGACGGTTCTATGCAAGTATTAAATGGAGCGTAAAAAATTGAGCAAAAAAGAAGCTAGAACACGTCAACGCTTAGTTGATAAGTGCCCAGAATGTGGTAGCGATAACCTTGTTCACGATTATGACACTGGCGAAACCGTTTGTGGAGGATGTGGTCTCGTAATTTACGAGCAGATGATGGATAAAGGACCAGAATGGCGTGCTTTCACTCAAGAGGAGAAAGCGTCAAGAAGCCGTGTGGGAGTTCCCACATCATACTCAGTTCACGACAAAGGCTTGTCCACAGCCATAAGTCAAGTTGACCGTGATGCCTTCGGAAGAAAACTGCCCCTTTCCACTAGGTTGCAAATGTGGCGTTTGAGGAAGTGGCAGATACGATCGCGAGTTCACTCATCCATCGACAGGAACCTTGCTCAAGCCATGGCGGAACTTGACCGTCTTTCTGATAAGGTGTACATTCCGCCACCAATAAAGGAAAAAGCTGCTGTCATTTACCGTAAAGCTCTTGACAAAGGGTTGGTTCGTGGCAGGTCAATTGCGGCTATTGCGGCTGCTGCGTTGTATGCGGCTTGTCGTGGAAGTGGTACTCCTAGGACTCTTCGTGAGATTTCTGAGGCGAGTCTTGTTGACAAGAAGGATGTTGCTCGTTGTTACAGACTTTTGTTGCGTGAGCTTGATGTGCATATGCCTATTGCTAATCCGTTGACTTACGTGTCGAAGATTGCTGAGAGAACTGGGATTTCAGGTAAAACTCAAGGGGCTGCGATTCAGATTCTCAGGGATGCGCGTAGGAAACGTGCTGCTGCTGGTAAAGACCCTATGGGTTTGGCTGCTGCCGCGTTGTATATTGCTTGCTTGCAGAATAACGAGAAGAAGACTCAGAAGGACATTGCAGAAGCTGCTGGCGTGACTGAAGTTACAGTGCGTAACCGGTACAAGACTTTGAAGAAACAGTTGTCTCTGGAACTGCCAGACTAAGCGTTTAGTCAGCTGCTTTCCTCTTCTTTTTCTATTTCCATAATTATTTGGCCTGTGTAGCCGCAGTTTTCGCAGACGTATTTTTTCGGTGTTAGCCAGATGTCTAGGCTGCTGGATAGGTTGATTTTTGGGCTGCAGCATCTGGGGCAGTAGATTTTTGTTGGTTTTCCGTGTTTCAGGGATTTGAGTACTTCGCGGACGTTTTGCAGCTTTTTCATTGGGGACTTTGCACCTTTGTGTGGTGGTTATTGAAGTTCTATGTTGTCTTCGGGGTAACCCATTTTGACGAGGAATTCACGGACTCTTTCGCGGTGGTCTCCTTGCAGCATTATTTGACCGTTTTTGGATGTTCCACCACAAGCACAAAAAGATTTTAGTTTCTGAGCTAACTCTGAGAGACTTGAGTTGTCATCCATTCCGTCAACAATTGTGTTGGCTCTGCCGAATTTTCTTGTTTCAAGTCTGATGCGGATACGTTGTTGCTCTTTTTCGATTTCGCCGCAAACGCATAAGTCCTTTGGAAGCCCGCAAGTTGAACAAACTTCAGCCATGACGC
>CAZINA010000049.1:0-2426 GCA_964540545.1 uncultured Candidatus Bathyarchaeia archaeon
TGGTTCAAACGAGAATGTCCCTTTTCCTGAAGACCAAGAGGCTTGCGATAATCAGGCCTACGTTAACGCCGATGAGAACGGCTACGTCGCCGGGGAAGTTTGCAAAGTTTCCTGTTCCGAAGTATTGGGTGGGATTGTAGTAGAACCATGTTGAAATGTAACGTAGGGGGTTGCTTACGGCTGCTCCGGCGGTACCGTAGGAGCCACCCATGAAGAACATGAGGAACATCGTAATCACCGCTGCGGCAAGGGTCTTTTTTGTGTTGAGGAAGACGGTTGAGAAGAAAACAGCCGTCATCGCCAATGTTCCTAGGTGCAATGTTGCTGTGAGGAATATGGCGGCTAATCGTTCCCAGTGTAATCCTTCTTCGATGAACATGATGGACGACGCCATTCCCGCTGCAACAAATGCCAGTATAAGTCCCATGAGGCAGGCGGTGAAAATATACAGGAAGATTATCTTGCCTGTCAGGTATTTCTCTCGTGAAACGGGTTTGGAAAGTACGAGGTCTATGGTGTTGTTTTCTACTTCTTGGGGCATCAAGCTGCTTGCCATGTAGACGAGGAAGACTCCGCAGTAAAGCCACAGGAACGAGAAGAAATAAGCGTTAAACAGCGAATAAGGATTAGCTATGTCAAGCGGGCCCAACAAAGCCAGTAATGACTCTGGAAGCGATTCTAAGTAAGCTTGTAACCCGCTGAGGTCCAAGCTGCTAAGCAGGTTAACCAAGTAGAGACCCAGCAAACCGATGAGGACACCAAGCCCTATAAGGAACCACTTTTTATCGAATAGGTCTTCTTTTGTAACGGCAAAAATTTTTTTCACTTGAACCACCTTCCTTTTCGCTTTTCGCGGCGCTTAGATGCTTTTGTTTTTCTTTCTATGTTTGACTGCTTTCCGTTAGTCGCTACGCCATAGTATTCAAGGAAAATATCCTCTAACGTAGAGTCCCTGATGTTCAAGTCGATGAAAGAGGCGTCAGCCAACTGTGGCAAAAGATGCGCGAGTTCTTCCCGTTTGGATAGGAACCTCACAGATGCATCTTCCACTATTAGGTTTTTAACTAGTTTTTTGGGCAGTTTGTCCACAAACTTTTGGGCGTTTGAAGGTGAAGTAAACCTCAATTCAACATGTTTTAGTGCTAGCTGTTTTAGTTGGTTGACGGTTGCCACTTCAACGAGTTTTCCTTGGCGGATTATGCCCACTCGATGCGCGATTTTTTCCACTTCTTCTAGTTGGTGGGAACTGAGAAAAACGGTGCAGCCTGAATTGACTTGCTTTTCTAATAGTAACCTGTAGAATTCGTTATTAACCAGTGGGTCTAAGCCTGAAGTTGGCTCGTCCAAAATTAAAAGTTCTACGTCGGGTGCCAGCACGGAGATTACACCGATTTTTTGTTTGTTGCCTCTTGACAGCTCCCGGGTCTTTTTGTGTAGATCGAGGTTTAGGGTTCGAGCGAGGTTTTCAACTTTTTCCCAGTTGACGGGTCTATCGTAGAGTTTGAACAGGTAAGAAAGGGTTCGGCTTGCTGTCCAGTCCTTGAAAATTCCGAGTTCGCCTGGCAGATATGCGATTCGTTCCCGGATTAATTCAGAATCGTTTTTGATGTTATGCCCGAGAATTGTGGCTTCTCCTGAGGTGGCGCGAATGAGGTCTAATAGTAAGCGTATGGTTGTGGTTTTTCCCGCGCCGTTGGGGCCTAGGAATCCGAAGATTTCGCCTTTTTTGATTTCGAGGTTTAGGTTTTCTATTCCTCGGTTTTTTCCGTAGTATTTGGTGAGGTTACGGGTTTGGATGGCGATGGGCGTGTTCATTCACGACTACCTTTCATTTTTCATGAATTTTAAATTGTTTTTCCGCATATAAATCTTTCCATTTTTCACAGATTTTGAAACGTTTATATCCCCATTTTCCTATAGCTTCCGCAGAAATGAAACAGAGCAACAAGACTCTCGGTGAACAGCGGTTTGGGGCTATCGAGCGAAGGCTTGTAGAGATAATAGCAGGCTTCGGGTACTTGAAGGGGCGTTCCCCCAAGATTGCCGAGGTTACAGCATACATCTACATTCGTGAAGAGGTTACACAGCGGCTTCTCAGGCAGCTCACAGGGTACTCGCTTGGAACCGTTTCTGCGGCTCTTCAAGAACTTGAGCAGTTGGGGGTTGTCAGCAAACACGTCAGCCCAGACGCCCGAGGATACGTTTACAAGCTCGCTGGAACCCCCTCGCAGGTGTTGTCGCGGTCCATGACTGACGTCAAAGAGTACTTGTCCCAGACAGGCAGTTTCCTCGAAGAGGTCGAGGCAAAGCTGACCAAATCAGCTCTTTCCAAGAAGCAGGGCTACAGCAGCCTCAGGCGCTTCCTCGACGAGATGAATGGCCTGATTCCCGCTTACGAGCACGTACTGCAGAAATTTCAAGCCACG
>CAZINA010000049.1:2526-4434 GCA_964540545.1 uncultured Candidatus Bathyarchaeia archaeon
AAAGCAGTTCGGCAGCTAGTTGACATAAACATGATTACTAGAGAAATGATACCCGGCACTCACACCCACATATACAAGATGGAAACGCTGCCTTTCAGATCTCCACGATACTTCTTGCAAACAGAGAAAAACCTTGAAAACCTGAACAAAGAACTTAAAGACATGAAAACCACAATGGACGTCCACAGTGACGAAATGCAAAACCTTGAAAGTTACCCGAAGGTCTATGCTATTCTTACGCAAGTGATCGAGCTGATTTCTGGGGTTCCAAAGTTTATGGCTTTAATCGAAGAAGAACTGGATAAGTTCATAAAACAAGAAAAGAGCAAACACTGATTCTCAACGGCTTTTAACTTTGTTTCGGGTAGCCCCCTCTATCTTTCCTGCATAGAACCGCTGTTAGGGTCCACATATGATTGTTGATTGGTTTCTTCGTTTGCGGAAGAGGGGGTTAGTAATAGTAGACGGCTGATGCTGTTGCGTTGACTAAATCGCTTGGGTATGTTTCTGTGTTGCCGACCCATATCTCTATGACTGCAGGTAAGACTGGAAAATACGCGGTTCCACTTTCTCCTACAGTAACATTTTGGTTGAATTCAACTCCCTTATAGGCGTAAAGCAGTTGTACATATGTTGTGTTACTTGTTGATTCAACACTTACACGGACGTACCCTGCATAGTCTAAACCGTATTCATAGCGATATATCCTTATGGATTCACTTGAATTCATAGGTTCAAGTTCTGTTGTCGTAACTAGAGTTAATGACTCGTTCAGCATGAGCAGGCTAACATAATGCTCAGTTAAGTCATTCAAGTAGTCTACCGTATCTTCAAGGTTTGCTATTTCGCTATCTTTTTGGTCGATGTCATCTTGAAGGTCTGAAACTTGCTCGGCCAAGGAAGTTGCGTTTGAATTTAATTCAGCGATGTTGAGATCTTTTACTACTATTTGAGACTCCAAATCGCCTACAGTGGGCAAGTAATATGCGATTACCCCAATCAAACTAGCTAAAAGCACTATACACACCATCATAAGCGCGGTAACCAAGTTTCTATAGTCCATCCTCTTCTTACTTGGTTTTGCAGTCTTTTTGCCTAGTGTAAAACGCGACTTCTTGGGTGGTGCTTCTGGCTTAGCTGAAGCTGTAATTGGTGGCGGTGCCGTTTTTGGTTTTGAAGCCGCTTCCGGCGGTTTTGGAGCAGCTTTTGGAGCACTTTCAGCTGAAGGCGGCAACTGCTTTGCAGCACCTTCCATTCTTTTTGCGAAATCAAACATTTCTTTATCCATTAGCTTTTTGATGTTGTCAGTAGTTCCTTCAAATTCAACTTGAACTTCCCCTATTCGCATTGAAATCTTTGAATGATCTTTATTCTGTTCATCTTTGTCTGGCATACCCTCACCCATGTTATAGTTGAAGTAAGTTTCTCTATTAAAATCTAAGCGTTAATAATGACTATTAAAGGATTTTTCAAAATTCACCCCCAAACCCTGCTCTTAGATTGACTTGGCAAACTTTGCCTTCAAAAACTATGCGAAAAAAGGTGAATAATGTTTAAATCTTCTGCCTTCATCTGCTTGATATGTGGAGTGTTTATGTCTTACTGTTCAAGTTGTGGTGAAAAACTTCCTGAAGACGCGCTTTTTTGTCCGAAATGCGGCATCAAAACCGCGAAAGGCGTTGAAAATAACGTTCCCGGGCCCTCAGACGAATTAAAAGCAGCATTTACCAAAATGAGCCGGGATCTTGAGAAAGCTTTCTCCGTAGCCGCCCAAGAAATAAACGCTGCGTTCCAAACTGCAAGTGAAAACATTCAAAAGTCTCTTCACAAAGAGAAAGTTGCGTGTCCTAGTTGCGGAGAGAAAAACCCAAACAACGCGGTCTTCTGCTATAACTGCGGCAAAAGAAT
>CAZINA010000049.1:4534-10385 GCA_964540545.1 uncultured Candidatus Bathyarchaeia archaeon
AAAATATGTGGGAACGCAGTTGAAGTTGTTGTGGGTGGCGCTGGCGTACTTGTCTGTTGTGGGCAGCCAATGGAGCGTGTAGAGGACGAAGACAAATAAACAACGCCTCTTCATCTAAAAGTTCATGCCAAAAATCTTTTTCACTCTGTTTTCACTCTGATTTCAAAGCATCCTGTTAAGTTTTCATATGTCCAAGGCGTTCAGAAACAACCAGAACTCTTCATGAGTATTTATTTTTCTTATTTCCAAGTATTCCGGTTTGAATTCTGTGCCTTCTCCAGAAGCTTCTTTGTAGTAGCCGACCGTGTGAGGGTAACTTTCTTCGAATTCTGGATTTTCCATAATTTCTTTTAACGTTACGTGTTTTTCTGTTTCACCGGCGGCTTTTTTCTTGTCTATAAGCAGCACATTGTAGCCGAGGTATTTTCCCTTGTTTCCTTCTTTCGGAAAGTAAATCAGCCAGTCCATTTCCATGAAGTGAAATTTTTTGTTTTCGTTTCCCAACTTTGCTCAATCAGTCAATGCAGTAACTGGCGACTTAAACATTCTTCGCTTGAAATGAAAAACCGTTCTGAATTAAACTGGCGCGTTAAACACTGATGTTAAGCATGGAGGCGACAACGAGGTAATACGCGGCTAACCCTTTCCAGTTTCCCCAGCCTTCCGCGATTCTCCGTGCTTCTGCGCTCTTAATCACATTTCCGTCTCGATAGTAACGTGAAATATCTCGCCGTAAACCTAAATCGTCAGCAGGCAGCGCTTCCAGCCGCTGCATTCCCCTGAGTATCGTGAACTCAGCGGTCCACACGCCGATTCCTCTTATCTCATCAAGTTCCCTGATAATTCGCTCCGAACTGTCATAGCTTCTAAGCTTCTCCAAATCTAATTTTCCATCCGCTATAAGCATGGAGGCCCCTTTGATGTACTCGCCTTTTCGAAAACTTAAGCCGCACTGGCGGAATTCTTCTACGCTGACGGTGGCTAGGCGCTGCGGCGTTGGATACACGTAGTAAACGGTGCCTTCAAGGTCTAAAACGTCGCCGAAGTTTTTGATGATTCTGTTTTCTATGCTGGTGGCTACTTTCATTGAAATCTGCTGCTCAACAATGGCATCTACCAGCGCTTCAAAAACGGTTGGTGTCGTCGGAGTTTTTAGTCCCCAGAGCTTGCGAGTTAAGCCTGCCATTACTTGGTCGTCTTTCACTGTTTCGTAGAAGGGTTTCAGGTCTAAATCTAAGCTGAAAAGGGTGTTTACCGCTGCTTCTGCTTTTTTCTTGTCCTCCCCAGTTATCTTCTTGTTTGATTTGAGTTCAGCTTGTACTTCTGGCTTGTCAACTGTGCCCGCAGTTTCGACAGTGGCGAGAATAAGTTTGTCATTGATGCGTATTACTTGCCAAAACCGTCCGTTTTCGTAGTTACGAATTTGCCTGTCGCCGTTAGCGAAGATTTCAGAGCTTAAGTTGAAACTGAACGGTGGCAAAGCAGCAACAGTTACTTTTTCGGTGTAGATCATTGTGTTTCATCCTTTAAGTGCCGTAACCGCTAAAAACGTTTCTCAAACGCCTCCAAACAAGCCTTAATATACAGTTGTCTCTCGAATTTTTCCTAAAGGATTTTAACTTGAACTTGGCGTATTAATACGCGAAGGATGGATTTGGTCATGCGCATTGTATTGAGAATAGGCGGTTCAGTTGTGGCATCGCCAGTAAACACCGACTTGATGAACAAGTACGCTGAAATGGTGCAAACCCTGAAAACGCAGGGGCACGAAGTTGCGGTTGTTGTCGGCGGCGGAGCATTAGCCAGGGAATTCATTGGCATTGCCAAAAAGTTGGGGCTTGAGGAGCAAGCTCAGGATGAGGTTGCCATTTCTGTTTCACGGCTTTTCGCCCAGCTTTTCCTCAAGACGCTCGGCGAGATAGGTTGTGAGAAAGTGGTTGTGACGCTTGATGGCGCAGCGGACTGCTTAAACACGGGCAAGATTCTTGTGATGGGCGGTTTAAAGCCGGGAATTACCACGGACACGGTCGCAGCCTTTGCTGCTGAACGTGTTAAAGCTGACTTGCTGGTTAAGGGCACAGATCAGGATGGCGTTTATAATAAAGACCCTCGGAAGCACGCTGACGCGGTTAAGCTGGATAGATTGTCATTCGACGATTTAACTGAAGTTTTTTCTGAGAGCAAGCATAAAGCGGGCATACACCAGATTGTTGATCCTGAAGCAGTTAAAGTTATGAAACGCGGGCGCATGAAGTTGATTGTTGTGAATGGGTTCAAGCCAGAAAATATTTTGGCTGCTGTTAATGGTGAAAGCGTTGGCACCGTTGTAAATTAAGGGTTGTTTTTGTGTTTGGGCTGCATTAAGTTTAAATATCACAGTTGATATCACATTTGAGGTCAATAGTGATAAATATGTTTGCTCACGAACACGATATGAAAAATCGGAGGCACCGCATAGAAACGAGAAGATGGTTACGTCACACTGCCATGGTGCCTAAAGGTTTCATACGCTATCACGTTCTCGAAGGCTTAAGTCAGAAACCCATGTCTGGGTCAGAGTTAATGGAGGCCATTGAAAGACACACAGGCGGCTGCTGGAAGCCCAGTCCAGGCTCTATTTACCCGCTTTTGTCTTGGTTGCAGGATAACGGACACATCAAAGAACTGCCCGTGGAAAACGGGTTGAAACGTTACGAGTTAACCGAAAGCGGAAAAGCGTTGTTTGAAGAACAAAAGAAAATACGGAAACACGTCAGAAAAGAAGCCGGTTTTCTATCCGCCCCCTTCTTTGACAGCTTTCTGATGAAAATACCGCCTGAGAAAAACGATGAAATCCGCAAATCTGTTAAGCGATTAGCAGTAGCATTCTTTCAATTGGGCAACGCTCTTCAAGAAGATTTCTCTGAGGAAGCCTTAAATGAAGCTCTAAGCGTTGTAGATGAGGCTTCAAGAAAGTTTGAGGAAATAAACAAGAAATTCAAAGGTGAAAAACATGAGTGAAGAAGAAGCAATTAAAGCTGAAGGCTTAACCAAAGTCTTCAACGGAAGCTTAGTAGCCGTTGACCACATAGATTTCAGCGTTAAGAACGGCGAAATTTTCGGTTTCCTAGGCCCCAACGGCGCGGGAAAAACCACAACCATAAACATGCTGATAACCGTTTTGAAGCCAACAGAAGGCAAAGCAGAAATTTTAGGCTACGACATCGCCAAACAAAATAATCAAGTCAGATACTCCATAGGCGTTGTGCCGCAAGAGTACACTGCTGACGAAGACCTAACAGGCTACGAAAACATACTTTTATGCGCCGACCTATACGGAATTTCCCGCGATGTCTCCAAAAAGCGAGCCACAGACCTTTTACAACTAGTCGAGTTAACTGATTTCAAAGACAAGAAAGTTCAAACATACTCTGGCGGCATGCGCCGAAGACTAGAACTCGCATGTGGCTTGATCAACAGGCCAAAAGTGCTCTTCTTAGACGAGCCAACGTTGGGTTTAGATGTTCAAACCAGAGCAGCCACTTGGAATTACATTAAAATGCTAAAGAAAGAGTTCGGTATGACGCTTTTCATGACTACCCATTACCTCGAGGAAGCAGACGCGCTCTGCGACCGCATTGCCATCATTGACCATGGAAAAATAATCGTTGTTGGAACCCCGACCGAGTTAAAGGACAGTTTAGGCGGTGACATAATCACTGTCGCCATCAAAGAAGAAGTTGACATAACAGAACTTGTAGAGAAAATCAATCATGTGAAGGAAGTTAAGAAGGAGAATGGATCATACATGATAAAATCTGCAAACGGAGAAATAACCGCGCCGTTAATAATTGAAGCGTTACGCAAAAAAGGCCACGTTGTCACACGGCTTTCACTTACAAAACCAACATTGAACGAAGTTTACTTGCAGTACACGGGCAGGTCCATGCGTGACGCAGAAGAATCAAACAATTCAATTCACGCAAAAAGAATGATGAAAGCGAGGCGAAGACATTGAGTGAAAGTCAAATGAACAACGTTTCAAAAAGCAAATTCCACGGACTCTGGGCGTTAACCAACCGAGAACTTAAAAAATGGTACAAAGCACCAGTCGTGTTCGTTCTCACGTTGATTCAGCCAATAATTTGGCTAGGCTTGCTAGGGAACGCATTGAACTTGGGAAGCTTGCTCAGCTCAAGCTCAATTGCAATTCCTGCTGAGCTAGCATCACAATTTACTCCGGAACAACTGGGGGTGCTGCAGGGATTTTTCTCTGGCTTACAAGATCAAATAATGACGAGCACTTTCGGAACCACAAGCTACATTTCGTTTATGGCTGTAGGCATGATAGCTTTCACCGCGCTCTTCACAACAATGTTCAGTGGCATGTCAGTAGTATGGGATAGACGATTAGGCTTCCTAAACAAAGCGTTAAGCACGCCTGTGTCACGAGCAGTAATAATACTGTCTAAAGTGCTTTCAGCAACGTTGCGGTCAATGTTTCAAGCCGCAATAATACTAATCATTGCGGTCCCACTCGGCTTCCAATTCGGCGCAGCCTTCACACCCCTTAACATACTCGGCGTGTTCGCGTTTCTGTTTCTGATATGCATGGGCTTGTCTTCAATGTTCATAGCTATCAACATAAGATCAACAAGAATCGAGACGCCAATGGCTGTCATGAACCTACTGAACCTACCGTTAACCTTTGCAAGCAGCGCTTTCTTCCCGATTGAACAAATGCCCGGATGGCTTCAAGCAGTAGCAAGCGTTAACCCTCTGTCTTACACAATGAACGGCATGAGGCAGCTCCTGATTAACCCAACTATTGACTACTCGCAGCTCGCACTTCAATACGCCTACGTTGGCATATTCGCTGCAGTACTGACAACAATAGGCATCGTGCTCTCCTGGAGATTCCTAAACAAATAAGCACGTGCGAAAAGGTAGGTGTGACTCGGCTACAGTGCAGGTGTCAGCGTGACCTTCACGTTGCCCACTCTGCTTGCCGAGTGTACGTTTTAACCCGTAGGAGTTTTAAGGTACTTGTAGTCCATAGTACCAGAGGTTCAAGTGTTGAGCAGGCAGTATCCTAAGAAGCCAGTTGTAGGCGTCGGTGCCATAATACTCGACGGGGAAAAAATTCTTCTTGAAAAACGAAAGAACTCGCCGGGAAAAGGAAAATGGAGTGTTCCAGGCGGTTTAGTGGACCTCGGCGAAACTGCGGAGCAGGCGGTCATTCGTGAAGTGAAAGAAGAGACAGGATTGGAAGTCTATGGCCCGCGGCTAGTTGACGTTGTTAGTTACATAAGTTTGGGCGAAAAAGGTGCAGTGATGTACCATTACGTGATTATTGATTACCTTGTAACTTCAAAGGGCGGCAAGCCGAAGGCGGCAAGTGACGCTGAAGATTTGAAGTGGGTTCCCTTCTATGAGGTGGAGCAATACGACTTAACTGAATCTTTCAGGCGTTTCTTTCAGCGGAATAAGGAGAAACTGGAAAATGCTAGTTTATACTTTTAAAGAATAGTCGTGTTTCGCCCATTGTCTTCATGTCTAAAGATCTGACACGCGCAACTATTGGAAAATCCTGCACAACTTTTCCCAGGGTTAAGCAGTGTTGTGGCGGGAGGTCGCGTGCGATGGAGCGGACGGTTTCGGCGTCTACGCGGGAGGCGCGGCTTACAACGTCTAAGTCGTGTTCGTTTGTGAAGTTGAAGAGGAATATGTTGTCTGCTTGGCGGTAGATGTTTTCTCGGATGGTGTCAGGCTGGTTAGTTATGAAAGTGGTGAATATGCCGAAGTGGCGCATGCGTGTGACTATGTCGTCCCAGTAGGTCTCGCGGAGGTATAGGTGTGCTTCTTCAGCGAA
>CAZINA010000050.1:0-7048 GCA_964540545.1 uncultured Candidatus Bathyarchaeia archaeon
ACGGCTGCGACGAAAAGTACCATCCAAGCCAAGCAATTGCAGATTTGATCACGATAAAAGAGCGAAAAGGCAAACTTGAAGGCGTGAAGCTCGTTTACATCGGAGTTCACAACAACGTTTGCAACTCGCTGATTGAAGGCTGCACCAAAACCGGCGTTGAATTAACCACTGTTACGCCAATAATCAATGAGCAGGCACGCGACGAAGAGCTTATGGAGGCTGGGAATAAGACGGGGTTGTGGAAAACCACCTTAGACGCTGAGGAGGCAGTTGCGGACGCGGATTTCGTGTACACGGACACTTGGGTTGACATGGAATTCTTCACTGACCCGAAGTTCAAGGCGGAAAAAGAGAAGCGGCTGAAAAAGATGATGCCGTACCAAATCAACAAGGAACTCCTGAAAGACAGCAACGCCTACATCATGCATGACATGCCAATCCACAGAGGCTACGAAATCAGCGCAGACGCAATTGAAAACCAGAAATCAGTGATTTACGAGCAAGCAGAAAACAGACTGTACTCAGCAAAAGCCATACTACTAAAACTACTGAGCACCTAAACGCTCAGAAAGACTATAGCCCCTTTATTTAAAAGAAACTCATTCATTGCGCCGAAGCGGCATCAGGGTGACTTAAGCCCAATAACTTCAGTAACGTCAACAAGTTTAACGATGATAAGGGGTTTCTCAGATTTCAGGGAAGCCCAACCAGCTTCTTTCGGAAGCCCGTGAGCAGGAAGGAAATTGGTGGACAAACCTTTCGCCGCAGCGTCTTCAATCATTCGGGTTATAGCGTTAGCTTTCTCTTTGGGGTCCGTGACGATATGCAACTTGCCAATCAGCACCACAAAACCGTACTCTCCGAGGTCTGGCGTATAACGTTCAATTTCAACGCATACAGGATTACCCTCTTCAAGTAAACCCATTTTCCTTCCGTAATCCGTAAAGTGAAAATAAAGAGCACCGCCCACGAAAACGTATTGAAACGGAGCAATATACGGAGAATATTTTCCCCCGAAAGCAATACGACACAAAAACTGCTCACTTAGCAACTGGTCGATTTCGGCTTTGCTCATTCTCGGCAACTTCACACGCACCAAAAAAAGCACACCCTAAACGAAATATCTACCAACCAAGAAATATACTTAACTGCTTTTTCAGCAAACACGTAAAACTTGAGTAAAGGAAGAATACAGTGTTTAGTTGAATGGTTATCTTAGGACCATGTTGACGAAGTTTTCTGGGTTGAACAGTTCCAAGTCTTTGTATGTTTGCCCCACGCCGATGAATAGTATGGGCTTCTGCGTCACGTACGTTACACTCAGGGCGGAGCCGCCTTTCACGTCCGCGTCCACTTTCGTCAGTATCGTGGCGTCTACGCCTATGGACTTGTGGAATTCCTCTGCCTGCATGACCGCGTCGTTCCCGATAAGCGAGTCTAAAGTTAAAACTGTCAAGTCAGGCTGAACAACCCGTTTCACCTTGGCGAGTTCATTCATAAGGTTCTGGTTTGTCTGCATCCTACCCGCAGTGTCAATCAAAACAACGTTTACGCCGTGCGCTTTAGCGTGGCTTATCGTATCGTACGCAACAGCTGCAGGGTCTCCACCGTACTTGTGCTTGATCATGCGTATGCCCAAGCGCCGCGCGTGCTCCTCCAACTGTTCAATCGAACCCGCACGGTAAGTGTCGCCAGCGGCAAAAACCACAGAGTAACCTTTGTCATTGAGGTACTGGGCAACCTTGGCTATGGTCGTGGTTTTACCGGTGCCGTTTATGCCCACGAAAAGCAGAACAAACGGCTCACCCGCCGAGCGTTTCTCCTCGATTTTCTTTAGCAACTCGATTTTGTTGTTTGTAAGCATGACTTCCAGAAGCACTTGCCGTAGGCTTTCTTCCACAACTTTCTTGCGGTCTTCCAAACGCTTAACCTGCACGCCCACCAAACGTTTTTCGAGTTCGTCGCAGATTCGGTCTGCCACTGGAAACGCAACATCATTCTCCGCGAGGCTCATTTTAAAATCTGAAAGGATAGAGTTGATGTTTTCAGCTTTAAGCTCAGTTGTCGTAACCTTGGTTACTAGCCCTTTAAAGCCTGACTTGAGCTTCTCAAACATCGCTTCAAGCTTTCCCTTGTCGCACTCTGGCAAGTAAACTTTGAAGCTGGGCTCTGCCCGAGTTGATTCTCTGGGCAACCTGTGCAAACTGCTGCTGCGCGGAATTCATGGTTTTCTCCAGCTCATCCAGCCGCTCCTTGACAATCTGCTTTGCTTCGGGCAGGGTTTTCTCAACCGAGACGCCTGCGCCCATGCCAACAATGACCGTGTCGCTGCTTGCAAGCTTCACTTTGATGTAGGAGCTGCCGCCTATGGGAACGAGAAGCTCCGCGTTATCCTTCTCTTTTTCCATGCCTTCCAAAGTCATGTTAGCGTAGGTTAAGTCCCTGATAGCCGCGTTAATCATGCCGATTCGCTGCTGCAAAGTTTCAGCGGTCTGCTCTAAAAAGCGCATTTCAACGCTGAGCCTGTTAAGCTCCTCTTGCTCTTTGCTCATGTCTGCCGTGTTTGCCACGCTTTATTCCCCAGCGACTATTTTCTTCAAAATGGGATTCTCGATCTCTTCAACCGGAATCTCTTCAACATTCTCAATTTTTATTTGAAACCTTTTAACGCGGTGCTTGCTACCGATTTCCGCGTAAACCTTCTCAACCGCATGCTCAGGTTTTTCCACTACCACTTCCTTCGCAAACGGCGTCTTCAAGTTAGGCTTGTTAATCTCGCCAGTTACTCTGAAAACCTTCATTTCACTCATCTTCCTGCACAACATCCAGTGCATTCCCAATTATAAACATCTCGGGTCCAGTTGTCATAGAACCAGCCACAGCAGCATGCTTGTTACCTAATAAGCCCGTGCCCACATAGGGTATTCCACAGTTTATGGTACCAACGTCAACTGGAACCTTGAGAACATCCTCCAAAACTTTGCGTTCCTCACCTGTCAACATCGGGTGAGCCAACACGCCCTTGTTTGTAACCGTAGCCAAAGACCCCACGTAAGGCAACCCAGCAATCTCACCTGAAACCGCCTCCACACCCAAAGTGTCAACGATCTGCCTTACTTCAGTCTCTTTGAAACGCGGGTCAACAACCGCGCCTTTATCGTTGGCTAAAACCAAGTTACCGTAAGCCGTCTTCTTCGTTTCCATAATCGTGATGTTACCCTCGAAAACCGCTTTGATGGCATCCAGTTCTTCGTCTCTAACTGAGCGGGGAAGCAACATTCCATTGGAGTTTGCGCAAGCCAACGCGCCAGCCAGCACTGAACCAGCTATGGAAGTGTGAACAAGCTTCACCTTCAACCATTCAGCGGTTCTCTCAGCTTTTTCCCGCGGAACCATTGTTGGAATTACAACAAACTGGTCGTTGGCAAGCGAGTAAACGCCTATGCTTGCGCTTCCAACGATGCTTAATAAGTAAACGGCCAAGGATTACTCGCCTTCAGCTAAGAAGACAGTAACATTACCTTCATTGTCTTTAGCAGCGCGCACCCGAATCTTCCGCGGAGGTTTCTCTATACTCCTGCTCCAAACTTTCTCGTTAACATCATTAGTTATTACAAGCCGAGGCATTTCTCCCCGTTCCTCCGCCACCTCTGCACGCATGTCCATCTTCATGTGCTTAGTTATAAAAGCCTTAATAATCTGCATAGCCCGAGGAGCTCTCTTCTTGTGTGGCCTAACCCACGCTTTCCCCAACGGGATCGTGTAAATTCTTTCCTCGACGAATTCTTCTTCCTCTTCTTCCTTCTTTCGCCCTCGCCGAGGCTTGGCTTCCTCTTCCTCCTCCAGAGCAGGTTCCTCTTCAGCTTCAACCTTTTCCTCAATGGATTCTTCGTCTTCCGATAAGAGCTGTTCAATTTCGTCAGCAGTCTTCTCTTCACTAACCTCTTCTTCCGCTACCGCATCTACTTCCGCTACTTTTTCTGTTTCTGCGGCTTCTGTAGTTTCCTCTTCGACTGGTGCTTCTTCAGAAACTTGCTCTTCTTTGTCTTCTTTCTCCATTGTCACCTAACGCTCCTAGGCTTTTGTTGTTCCGGTTCTCCAGTTTCTTCTTCGCTTAGGCGTCGTTCTGACTTTTCCGTCAGTCCGCACTATAACCCAGGTTGGAACAGCTTTTTTCTCCTTGTTAGCTTTAGCCAACCTACGCTTTTTAGCTGGAGGTTTAATTCGAGCCATCTTTTCATATCCTTCTTATTTTTGTTTCTCGCTTCCGAGATTGAAGCTGGATTAATATTTGTTTCAGCTGCGCATCCGATATGGGTATAGGTAATTTACCCGTTTGCGCCAACTGTATTAGTTGCAGTTCCAACTGCTGCGTGAATTCAGGCTTAATCATGTTCAAGTTCGTAAGCCTTTGCCTAGCCTCAGGCGAAAGTATCTGCCTAAGCAGCGCCTGCTTCTGCGCTTCCAACTGCCGCTCCATTTTAGCCTGCTTTTGCTCATCACTTGTCCGTTGCTGCATAGCTAAAAGTTTTCTTCTGCGAATCTCTTCAAGCTCTTCATCTGACATCTCATTCGCCTTGATATTTCTTGAGCTCAGGGAGCTCTTTAACCAGGTCTTTATGCAGGTCCTCAGCTACTTCCTTCAAAAGTTTCCTGCCTTTCGGAGCCATGATTCTTCCTTTAGCGTTTGCCTTTTGAACTAAGCCTGCTGCTTCAAGCTGCTGCAGAATTTTCCTGATGTTGCTGCCAGCGGCTTTTACGGCGTGCTCGGGTTTGGTACCGAAGTCTTTTCTTCCCCCGTAATCAGCACGCAGTTTCTCTAAGCCTATAGGACCGTGAACGTAAACTTTGCGAAGTATCGAAGCGCTACGCACATACCACCACGCAGGGTTCTGAGGCTGCTTCTGCACATGAGAGCCAGTTTTGGCCACAATCGCCCAAGCTGGAGGCTGCACTTCATCAACATTATCCTTCAGATACTTAGCTAGTTTTTCGATGAATTTTGATGCTGGAACGTCGTAAGGAGTTATCAATGTACCTTGTTCCTTTAGATTTTTCCTTGCAGTAAAACAAGGAAGCCAAATATAAAGGCTTTCACTTCTCAAAAGCCATTACGCTCGGAAAACACCGTATTCCCGCACACGAATCACGGGAACGCCACGTGAGTAGACCCCCCTCTATAGTTTCTGCAATGAACCACTAATAGGATCCTAATAGGCGGCAAATATGAGCGGTGTGGCGAGGTTAAGGCGGTTGTCTTCTTCGGCGTCTGTAGAGAATGAAAACGTGTCCTCTAACTTCAACTAAAGCGGCTTCAGCCTCTTCAGCAGCCTTAGTTGCGATTGCTTTCGCGGTTTCCTGTTGTAAGGCGCTTTTCAGAATTCTGCCTTTGAGCATCCTGTGTTTATTCAGCTGCTTTTCAATTTCAACTGAAATCTGAGGAGTTAAGCCGTCCTTGCCGATCCAGATGGTGGGCTTTTCACCCTTCAGCTTATGCCGGACATGCCGTTTCATTCGGGTAGTTATCTCAATCAAATTTGGTTTTCTTCCTTTTTCTTTTTAAGCGGTATACGCGTTTTGCAGCCGCAGCTTAGACAAGTAATCACCACGTGAGACTCCCTCTTCTGCCTTATCCTGACGCGGCAATTGTCGCCCTGCACAAGCAGCGTATTGCATTTTTTGCAGATTTGGCGCTTACATAGTGTGGGTAAGGGTATTTTTGCGGCCATAGCTATTTTTCTGGCAGTTGCAATGTAGCGGTTGGAGAGCTGAGGATTATCTGGGTAGACTTTTTTAGCTTGCTGAAACAGAATCTGCACTCTCTGTCGGGCTATTTGCTTTGCATTGGATTTCATTTTAACGGCTCTCCTTCCAGCAGGCAATATCTATTTTGCAACTAAATTAGAGAAAGATGCCTTAGTTCATAATGCTTTTGTTTACGCCCGCAACTTCTTGAGGTAGGTTTGGGATTGAGATGCGGTCTCTCCCTAAGTTAAGACGCGTGTGTACGTGGAAATGGGTGTCTTGAACGCGTTTCAGAAGTTGCAGGTTTAACAGAAGCCGCGCGTTAGATTAGAATTAGGTGTTTTCAACCTTGGAACAGCCTGTGTTATAGCTCGCCGTTTTGGATTTCGTCTTTTCGGATAGATCGTATCCTGTACACTTGAAAGGCTATTGCCGCTATTATGTTGATCCATGCCATGATAAAAACGATTGCTACTGTGTTCCAGTATGGTATCGCCCAGCCGTAGTTAAATTCAAGCCCGTAAGTGGGAAGCTGTTGACTGATGATACCGTCTAAACTAAGAACTGCAATCATTGAAATGCATGAAGCTGCAGCCATAATCACTAGAATCCAGTTACCTATTCCTTCTATGATTCGCATGTCTATTCCAAAGGTAAGTTCGTCTAAGAATAAACTTAACCATTATGGTTTGAAAATAATTATTATAGAACCATTTTTCAGAATCAATTTTTAGTAACGATGGTTAATACGTGTTTGTTATATGAAGAGAAAATATGGCGTATCGATTAATAATGCTTAATTTACCCTCCCGTCTTATTCCATGCATAACAAAAAGTGAAGGTATGCTAAGTGGTAGTTGAAATTAAAGAATTCGAGTCAGTCGAGGAATTAGAAGAAACTTTGGATAAAGACATATCCGAAACGAAAAGCACTCTGGGTGAATATTTGCGCAGGCTTGATGAAATCAGAACGTTAGCGGAAAAATCAAAGAAAATCCGTGCAGTGGTCATGAAACTAGCAGGCAAAAAAACCTCGGCTGAAAGCCTGGGTGAAATCGACGTAGGAAGCATAAAAATTGTGTTAGAAGCTAACCCATTAGATGAACTAACCGCTATAGAATCTGTAGTGCGCAGCCATCAAGAACGCTTGCTAACCCTGCAAAAAGCCCGTGAAGGCATAAAACCGCTTGACGAACTCGGCGACACAGATGGCATGAAATACTTAGTTGTTGAAAACAACGGAATTCCAGAACGTATCCTGTTGAAAATCTAATAAATTGTACAACTATTACGCTATTTAATG
>CAZINA010000050.1:7148-9933 GCA_964540545.1 uncultured Candidatus Bathyarchaeia archaeon
CTGTTCGTTAAGTAGCCATACTCTCCACATTTCCTTTTTCACGCCATTCGATATAGATTTGAAATTCAGAAGATTATTAGACCAAAAACAACTTTAGTGTAATAGGAATGTCTAGGGAGCTAAAAAAGAACAAAAACATTGAGTAGATTAATAAATTTTAGCAGGATGGATGAATATGGGCAAGAAAGCCATCATCGAAATTTCGCTTGTCGATGAATGCTGCGAAAAGACAAATCAAGAAATAGCGAACGAAATATTCAGAGAACTTTCTACAGGGAGAACACTTATTCCCTGGTGTAAACAAGTTGAAAAAGTCGCTGTGAAAGAAGGCTACGAGTAATCTATTACGCGTTAGAAAAGAGTTTCCATGAAACGGTGAAGTTCTTCCTTGGATCTCAGAATAGCGTTAATAGCATCTGCGCCTTTATCGGATAATACATATTTTCTTTTGCCTGCAGTTTGTTTGCCATCTATTAGACCTCTCCGCTCCATAGAGTACAAAAGAGTATAAACCGTACCTGAACTCAACAAGAATCCAAACTTATTGTGCACAAGCTCCATGATATCATAGCCGCTAAGAGGCCCAGTTTTCTTAATTTCAGATAGGATCATCACATCTAGGAAATGTTTAATCATTTTTCTTTGCATTTCTTTGAAAGTTTTACTTTTCAAAAACGTTCCCCTCCAATCTTTTTCAATTATCCAATGCAAGTTTCTCCGTGACCTCCTCTAAGTCTTTGATAAAAGGATGATTTGGCTTCTCGACGGCTATCAACGAGGTTCTTTCATTCTGAAGCACATCACAATAGCAGGGAATTGCTCCAATTACAGGATGCTTCAGGATTCTCTCAACCTTTTTGATTATTTTTTCTTTTTTGTCGTTTGATTGAATGCGCGTTTCAGGAGAGTATTTGTTAAGTAAAACCACCGTTTTCTTTGCTAATTCATCATATAAGTCTAACAGCATAGTTTTTGTGCCCTCAATGTCCAATGAATCTAAGGTTGTTATTATGATGGAAATGTCGGAACTGACCGCAGCGTTGATTGATGAGTACTGAATGCCAGGACTCGTGTCGAAAATGCAGCAATCTATGTTCATGTCTTCGAAGAGGGAAGAGAGTAATGAGAAAAGCTTCTTCACAGCAGTCACTTCCCACGCGCGGCTCTTTTCCATAACATTTCGAATCGCTTCTATGGCCGGGTTTGCCAGTCCTATCAGCAACTTTCCTTTCAGTTTGTATGTTTCAGACACATCTAACATAATGGACTCTGAAGTACACTTTCCGTTCAGGAAGTCATTCAACCAACACTTCACAGGATTTTTGATTCCCTTTGAAAACACTTTAGCCAAACTAGGGGCGCGAAAATCAAGATCTAAAAGCGCAACGTTAAATCCGTTACTTGCGAGAATTGCTGCTAAATTTGCAGCTATTACAGTTTTTCCAGTGCCACCACGTGATGAATGAATCGAGATAGCCTTTGCCTTCATTTTTTTATCTCCAGGGGAGGTTCAATGTAGAAATATACAGTTCGGCCTTTTCGATTTTTTTTCAGGTAGCCCATTCTTACCAGTTGGTTCGCGGCTGCGCTTTCTACGGCTCTTAGCCTCTTCGTTTCTTTCGAGATTTCTCCAGCAGTTGCCTTTTCCAGCTTGTAGAGAGCCATAACAGTCTTTCTTAAAGACATGGGCAACGATAATAATGTCATAGTGTCAAGCTCAAGCTTGGTATCAGTAAAAGCTCTTTTGTGGTTTCTTCGAAATAATTTCTCATGTGTTTTCAGTAGCTTTTCATATAGCTCAATCATTGCATCAAGCTTTTGGTTGACTAGATTAAGCTCGTTGAATATTCTCTTCAGCAGTGTTTCATTATTCAAGGTCAGCTACTTTGCCCACCCATAACCTTCAAAACTCGAACTGTATTATTGTATATATAACAATACAGTAGATATAAGACTTTCGAATCCGCGTCTGAATCAGTTCATGCGGGTTTTTTGATACAAAAAATACAATTATTAAAAAGGATTTGCATAAATCTTCCTGAGTAAAATGTACGCCAAAGACAATTATGAGAGATGGTTTCGCGGAATTCTTGAAGACAAGGGAGGAGCGGTTGCAGATAAAGCTAGGACCATATTGCTTGAGGATAGGGCTTTAAAGGATTTGCGGCAGCCTCTAGAATTCATATCGAAGAATTGGCGCGATCTTACTCCAGCTTTGGTGAGCCTTTCTTGCGAGGCGGTCGGAGGACAACCGGACGAAACAAATGATGTGTCGTTAGCTATGTGCCTAATGCATCTTAGCTTTTACATTTGGGATGATATGATAGATAATGCTAAGTCTAAGGCATTTAAGCCGACTTTATTTGGAAAATTCGGCGGAGGAACAACCTTAGTTATCGGAGGGCTTGCTTCGGCCAAAGCCTTTTCAATTCTTAACGAAATGAATATGGAGAAAACCAAGCGTCAAACCATTATTAAATCAGTCTGGAGACTTTGGACCAGGATGGCTAGCGCTGAAACAGTAGCATCCAGATTACGAAGCAAGAAAAAATTTTCCTATAAGCAGAAATTGCGGAAAATCAAGATGGAAGCTGTAGACGTAGAAACTTGCTTGAGAATTGGTGCAATCGTCGGAAATGGTTCTGAAAGCGAAATTAACCATCTGGGAAAATACGGGTTCTATCTTGGGGTAATTTTGGCATTATGGAATGATTTTCGTGTATCTGTTAATCTAACGTTAGAACTGGCTGAAAAAATAAGAAACGGGAAATTACCTTACACTATA
>CAZINA010000051.1:0-9772 GCA_964540545.1 uncultured Candidatus Bathyarchaeia archaeon
CCTGCGATGTCTTCGGTTGACATTAAAGGCACGCTTTTCAGGTAATAGTTGGCTCTAACCAGTATGGGGCAACGAGTTTTGCCGCAGAGACGGCGGGAGCCCTTACATACGACGCATAAGCTGCGTTGTGAAGTTCGGGTGACAATTTGGCTTTCTTCGACGGCTGAACTATTACTGCGTTTTATGTAGTTAAGTAGCCAATTGTCGGGTTCGCTTGCACCGCGAGGTTTAGGCTGTACATTCATGGCTGTCTTTGATGATTGATGGAACGGTTTCATATGCTTTCCGCATTGGAAAAGCTAAAAACGTGGTGTGTTCTCAGCTGAAAGGCACGCAAGTCCACACGCGAAATTGTTAAAAACTGCATTATAACTCGCGTTTTTGTTTCTAGAAAAGATTTATAGAAAACTGGTTGTTTTCTTCTTTAACTCTTCACCATAACAGTTTATAAAACTCTAGGTGGAAAGAAAAAGTTAAGGAGATTGAGAAATTGCATAAGGCTTCGAAGATAATTAGCATTGTACTTCTAAGTTTACTGTGTGCTTCTATAGGTGCGGTTGTTTATGCTCAGACGCAGGTTTCAGTTTACATACGTAACCCGTTGAACCTTAGCAATGGCGCCAAAGGCGTTGTGTCTGGCAACTGTTGGGTGGGAGAAATCCCTGTAACAGTAAGCAGCAGCAGTGAAGATGCACAGGAGACAGTGGCGTACTGCATGAACTTTGACAAGACAATCTATGCGGGCAGAACATACAGTGCTCAGACAGCAGCAGTAACGGACAGTGTTGAATGGAAAGCGATAAGTTACCTTTTAACATGGTATCATCCGCCAACGGACGCCAATGCGGCAGCAGTTAATCAAGTGGCAATCTGGAGACTTTTGAACGACACAAGGGGCTATGACTACTATATGATGCCGTGGCTTACGGCAAACCTTGACAATGCAGGCAACGCTCTAGCAGACGAAGTATTGAACAAAGATGTTGCAAGGGAAGGCGATATCTTCCAGTGGATTGAACCCGTAACATCCAACCAGTCAGCAGTGGCAAGGGAGCCGGGTGAAGAAGTGACTTTCAAGGCTAAACTTACAGATGCTTATGGAACACCAAGAGCAGGCGTTAAGATATTGTTCAGCGCCGTAGTCAGTCCAGACAACGTTGAATTGGACGCGGCTAACGTGTATCCAGCGGAGGCGTACACTGACAGCGACGGAATAGTTGAGGTTACAGTGAAAGTTCCAGATAACGTCACATACGGCGACAGAGTTGAGGTTAAGGCTTCAACCAAAGGCGTGGTGCCGCAAATGTACATGGATTTGGATGACGACCGTCGACAAGACCTGCTTGGGATCGGAACAACCTTTGAGTTGACAGTGTCGACAAACGTTTGCATATTAGCCTCCATATTGGTAATTCCAGAAGTTGCTTTTGGAACCTTAACTGCGGCTGTAGTAATAGGGTTCGCATTCATGTTCTGGAAAAAAGGCGGACACTTAAAACTTAAACTGCACTAAACGGCTCTCGCAGCCTTTTTTTCTATTTTTCTAGTATGCGCTCATTTTTCTATGGTTCTTTGGCTGTATTCGCAAGTTTTATTAGGTATTCTAAGGGCACATAGCAGGTTAGGTGACCCAGTTTGAAGTCAGTTTTGTTTATTTGCACCCATAATTCTGCGCGTTCTCAGATGGCAGAGGCGTTTTTGAATAAGCTTTGCGGCGACAAGTACAGAGCAGAAAGCGCGGGGGTCACGCCCACGCAAGTTAATCCTTATGTGGCTAAGGTCATGGCGGAAATAGGCATTGACCTTTCAACGCACAGGTCAAAGAGTATAATGGAGTTTAAAGGAAAAACATTTGACTACGTGGTTACTGTTTGCGATTCGGCACGCGAGGTCTGCCCCTTCTTTCCCGGAGAAAAAGAAATGCATAAAAGCTTTCCAGACCCCTCAGCAATTAAAGGCTCAGAAGACGAGATACTTCCAAAAGTCAGGGTAATAAGAGACGAAATAAAAGAGTGGGTGGAGAAAACCTTTTGCAAGGAAAACGGTTTAGCGGAGGCGGAGCTGCTTGAGCGTTTTTGAAAAGAAAGGTGCAAACCCTGAAACATTGGCGCAGATGGCGCTTAAAGACGAGAAAGTGTTGAAGGAAGCTTTGGACGGAGTTTTGTCCAAGAAAGATGTAATTAGACAAAACAGCTTCCAAGCCTTAAACTTCCTAAGCGAGAAGCACCCTGACAGGATTTACGGCAAATGGGATTTCTTTGCAAATCTGATTCGCAGGGGCAACTCTTTCCACAAGTACATAGCCATCTGGATCATTGCGAACCTTGCGAAAGCTGACCCGGAAAACAGGTTTGAAAAACTCTTCGACGATTATTACGGGTTGCTGGGCGACAAAAGCGTAATCCCCGCCGGGCATGTAGCTGCCAAGTCGGGAATAATTGCTTTGGCAAAACCTGAACTTCAAGGGGAGATAACAAACCGGCTTTTAGACATTGATAATACTGTGCAGAGGCATAAGGACCTTGTCAAAGCTGGCGCCATAGAATCGTTTGACGCTTACTTCGAACAAAGCAAAGACCAAGAGAGGATAATTGAGTTTGTTAAAGCGCAACTGAGTTGTGAAAGCCCGAAAACGCGGAGAATTGCTAAAGAATTCTTGGAGAAAAGGAAAAAACCATAACTGGGGGAGACGGGCTGGAAAAAAGGGTTGTTGGGAGGGGCGTTTTTTTATTAGGGAGAGAGGGTAATTCTCCTTTTAATGCGTTGTGTCATGAACGCCCAAACATAACGGATGTAATTTAGGAACAACCTAAATTTAAATTTTCCTTAATTCTCCGTGAATAACATATGGTTATCCATAGAAGTTTTTTAGCGATTTTAGTGCATTAAGAGTTACCCATTTGCTGCTGTTGCCTTTCTGTTCGATGCTTGTTTGGAATCGGCCATTAAACGTGTTTTCTAATGTCCACCTGCCGTTTTCATCCTGTTTTGACAGGACTAGGTCAACAGCTTCTTGCATCCGAGGGTCCTTATATCCGAGGCTTGTTAGTATGCCCAAGATTTCCAGCACATCAGTTTGGTACATCAATGGAAAACCGAGTCTTAGCCAGCCAGGCTTCGACACTTTGCTTAGGTTGTGGCTTCTTTTGTAAATGTGATGTTTCAACATGTATTCAACGCCTCTTTCGATAGTGTCAGCCACACCCGCAGACCGCTTCTCAGCAGGAATTTCCGCCAGTGCTTTAAGAGCTTTAACTACACCCATGTGGCAGGAGTGTTTTCCGAAGCAGCTTGTGGCTTTTTCGTAAGGCCAAATTTTAGGCGGATAAGCCGCCCCATCATCAAACCTTTGATACTTCACAATCCATTCTATTCCACGCTGAACCCGCGGATCACCCAAAAAGCCTAGCCTAATCAAACTCCAGACCATGTTACCCGTCAAACACGGCAACACACCGCTGTACCTGCCGCCTCCTACCTTAACGCTGAGCCATGCGGAAAAGCCGCCGCTCTTGTGGTCCTGAGAATTCGCCAAAATGAACTCGCACGCTTTTTTGACTCGTTCGTCTTGTCCGTCAGCGCCAAGTTCAGCTAAGATAATAAGCTGCCAAACAGTGCCCTTGTACTTGGCAGTGTAAAATTTTTCAGGAGCTTCCCAGTAGCCACTATCATGCTGTTTATCTAAAATCTTCGGTACTACGCCAGTAAGCATGATTTCTTTTTTGGTTGCCTGTACTTCAGAATTGTTTTGAGGCTTACCAAAAATCTGGGACAAAGTGAAATACCTCACCGAAGGATTATCTTCCTCCAGAAGCCAATCTGTTGGGTCTGCTTTCAACACAGATTTCCAATCGCTCACAATGTTCACCCACTCAAAGAGTGTGAAATCAAGTTAAAAAATTCTTGCAGCATAAATAAAAAAAGATGCTACATGCGTGAAGTGCATTTCACCTCTTTCTGTTAAGAAACAGGATCATAAATGTGATGGCAATGACGGAGGTTATGATGCTGTAGGTGGATGCTATTGATGAGCCAAAGTACTCCCACAAGCTTCCGACAACGGCGTTTGAAATGAAGAAAGCGGAGCCGATGATTAGGTAGTAAATGCCGTAGGCTGTTCCTCTTAAGTTGCTGTTGACATAAGATGGAATTAAGGCGCGTTGAACTGTTTCAACTATTCCGAAGTAAGCACCATAAGACACGGCAACCAAAAAAGCGTTAAACCCGTTTAGTGGGAGCAGAAGAATCAGCACAACAGTGGAGAGGAATACGCCGTAGCCCAAGACCATTATTTTTTCCTTTCCCACTCTGTCAGACAAGACACCCGCTGGAATCGCTACGGCAACATGCGCTACGTTAACAGCGGCATACACCAAAGGGATAAACGAATCGGCAATACCAGCTTCCTGCGCGTTCAAGAGAACAAAGGAAAAATTGAATGCACCCAAAGAAAAAACGCCGACAATGATGAGAAGTAGAGAAAATTTACCTTTCAACACAGTTTTTATGCCTGCCAGCAGTTGGAATTCACCGTCAGCTTTGCCGACGCGTTCCTTAACAACGAACAAGATGATTAAAAGCGCAATAGTTCCAGGTATCAGTGACAGCCAGAAGACGTCTCTTATTGTGAACCCTAACACTACTAGGGCTGTTGTAGCAATTACAGGTCCCAAGATGGCGCCTGCTTGGTCAAGGGCTCTATGTAAACCGAAAGCTGCGCCGCGCCGTTTCTCGGAAACCGATGCACAAATGAGAGCATCGCGAGGTGAAGTGCGAACAGCCTTTCCAACTCGGTCAGTAACCCTAATTACGAAAACATCTAAGGGCGCTCTGGCTATCGCGAAAAGAGGCTTAACCGCGTTTGACACGCCATACCCCACTAGGACGAACAGTTTTCTTCTCCTGAACTTATCAGAGAAAATTCCTGAAACCGCCCGTAGAACATAGCTTAAGGCTTCAGCAGTTCCCTCGATAAATCCTAATAGCGCTACGCTGGCTCCAGGCAGACCAAGGAGAAACGTCGGCAGGATGCTCAAAACCATTTCACTGGACATGTCAGTGAAAAAACTGACAAAGCCTAACGCAAAGATGTTCCGACGCGAATTAGCACCAACTTCCTCGCCGCTCTTTGTTTTCATTTCAGCACCTTATAGCAAGCTCAATTAGTTTCACGGTCTTTCTTTCAACATTCAGGTACCGCTCACTTATTTGATTATGCTTCCCAACTCCGCCTTGAACAACACCTTCCGCTTTCTTCAAAAGAAAACGTGTCCATAAAGTCAAGTGCGGTGCGCTCATAACACCAGCAACGAAAAGTAACAACTTGAAAAGTGAAGTGGCGCCCAGGCCGGGATTCGAACCCGGGTCTAGCGGGCGACAGCCGCTTATACTAGACCTAACTATACTACCTGGGCTATCAAAAGCCAAAGTTGCGAGATGGATAATGCGAATTTTGATTATTTAAGCTTATCTTGCCTATTATCGACTACCACAGATCAAATCATTTCCTCAAGCAACCCATTTGTCACCTAACCGAAACACAATGCAGAAACCAGCCGAAAGAGGTACTCGACCACGCCTCAACTCAGAACTATTTATAGTTTAAATAAGGGGGGCTATAGAAAAAAATCACATAACAGAAACCACTCAAAAAAACTTCCCAATAACAACCTGTAGAAACAAAGCGCAAAAAGTTATCAGGCTTTATGGTTTCGGATACTGGTGTTGTTTGCCTGTCATGTAAGTTATATCGATTCTACCCATCGTTGTTTTGGCGAGTTTTTCAGGTTTTATCTTAGCCAGTTTCTCTTCGGGATTCTCGGAAAGCTGGCGCACCATCACAGCCATACCATGCTGCTTCTCGCTCAAATCATCAATCAAGGATACAGTTCCCTTAAAATGAACACTCGTGTACGCGTAATCGCATTCATCTGTCACACCGTAATCCTGTACTGCTTGTCCCCACACTTTGCTGTTTGCTTTCAGGTAAACAAGTTTCTTGCCCTCATCTGCACAGTGAAAGTAAAGGCAGTTACGCGCTTCGTCGTAACCGTGGCTTAACGAAACGAGGTAAGGCTCGTTATCCATGCAAAGCGCTATGGTCACGTACTTGGTGGACTTCAACACTTTCCTGAGCGCATCAGAATCAGTTATCTCCCGATCTTTACGACGAACATGAAACGACATAGCACACCATAACCAAAAAGGCAATATTAACTTTTAGAACTCCACCCAGAAAACTTCCGGTGAGCCTTAACCAGAAGCGACTTCAAAAAGTAGACAACATCTGGAGTGAAAATGGAAAAAGCAGCCAAAGTAAAATTGAACGGAAACACCAGCCAATGCTCAAAAATATTACCCCACTCACCTGTACCCCAAGGACCCAAAATCATCAAAGAGAAACCCCACAGCTGAAAAGCTGACCAAACTCCTGTTTGCAACATCGCCCCACCAAACCTCGACAAATACTTAGCCTTTCCCTCCACAGCCTCACCCTTGTAATTGCTAAAGAAAACTTCCCCAGCAACACCACCGGCGCCCCCAGGAAAAAACGCGTTAACAAGAACCTTCTCCAACATGTTACCCGGAATATAATGACCAATCCAAAACCCAGGAAAATTCAAAATCGGAATCTCAACACTGCCCGTGGCAAAACGAATTACAACAGGTATACCGTAGATAATAACGCCAGCTAACTGCCACACCCAGAACCTTTTGCTTCTGAGAGTAGCCGTAACTGCGCTCCACAAGTTCATAGTCTCTCAAGAAACACTTAGATTTTAAAAATCTTCCCATAAAAGAGAGAAAAGGAGTTTCTGAAAGAGCCAAGTATGGCTGAAACTGTTAGTCGTCTTCCCACTTGGTTATCCATGAGCCTACTATGATGGAGATTATGCCCATTATACTGATGAGTATTGTGTTGAAGATAGCTTGGTCTGTTTGTCCGAAGATCATTGCTGCCCTGAGCCCTTCGCTGACGTATGTTAACGGGAGCACTGTGGCTATTGCTTGCAGAAACTGGGGCATTTGGCTTAGCTCGAAGAACGTGCCTGAAAGGAACATCATGGGGAAAGTGATAACGTTTGCTGCTGCATCTGCGCCGTCTGGGTCTTTCACGAACCTCGCAATTATCATACCTATGCCCGAAAACAGCAGCGAAGCCATAGCCACCATTACTAGGGAAATAGCGTCAACCGTAATTGTCATGTTAAACACCACCATGCCTATAACGAGCATAACTATCATGCCGAGGTACGACACGAAAATGTTGAATATTGTCCGAGAAAGAATCCACTCGTAACGTTTCAACGGCGTCGTCGCCAGCTTATGAAAAACACCAGTCTCCTTGAATCTGGAGCTAATCGCCACAGACGTAAAGATGCTTGTGGTCATGGCAGTCATCCCTATAACGCCAGGCATGAAGAAGTCTATGAAGCTGAAACGTTGAGGCGCAATAGTCACGCCTTCAACAACAAGGTAGTTTCTGCCGTCAGAAAACTCAAAATTCAGCCTCTCAACGACACCCATGACTATGCTCTGCACGATAGCTGACGAAGAAGACGACTGGTCATAAACAAAAGTCATATTCGCACTTAAGCCGCCGCCAGTGAAAAGCGCCATGTTAGCTGACTCGTTAAACCCTTCAGGAATTATAAGCAAACTATCCAACCTGTTCTCAAGAGCATAGTCTGTTGCATTGATGGAAACATCAACCATCTTGATGTTAAACGTATCCGTCTCGTTCAAAACGCTGATTATCTGATCCGACCAGAAAGAAGCCTCACCATCCACCAAATCCTGATTCTGCACGTACAAGTCATTCTTCACTGTAGATTGACTGAAAATCGCGCCGAAAATGAGAATCAGCACGGTCGGAAACGCGAGAGTCCAGAAAATAGTGCTTTTGTTCCGCGCAAAAGTTTTGAGACACGCCTTCAAATCCAACAATATGTGACGCATTAAGCAGGTTCCTCCCTTCCAAGTTCTTCTCCCGTAAGATTCAGAAATACATCTTCGAGACTAGAACGCTTCAACTGCAGCTCAGAATAAGAAACCCGCGCAGTGCTTAACGCCTGCATTATCTCTGAAACCGCAACGGCATGGTTCAAATTTATGGTAACGTCGCCATCATCATAATTCGCCTTCAAACCAAGCTTGCCAATCACTGAAACCGCTTTTGGGTCAGCCTTCCTCAAAACAAGAAGATTCTTCTTGCCATGCTTCGCAATAAGCTTGTCTTTTTCGTCCAAAGCTACAATCTTGCCGTTGTGAATTATGCCCACGCGGTCGGCAAGCGCCTCAGCTTCCTCCATGTAATGCGTCGTCAAAAACACCGTCTTCCCTTCATCATGCAAATTTTCGATTAAACGCCAAACGCCGTGACGCGCTTTCGGATCCAAACCTGACGTTGGCTCGTCCAAGAAAACGACTTCTGGGTCATTAACCAAAGCCACAGCTATCCCTAACCGCTGTTTCAACCCACCAGAAAGGTTCCGAAACTGATCTTTCTTCTTATCCTCCAAGTCGACAAGCTTGATTAAGCCGTCAACGTCTGGGCTACTGTCAAACATGCCCGCGAAATACTCAATATTCTCCTTCACAGTGAGCCTGTCGTAAGTGTTGAAGCTCTGAGGCAAGACGCCGATGCGCTTCTTAATTTTATTTCGGTCTTTGGCTATATCAAAACCGAGCACGTTAGCTCCTCCGCTCGTGGCTTTTCGAAGACCCACCAGAATTTCCACAGTGGTGGTTTTGCCTGCCCCGTTTGGACCTAGAAAAGCAAAAATCTCCCCACGGTTAACGTCGAAAGATATTCCGTTAACTGCCGTCAAGTCGCCATAGCGTTTAGTTAATTTTTCAACGCTGATAGCCAAGTCGTTACTCAAATTGCATCCACCACTTTTTTTCGACTGCTTTCATTAGCAAAGAAGAAGCTAATAATACTATTGTCATTAGAAACTGGAGTAGCTAAGTTGAGTATCCTGAAGAAATCTACACGAATATGACTACACTCACTGTTCTCGCTGTTGCCTTCATTCATAGTTGCTCTTGTAACCCCATGGAAACCAAGGTACAGAGAGTCGCATTGAACCCCCAAAGCTGCGAAAAAACATATATGACTCAAGGGTTCACTCTTTTTAAAAGTAGGTGATTTAGACGGGTTCATCCAATAATGGCGAAAACGAGATGCTTGTCACGCCTTGGGAAGTTAAAGGCAAAGTAGACTATGAGCGCCTGATCCGCGAGTTCGGCACTCAACCGCTAACAGACGAGTTGCTTAAAAAGATCGCAGGGCACACGGGTAAACTGCATCTTCAGCTTCAAAGACGTTTATTTTTCTCCCACCGCGACTTAGACACGGTGCTGGAGCTTTACGAAAAAGGAACGAAATTCGTCCTGTACACGGGAAGAGGCCCCTCAGGACCCGTGCATATAGGTCATCTGGTGCCTTGGATTTTCACGCGGCACTTGCAGGAAAAATTTGGTGTTAGACTATATTTCCAGATGACTGACGACGAGAAATTCCTCATAGATGACGACACGACACTTCAGGAAACACGAAAGTACGCTTACGAGAACGCCCTCGACTTAATCGCTTTGGGCTTTAAGCCTAAAGACACGTTCATAATCTACGACGTTGAAGACATGGACTTGCTTTACGACATAACTTTGGAAGTTGCGAAGCGCATAACGTACTCCACGGCGAAAGCAACCTTTGGGTTCCAAGACAGCACAAACATAGGCTGGATATTCTGGCCTGCCATACAAGCCG
>CAZINA010000052.1:0-9668 GCA_964540545.1 uncultured Candidatus Bathyarchaeia archaeon
AGGTTTACAGTTACAGCAGAAATTTTACTTGGCCAGTAGTGGCAAATAGATATGCGGAGCTCTACAGGAGGATCTTAAACACTTGAAAGGGAATTTGCTTCAGCTACCGCCCATAAAGCTGGACTATTTGGTATCTATCACAGATGAAACTGGGATCGTCCAACACGCCAAGTTTGCCACACCGAATAGACGAGAAGGTTACGCCACGGACGATAACGCCCGCGCTTTGATCGTGTGCACGAGGCACAATGGACTAAACAGAAGCCTAGAAACAGCAAAGCTTGCAGATGTCTATTTGAGTTTTCTTTATCATATGCAAATGAAGGATGGCAGATTACACAATTTCTTGAGCTATGATCGCCGATTTCTCGACGATGCTGGCTCTGACGACAGCCTTGGCCGTGCGCTTTGGGCGAGTGGCTCCGTCATCAACTCCAATCTTGATGAAGAAAAAAAGTTGCTTGCCAAAGAGATTTTCGACAAAGCATTGCCACATGCTCTCAACTCTAGCTCACCTAGAGCTAAAGCCTTCGCAGTCTTGGGTCTCAGCCAATATCACCGCATTTATCCGAAGGATCAGACCCTTTCGCTGAGGATGACAGAACTTATCGAACAACTTCTAAAGATCTATGAGCAGGAATCTTCTGTTGACTGGCGCTGGTTTGAACCGTACTTAACTTACTGCAACGGCAGACTCCCACAGGCCCTGTTTGAAGGCTACGAATGTATCAGAGACAAGGATTATCTTCAGGTGGCCAAGGATTCTTTCAATTTCATTCTGAAAGTTCAAATGAGCAACGGTATGTTCGCGCCTATAGGGAACAACGGCTGGTACACTAAAGGTGGGCTAAGGGCGGTGTATGATCAGCAGTCGGTAGAAGCTTCATGTATGGCGGAGACTGCGGTGGCTGCTTTTCGGGCAACGCATAACAACCACTTCAAAACCGCAGCTCGAACAATATTCGCATGGTATCTTGGAAAAAACACGCGGGGTTTAAGTGTTTACAATCCCAATACGGGAGGTTGCTACGATGGAATAACTCCAGAAGGGCTGAACCTAAACCAAGGTGCAGAAGCCATAGTCACTTATCTCCTTGCTCGCTTAGACTTGGAAACGATAGTTAGCTAACTTCTTTTTTATTGTCTTGTTATCGTTTCACGAATGGTGACTCAGTTTTTTGGATTTAACTTATGTATTATCACTGCGTAAGAGTTATTGAAGGAGGCGAATATTTGTATGTTAATGGTCAAGCACATGATGCTAACAGATGTTATTACAGCGGGCCCAAACATGAGTGTAAAGGAAACTATTAAGACGCTATACGAGAAGCATGTAGGCTGTGTCATTTCGATTGATGAAGACCAGAAGTGCATAGGAATCTTCACCGAAAGAGACGCCGTTAGACTCGTGTCTAAGGACGTTCCGTTGGACCAGCCCTTGTATAAGGTGATGACACAGAACGTTGTTACTGTTCAAGAAGATGCTTCGCTTACTGAGGTAAGAAAATTAATATGTGCGCACAGAATCAGACATCTGCCTGTGGTGAACCAAGAAGGCACGCTTGTTGGTTTACTATCGGTGAGAGACGTACTCGACCAGTTCTTTGGGTTAAGTTCCCAAATCTGCTAGCAGGAAACAAACACGATGAAACGGTTTCACGGTAATCCTATTCTCAAACCAATAGCCGAACACCCATGGGAATCCAAAATGGTGTTCAACGCAGCCGCGATCTCCATGAACAAAAATATTCATATTCTGTACAGGGCGATGGGCAACGACGGCGTTTCTCGAATTGGATACGCGAGAACCTCGGATGGCTTTCAAATAGATGAGCGTTTACCACTACCCATTTTCGAGCCAACCCTCGAAATGGAGAAAGGAGGATGTGAAGATCCAAGACTAACGCTTATCAATGACGAGTTGATCATGACCTATACAGCGTTGGCTGAGAGCGATCATTGGCAGCTTTATCAGATCTCTTTGACATCAATTGAAGCCGACGATTTTCTCGACAAGAACTGGGACTGGAAAGACAGAGTTATGCCTTTTAGAGGCATCCGAAATAAGGACGCAATAATCTTTCCACGGAAAATAAACAATAAATACATCATGTTTCATCGTTTTGACCCTGACATATGCGTTGCTTACTCCGATGAGTTGAAGCGTTGGTATGACATAAGATCCGTGATCCGCCCCCGACATAAGAGTTGGGACTCTTGGAAGGTAGGCGCGGCTGGAACTCCAATAGAACTAAACGAAGGGTGGCTGTGCATCTATCATGGTGTTAGCCATGAAAAGGTATACTCTCTTGGAGTTGTTATGCTTGATAAGGACGATCCCGAAAAAGTGTTGGCACGCTCAGAAGAACCGATCTTGAAACCTATCGAGGATTATGAACGCTACGGTAAAGTACCCAACGTGGTGTTCAGCTGTGGAAACGTTGAGGTTGACGGCAAAGTTCTGATATACTATGGGGGCGCAGATAGCGTTTTATGTGTTGCAACTTACGAACTCAATGAACTAATACCCAGAAAATAAAAGATGCACATTGTGGGAACCATGCCGCGGATCTCAATTTCGATAGTTGACAAAACAAACCGCGTCATTTCTTTCGCTAAAAAATAGCATTACATTTAAAATTGTTTAACATATTCTACCAACAAGAACCTACGTTTATAATGGAACGGCGAGAGAACATAAAAATTTTATTCTTTGACTTAATGTTTCAACAGACAAGAAAAAAGCGAACATGGGAAAAGAGAATTGGTTGTGGGAGACATCTCCACTGCTAGTCGAGTGTACCTCACCTCGGCCACATTTCCATGCTTTCGGTGATTTGGGTCACTTTTGCATGGTCTCGTTAAAGTCATAACAAACACCTTATTTTCGTTTTCGGAAGATTTCACCGCCGTCGTTGTATTTTCCTACGACGTACTCGAAGCTGACATCAATGAATTTGCATGCTTCCTCTGTTTTATGAACGATTGTGCAAAAACAGTCCTTAGGTGAAGCCCTGCGAGATAATCCCTAAAGTTTTTTATGTAATCTAATAGTTAGTTTTAGGATTAACCAATTAATCAGAGTAGATTCCCCATAAACACGAGACTACTAATGTTGCGAAAGCTCACTCATAAACAGAGGCTTATTTTAGTAGTCGTGATAGCGATTGTGCTGAATATAGTTACCTTTTGCGTTGCATATCCTGAAATATCTACGCCCGAATTTGGTACTTCAGCGAGAGATTTTTCAGCGTATTATATGGGAGCATGGCGATTATTCAATAACCCAACTCAGGTCTACTACGATGGTTCTCTACCTGGCGATTACATAATGAATGGGGTACCACAACCCTTCAAGTATACTCCCTCATTTTTGATACTTATGACGCCATTTCTAGCATTAAACTATCTAGACGCTCTCACCGTTTTTGATATACTACAACTTGCTTTAATGCCACTATTGGCTTTCTTTGTCTATAAACTTGTTAAAGACAAAAACCTTATTCTTGGTGCTATAACCGCCGTCATCATTTTGATTCAACCACTGCCTACTCCAGCATCAAATATACCTCCAACTGAGCAAATCCATTTTTGGATATTCGACATAAATTCCCAATGTTTTGCACCAAGCTACTACTGCGGCTACGTCTACGTAAACGCCCATATACTTCAAACAGTTCTCCTAATAGGCGCGCTGTATCTGGGATATGTCAAAAAGCCTTGGCTATCCGCACTACTGTTCACTTTTGGTCTGTTGGACCCAAGAGCTGCACTCGTTGCAATTCCACTGTTACTATGGTATAACAGGCAGAAAATACTCCAGTTTATTGTGGCCACTATCACATTTGTTCTTGCCACAAATCTACCCTTTTTCTTTTATCATGATATAGGTTTAACCTTCTTGCGTATGGGAATGAGTACTAACATCATTTCACAATCGTATGCGTACGATTGGATTCCCATTTACGGAGTTGCCGCATTGACAATAATAGAATTAATGCCGGTCATTAACAAAAAACTAAAAAGCAATGTTTGGATACAAAACAAATTTTTATCCAAATTAAAACGTGACAAGTCGAAACAAAAAATGGAAGAGTTTACGTCGGACATAGAAAAATCCAAAATTTGAACCGAGATACCTCACCTCGACCACATTTGTGCAAAAACAAAACGGCGGAAAATGGGGAAATTGAGGTGCGGGAGATTTCGCCAAAAGGTTTGGTGTTAACTCTTTAACGATACACATTTCTTTTTCAATAATGATCTTAA
Source organism: uncultured Candidatus Bathyarchaeia archaeon (assembly GCA_964540545.1). GTDB lineage: Archaea > Thermoproteota > Bathyarchaeia > Bathyarchaeales > Bathycorpusculaceae > SG8-32-3. Next base: position 4,270 of record CAZINA010000052.1, read on the forward strand.
CTTGAAGCCTTAATGGATGAGTGTTTAAACGCTTAATTGTAGTAGTTTGCGCAGATTTTTGATTTCCACTGCGTCCGTTCGCGTTAATAGGCGCGAAAACTTTGGTTTCGCCTCTGACCCTATTCTAACTAAAATGTCTCCTCGATAAGAAAGAGTGATAGTTATCCCTTCATCCTTTAATTCTCCAGCAATGTCCCTAAGCTGTGCAAGCTTGCCTCTGATTGATCCTCCGCCTCCTGCACTGTCAACTACATCTTTCAGAAAATCTTTGCTAGTTATACTGAGCTCGATTTTGTGGTCTTCAGCTTTTACTTGAAGGGCTTCCTCATCGCCAGTAAAAAGGGTGACTTCTCCCGATTTGACAACGTGACTTAACCATGTTGGTAATTGCACGTCTTCACCCCGTTTTTAGGCGAAAGCTACTTTTTCGAGGCTTCTTGCACGTAGAGAATGTCTAAGACTATTGAACCGTTGACCTTCGCTTTCACCATACCCATGTCTAAGGTTAGGTCTTGGAAAGTGAGTTTTATGTCTGATCCTTTTCCTGCGAGCTTGTCTACGAGTTTTAGCATGGTGTCACCCATATCTCCAGAACTTTTTGACATTATTCAATCACCACACCTGTAATAGAAGCCTCTGGAACATAAATATCTACCGCTGACCTTTACAGCAAAACTTTCAGTTAAATCCAACTTCTGAAGTAAAACGTCATCAACATGCCTATGCTGGGACGTTAGTTTTGAACTTGGCGAAATCTTTTTTGTGGTAAACACCCTTTTCGTGGATAATTGCAGACACGTACTTCAGCGGCGTGACGTCAAACGCTGGATTAAGTACATCTACTTCAGCGGCGACTTGCTTACCGCCGTAATGCGTAACCTCCGCAGCTTTCCTTTGTTCAATGATGATGTCGGCTGAAGTGCGGGTTAAGTCAAAGGTGGATTTTGGCGCTGCTACATAAAACGGCACCCCATGCTCATGAGCTAACACCGCAACGGTGAACGTGCCAATCTTGTTAGCCACGCCGTCTTGAACTATGCGGTCGGCGCCCACCACAACCTTATCAACCAAACCTTTGCTCATGACGTAGCCAACCATGCTGTCCGTTATCAATGTTACAGGTATACCGTCACGTTTAAGCTCGTAAGCCGTAAGCCTAGCCCCCTGCAACAACGGCCGCGTCTCAGTAGCGATAACCTTGATCTTTTTTCCTTGCTTCCAAGCTGCACGTATCACACCTAACGCGGTGCCGTACTCAACCGTGGCTAACTCACCCGCATTACAATGCGTCAAGACAACGTCCCCATCGTCAATCAACACAGCCCCGTTTTCACCCATAACCCTGTTTGCCTCAGCATCCTCATCCGCGATTTTCTGAGCCTCAGCCACAACAAGCGCCTTTAACCCCTCAACGTCACCTGAAAAATCGCGCGCTTTGTCCAAAACTCTGTCTGCCGCCCAAAACAGGTTTACCGCAGTGGGCCTCGTGCTTTTCAGGATTGCCGCCGCGTCCTCTAACTCTGCCAGCAACTCCGATACGCAACTTGCTTTCGAGTTGCAAGCAGCCAAAGCTAAACCGAAAGCTGCACACGCGCCGAGTAACGGGGCGCCCCTTACTCGCAGGTTTTTTATAGCCTCAGCCATCACGTCAACTGTTTTTATCTTTAAAGTTACTGTTTCAAGAGGTAATTTTGTCTGGTCTACTGTGACAACGGTTCCTTCTTGCCATTCTATAGTTCGCATTCCCGCAACCTCAATTCGTGATTTATGGTAATTTCTTACGGTAAGAGATTCTGTTTAAGATTTTGGCAGCCTTTAGGATATCTTCGTGTTTCCTTATTCTTGGGGTGACTTAACGTAGGTTACGACTTCTACTGGGGCGTCTTTACCGAATTTCAGCCGCTCCTTCCAAGCTTCGCCAACAGCAATAAGAGAAAAAACGCCTGAGATTTCTGCTTTCGCCTTTTTAACGAGGTGACCCAGCGCTTCTTGGGTTTCCCCGCTTTTAACCATGTCATCCACTATCAAGACGCTGTCGCGTTTCTTAATGGCGTCTTTTGGAATGAAAAGCGTCACGGTTACACCTGAATCTTTTCCCAGAACGTACGTTTCTTCCAGAAAAGCTTTGACGCCGACTTCCTTGTTTCTCTTAGCCAATATGAGGTTGACCCCGAGGGCGTTTGCAACCATCGTAGCTAAGGGGATGCCGTCCGTAGCCGCTGTTAAAATTTTTGTTACGCGTTTCCCAGCAAAATTTGCCAGCGCGTAGTTTGCGGCTTGCTGAAGTATGTTGTAGTCGCCTACAATCTCAGTGTTGTCGAAATATCCTGTTTCATCAAATTTTATTCTGCTTCGCAACTCCGTTTCTAAGCCGACAAGTTTTGTGAGCACTTTCCACAGTTGTTTTGCTCTAGTCGTGTTTGGCAGAACGTGCCCTTTCGCATATCTGCTGAGAACAGTGACTGGTAAACCTGTTTTGGAGGCTAACTCGCGGTATGTAATGTTCCGCTTATACTTTGCAGTCCTCAAAAGCTCGATGGTCATCAAGCGGAGTTTTAAATCTTCTGCATGAGTACTCATACTCTTTTCCCCCTTAAACACCTATGAGTCAAATATTAAAACACTTACTTCATATTATAGCTTGCCAATTTATACCTTCCGTTAAAAAAAGCACATGCCTTTTTAACCCTTTAGGTCAGCACTTCCAAAGCTTCATTTCGCGTTTACACATCAAGCTTTTTAAAATTGAAATGCGACTCATATGTAGAAAGGGGCGTCTAAGTGCAGAAAGCTAAACGACTATTCATCGCCGCGCTTTTCAGTTCAATAATATTCGTAATCAACTTCTTAGTGCCCCCACCTATCAGCTACCTCCTCATAGTAGTTCAAGCCGTTATACTATCGTTAGCCAACCTTTTTCTGGGAAAAGCAGGCGCCACCTACGTAGGTCTCATCGGCGGCTTCCTATCCGCGTTATCACGCCCCGCTTTCGGCCCATTCACTTTTATCTTCACGTTCCTCTTCGGGCTCATGGTGGACGCTTTTTCTCTTGCGTTCAAAGTCTCTCCCACCACAGAAGGAGTAAACCGAAACCGGGTAATACTCGCCATGACATTCAGCACCGCAATAATCGGCTTCCTAAGCTACTACACAACCGCCGTCTACCTGCCAATTGTTGACTTCAACCCAATGATGTCGGGGCTAGTGACCTTCGTCGCTACAGGCAGCGGAATCTCAGCAGGCTACGCAGCATCCTATCTTTGGAATAAATATTTGAAAAACATAAGCCTCACCTAACAGCCTAAACCCCAAGACTACCGCTTAACGTATGAAATCAGATTCACGACATATTACGACTGTGAAAATATCCCTTTTAAACCCCTGCACTGACTTAAAAACAGTGAAGAAGGAGAAGGCTTAATGAAACTCTTCCACAGAAAAGCACGCGCAGTAAAGAACTGGCATGAACGGGCACTAACAATAGACCCAAACAAGACCAAGATAACCATAGTTAAAACAAAAACAGAGAAACAAATCCCCCTCTGGGTCTACAAAAAATACGCTCCACAACAACTAGCAGCAAATTAAGAACGTTAAATGACGATTTTGTAATTTAGAATCATTAAGAGAACTTTTCTTTTATCTCAGCATCAGCAATTTTAGCAATCTTTCCATTAGAAATCATAACGTATTTCACGCCTGTAAGCTCAGCCAGTTCAGCAGGCTTCTGATCCTGCGTCACAAGAATCAAACCATGCTTCCCCGCGTACTCTACAACATCTTTGTCTTTCGCCGCTTTCAACCCAGCCTCCTGAGCAGTCAAGACCTCGTAACCCAAAGTCTCAAAATACTCCTTCAAACCCGCATACATCTCATCAAGCAAAAGCTTCAATCCATACACCTTTCAGGACTTAATCTTCAATGTCCACGTATTTAGAGATTTTGAGCAAGCCTAACGATAGTAGTCTTCTTTTGCCAAAAAGTTAAAACATGCCCACCAAGCATTTCTTTTTGTTTATAAGGAGAAGCCAAATTTGGTGACCAAGAAACGAGCGACGAAGCCGGATGTTGAGAAACTACTTGCTAAAGCTAAAAAACCAGCTAAGCTTGCGCCGGCAATGCACAGGTTTTATGAGGGGAAAGTTCAGGTTATGCCGAAGTGTTCCATAGCGAGCACAGAAGACTTCGCGGTGTGGTACACGCCGGGTGTGGCTGCGCCTTGCAGGGAGATACATGAGAATCCTGAGAAGTCTTTTGAGCTTACGAACAGGTGGAACTATGTTGCAGTAGTCACTGACGGTACACGCGTCCTAGGTTTAGGTGACATCGGACCCGAAGCAGCCATGCCCGTGATGGAGGGAAAAGCGCTGTTGTTTAAGTACTTGGGTGGCGTGGACGCGTTTCCAATATGCGTGAAAACCAAAGACCCCGAGGAGATAGTTCGCCTTTGTGAGCTTCTCGAGCCATCTTTCGGCGGCATAAACTTGGAAGACATAGCAAAACCAAAATGCTTTCAGATCTTGGAAAAGGCACGCGAGCGTCTGAAGATTCCAGTTTGGCATGATGATCAGCAGGGGACTGCCACCGTGATTTTAGCTGGCTTGATTAACGCGTTCAAAATTGTAGGTAAAAACCCCCGTGAAAGTCTCATTACGCTGGTAGGGTCTGGAGCTGCTAATATGCGAACAGCTTACGTGCTGATTAAGTGGGGTGTCAAACCCGGCAACATAATGATGGTGGACAGCAAAGGCATACTTCACCCAAACCGAAGCGACATAACAAAAGAAGAGAACCCCTGGAAATACGATTTAACCCTGCAGACTAATGCTGAGGAAAGGGCAGGCGACATTTCAAAAGCCTTCAAAGGCGTCGATGTTGTGGTCGCCGCGTCAAAACCGGGTCCCGGCACCATAAAAAAAGACTGGGTAAGCACAATGGCAGACGATGCTGTGCTTTTTGCTTGTGCCAACCCCATACCTGAGATTTGGCCTTGGGAAGCAGAAGCTACGGGAGCGCGGATTGTGGCAACAGGTAGAAGCGACTTTCCCAACCAAGTTAACAACAGCCTAGGTTTTCCAGCGATTTTCCGGGGAGTGTTAGATGTGAAGGCGACGACTGTTACAGACGACATGTGCATAGCAGCAGCTCAAGAAATAGCCGCGATTGCTGAGGAGCGGGGCATACACGAGAAGGATATTCTGCCGAGGATGGATGAATGGGAAGTCTTCCCAAGAGAAGCGGTTGCCTGTGCTCTCAAATCAATTGAGCAGGGTGTGGCACGTGTGAAGCTCAGTCGGCAGGAGTTGTATGAGCGGGCTTCAGCTATTATTCTTAACGCTCGACAGTCAACAGGGCTTCTTATGAAACACGATTTAATAAAGCAGGCTCCCTCCGAGGAT
>CAZINA010000053.1:0-9275 GCA_964540545.1 uncultured Candidatus Bathyarchaeia archaeon
AGTGGAAAAGAATAGTTAATAAGCCAGCTGGTTCAGCTGTGATTCTTATTCTCTCCTTATTGTCTTTCTCCTTACGAAACGCGATATTTAAACAGTGCAGAATGAAACATCTATACATTTTATCTAGAACAATAATATACTTTTCTATTACACCTTTTTACTCGTATAGAACATCTTTCCTTCAGACGGCACTTAGTATCAGCTGTCGTGACATTAACTTACGGAAGTTACCAAGAAGTCAACATGATTTGATTTGTTTAGAACTATATTAATCAAATTTATGATCGGCAAAAGCAGAATTCACTTCCGCAGTGCATTTGTCATTTTGCTCAAGTATCACCTCTGTCAAGGTCTTTAAAAATTCTGAATCGTGGGTCGTTCGTTGAAATAATTAGTTCTCTGGGTTGAGCTAATTCTATATATCAGTTATTCTATTACCTGTTTCATAGGGGCTCGGATGGAAAACCAAACTTTTGATGTCGCAGTGGTTGGTCATTTCGCTATAGATACTATTCGTTTGCCGAGCCGTCCCAAGCCTTTCGTCGGTTTGGGTGGTTCTGTAACTTACGTTTCTTTTGTAACAAAACGCTTAGATGGGTCAGTTTCCGTGATTTCCAAGGTTGGTGGAGATTTCCCGGAGGCTTACATGTGGCTGCTTCGGGAAGAAGGCATAGACGTTTCCAACGTCGTTAAACTCAAGAAGGAGGGGACAACGCGTTTTGACTTGGAATACAGCAAAGACCTGTCAGAGAGAACTCTTAAGCTGGAAAGCAGGGCTGCCCCCATCAGCTTGAGTAACTTGCCGAAGTCTCTGCAATCTAAAGCTGTTCACATCGCGCCTATCGCAGGCGAAGTTTCGTATGAAATTGTTAAGAAGTTGAAGGGTTGCGCGGAGGTTTTGTCCCTTGACCCTCAAGGTTTACTGAGGCGCTTTGACAAAAAAACTGGGAAAGTTTCATCTAGCTCTTCAGTTGACAAAGGGCTGTTCAGCTTAGTCAACATTTACAAGTCTTCGCTGGAAGAAATCACCGCGCTTACGGGGGAGTCTGATATAAACGCAGCGATAAAAGCAATCCACGACTTTGGAGTTAAAACAGTCATCGTCACTCTAGGCTCTCAAGGCGCTGTGCTTTCTGTGGAGAAAACGGTTTACAACATTCCTCCGTGTAACTCCAGAGTGTATGTTGACCCTACTGGTGCAGGGGATGCTTTCATGGGCGGATTTTTAACTGAATACATCCGTCAAAAGGATTCTTTTTGGTGCGCTTGCGTGGGCGCCGCCGCAGCTTCACTGGTTATTGAAGGCGTTGGACCCACATTTTTCGGGGAAAAAGAAGAGATTTATCAGAGAGCGCGCTCTGTCTATGAAAAAGAAATTAAGCCATGACGCATATTGTACTTCGTAAAACTGTGTGAAGGAATGAACCGTTGGGACGCATAGATAAAGGAGTCAACTGTAGTGTGTCCGGTTGCAACAGGGAGGCTGTCCGTTCACTGTCAACTGGAAAAGCCAAGTCTGCCGGGTTAAACGTCGGAGGCAGCGAGAAACGTGTTTACGTTTGCAAAGACCACTACAAGGAATTTAAGAAAAAAACTAAAAAGGACAAGACTATTGACAAGTGGCGTTACGGCACTTAAGAAGAGTGAGATACCATGCGAATACTGCAATTGCATTCTAACTATATTGTTTACAAGCCTGTTAAGAAGGAAATCAGTCTAGCTGAGGAAGCAGCAAAGGAAGAGAACCGTGTTGAAGAAGTTGTGGTTTTGTTCACCGCCATCGAAGCAGGTGACAACTCAGCCACGGCAAAACAAGCCATAGAAGACGTGCACGCGTTCCTTCAAAACCTCAAAGTCAACCGTATCCTGCTTTATCCTTTCGCGCACTTGAGCAGCAACCTGTCAAAGCCTTCCGAAGCGCTGAGGCTCATAAAAGAAATGGAAGCCCACGCAAAACAAAAGGGCATCGAGACAAACCGAGCTCCCTTCGGCTGGACCAAACAGTTCACCCTTTCCATTAAGGGGCACCCGTTGGCTGAGCAGTCACGCTCCTACGTAGACGAAGTTGGAAAAACGGGAGTGCCGCAAGAAGTTAAGGAAGACGAACCAGTTTCTGCAGCGTTAAAAGCTGAAGATACACTCAAATCTTTCTGGCATATTCTCCAAACCGACGGTTCGCTGGTGCCGATTGAAGAATTCAATTTTAAAGGGCACACAAACCTGAAAAAGTTTTCTCAGTACGAGATTAAGAAGACCCGAGCAGTTACGCAGATGCCGCCTCACGTGCCTTTAATGAAGAGGCTGGAACTAGTAGATTACGAGCCGGGAAGTGATCCAGGTAACCTTCGTTGGTACCCGAAAGGCAGGTTAATCAAGTCGTTGCTGGAGCAGTTTGTGACTTCTGAGATGATTGCTTACGGGGCGATGGAAGTTGAAACTCCAGTTATGTACGATTATAATCATCCAAGCTTATCGAACTATCTGAACCGTTTTCCCGCACGACAGTACCTGTTACAAAGTGAGGACAAAAAACTTTTCCTCAGGTTTGCCGCGTGCTTCGGGCAGTTCTTGATGGTGCATGATACTCAGTTCTCTTACAAGCAGATGCCTCTGAAGCTTTACGAGTTAACCCGCTACAGTTTCAGGCGTGAAAAAAGCGGCGAGGTCTGCGGCTTAAGGCGTCAGCGCGCGTTCACTATGCCTGACTGCCACGCGTTCTGTACCGATTTGGAACAGGCGAAACAGGAATTCAAAACGCGTTTCACTCTGTGTATAAGCATACTGGGCAGAATTGGCTTTTCAAAGGACGATTTCGAAATTGCGTTGCGGTTCACGAAGGACTTTTACGAGGAAAACAAAGAGTTCATCGCAGAATTGGCGAAGATCTACGGTAAACCTCTTTTGGCTGAAGTTTGGAAGGAACGGTTCTTCTATTTCAAGCTGAAATGGGACGCCAACTTCGTAGATAATCAGGACAAAGCAGCGGCGCTGTCCACAGACCAGATAGATGTTGAAAACGCAAAAAGATACGACATAACCTATGTTGACGAGAAAGGTGAAAAACGGAATCCTCTGATTCTGCACTGTTCCCCCAGCGGCGGTATCGAAAGATGTGTGTACGCTTTGCTAGAGAAAGCTTACAAAGAGCAAAAGAAAGGCAAATTGCCCATGCTTCCCCTGTGGCTTTCACCTACCCAAGTGCGGTTGATACCAATTTCTGAGGGCTTCACAGAAAAAGTTGAGGAAATCGCCAAGAATATGGCTGCTAAGTCTATACGTGTGGACATTGATGACCGTTCCGCTACTTTGCAGAAGAGGATTAGAGAGGCGGAGCGGGAGTGGGTTCCCTACGTCATAGTTGTGGGGCAGAGGGAGATTGAGTCTGGGGTTCTTTCAGTTAGAGACCGCGAGGCCCACGGCAAGGTGCAAAAGATGAAGCTGGATGATTTGATGGCTGCAGTTGCAGGTAAACTTGAGGGTAAGCCTTTCAAGCCTCTTCCTTTGCCGTTGTACCTTTCTAAAAGACCACAGTTCTACGGCTGATATACGAAGCATATAGAACACTGCCAAAAAATATATCAAATCATAGCCTAATAAGAAACGTCAACACGTGAGGGAACGCTATGGGAAAAGAACTGCAGGTTTACATAGATGGAGTTTACTATCCGAAATCACAGGCTACCGTCTCAGTTTATGACCACGGCCTCCTGTACGGCGACGGCGTTTTCGAGGGCATCCGCGCCTACAACGGCATAGTCTTCAGGCTCAAAGAACACATAACTAGGCTCTACCGTTCTGCACACGCACTGATGTTGAAGATACCTTTGACAGAAGACGAGATGACGCAGGCAGTGTTGGAAACCCTGCGGAAAAACAGTCTGCGGGACGCCTACATCCGCTTGGTGGTGACCCGAGGAGTGGGTGACCTTGGGCTTGACCCGCGTAAGTGCCCCAAGCCCTCAGTTATCATAATAACCGATACCATTTCCATAATGTCCAGTGAAGCTAAAGAAAAAGGCATTTCCACCGTTATCACTTGGGTTAGAAGACACGCCGTGGACACAACGACGCATGAGATAAAATCGCTGAACTACCTTAACAGCATATTAGCCAAGATGGAAGCTACCGCGTACGGCGCTGACGAAGCCATCGGCCTAGACAAAACGGGTCTCATATCAGAGGGAGTGGGTGAAAACTTGTTCATAGTAAAGGACGGTAAAGTCTTCACTCCGCCAAGTAGCACCGGCGCGTTGGCAGGAATCACAGCCAAGCTTGCGATAGAGTTTGCCCAAAACTTGGGATATGAAGTCGCTGAGGTAAACATAACCCCGTTCCAATTGTTCACCGCCGACGAAGTGTTTTTCACTGGAACAGCCGCGGAAGTTGTGCCCATCAGGGAAGTTAACAAGCGGCAAATAGGCAACGGCAAACCCGGACCCGTTACAAAGAATTTGATGGCGGCTTTCGAAAAAGCAACTGCTGACCCCGCGTTTGGAGTGCTAATCTACCCGTGAAGCGAAGCGTCTAAACGGCTTCGTTTCTACTTCTTTTTCATGAAGCGCTCTATTTCGTTGAATGCTTGTTCCAGAGTTTCAATCGGAGGCAGGAATACTCCTCTGACGTGTCCCGCGCCGTAGATCGGGTCGAAGCCTGAGCCGTGCACCAGAAGCACTCCTGTTTCTTTCAATAGTTCCACGGCGAACTCCATGTCTGTCTTCCACTTTGATCCTACAGGGTGGATTTTGGGGAAAACGTAGAAGGCGCCTTCTGGTTTTGCGCAGCTTATGCCGTCGATTTCGTTTAGTCTCTTCCAAGCGTAGTCTCTTCTGACCCTGAGTTTCTCCACTAGGTCTTTCACGTGGTCTTGTGGGCCTCTCAGTGCAGCTATCCCCGCCTTTTGGACTGGGGTGCTGGCGCAGATTCTTATGCGCTGTTCCTTTTCGACGGTTTTCTGCAGCTCCTGTAATTCGCCGTTTGGCTGGTGGAAGTACATGTATCCGAGTCTCCATCCAGTCATCAAGTACACTTTGGAGAACCCGTTTAATCCCACTACGGGCAAGTCTTTGGCTAAATGGGCTGTGCTGGCGTAGTCTCCATCGTATCTTATTTGGTCGTAAATTTCATCTGATAACACAAGGAGGTCGTGTTCTCCTGCTACGTCCAGCATTTGTTTAACCATTTTTCTTCTGTAAAGCGCGCCTGACGGGTTGTTTGGGTTGATTATCACGATGGCGCGTGTTTTTTCGGAGATTTTACTTCTTAAGTCGTCAATGTTCGGTTGCCAGTTTTCTTCTTCAACTGTTTCGTACGTGATTGGTGTTCCATTGTATGCCTTAGCGTAGGATAGGTATGGCGAATAGGCGGGTCCTGGAACAAGGATTTCATCTCCATCTTCTATTAAGGCAGCTATCAACATTTGAATGGCTTCGGAGACGCCAGATGTGATTAACACGTTTTCCGAGGACACATCAACGTCGTTAACTCGCTTTTCTTTTTCAGCTATGGCTTGTCTAAGTTCTGGAATGCCTTCTGAAGGTGAGTAAAAGTTTTCTCCAGATTGAACTGCCTCGACCAGCGCTTGCTTTATGTGTTCTGGTGTGGGGAAGTCAAAGGCTACAGGGTCTCCTATGTTTAGGTAAAAAATCTTTTTTCCCGTTTTCGTAATTGGGCCTGCGTTGACTATGACGTCGCGTATAGCGTACTCAATAGCCTTCGCCCGTTCAGCAACTTTTACTTTAACCACTGTGAAGCCTCTGCGTTACTGCACAGTTGAGCAGTTCAAAGACATAAAGCTTCCGAAGAATTGATACGTTTGCTCTAGAAATACCATGCATTCTGTTTCTTTCAGTGAATATTAAGTCGTAATTGTTCAGTAACCTTTTAGTTCCACGATGCTATAAGAATATGTACACATGTAAGGACTGGTGAACATGAGTGTTTGGTTGGACTGGTAATTTTCTCCGAGTTGACTTAACCCGAAACAAGGCAGTTGCAGAAAAGTACGATTCGCTCTTGGCTTTAAGCTTCATCGGCGGCAGAGGCTTCGCTGCAAAAATCCTCTGGGACCATCTTGCTCCAGGGGTTGATCCTTTGTCACCTGAAAACAAGCTTGTTTTTGCTGCTGGCCCCTTAACTGGGTTAGGCGTGCCGAACAGCGGTAAGTTAGTTGTAGCCTCCAAGAGCCCTTTGACGGGTGGCTACGGCGACGGGAACATGGGGACTTCGGCTGGGGTTCAAATGCGCCATGCTGGCTACGACGCCGTTATCATTGAGGGTAAAGCGGAAACGCCTGTTGTTCTCTACGTTAAAAACAAGGTCGCTGAGTTTGTGGATGCTAAAGACTTCTGGGGTTTAACCTCATTTGATACTGAAGCTGCCTTGAAAGCCATGTACGGGAGCAGCGCAGGCGTAGTGTCTATTGGTCCCGCAGGAGAGAACCTTGTGAAGTTTGCTGTAGTTATTTCTCAGAAGGGTCGTGCTGGTGGAAGAGCTGGCATGGGGGCTGTGATGGGTTCTAAGAACTTGAAGGCTATAGTTTTCGATGGCTATAATGACATTCCTGTTGCCTATCCACAGGACCTGAAGGAGCTGAACGCGGCTGGTTACAGAGAAATCATGACAAAGCCTAGTTATCCTTTTTGGAAGCAGCAGGGCACAATGTCTACGGTAGAGTGGTGCCAAGAAAACAGTGCACTGCCCACGTTCAATTTCAGTGAAGGTATTTTCGAAAAAGCCGACAAGATAGGCGGGTTCGCCATGGAAAAAATTAAAGTTGGCAACCGTGGCTGCCCAAACTGCAACATGACGTGCGGTAACGTGGTTAAAGACTCTAACAGGGGTGAATCTGAGATTGACTACGAAAACGTAACAATGTTGGGTTCAAACATTGGACTGGGCAATCTCAGGCAAGTTGCGGCTTTAAACCGTCTCGCAGATGAACTTGGTTTGGATACGATTTCGCTTGGTAACGTGATAGGATTTGCCATAGAAACCTCCCAGAAAAAGCGAATTACTGAAAAGCTCGATTGGGGAAAATACTTGGAGACTAGGGACTTGATTAATGACATAGCTTACAGGCGCGATTTCGGAAACCTTCTCGCTGAAGGCGTAAAAGCTGCTGCAGCTAAACTAGGTCACGGGTCACCCGAATGGGCTATGCACGTTAAGGGTTTGGAAGTTTCTGGTTACGACTGCCATGCTGCACCTGCTATGGCGTTAGCTTATGCTACAAGCTCGGTTGGTGCCCATCACAAGGAAGCGTGGATTATCGCTTGGGAAGTCAAGCGGGGACGTAAAGGTTACACGGAAGAGAAGATTAACAAAGTGATAGAGATGCAGCGCATTCGCGGCGGCATTTTCGAGTCCCTAGCTATCTGTCGTTTCCCTAATACTTCTCTTGGCTTTGAACTTGAATGGTATACAAAGTATCTTCAAGCAGCAACAGGCAAGGAATTGCCCTTTAACGCTTTGATGTACGCTGCTGATAAAACATTGAACTTGATTCGTGCCTTTTGGATACGTGAGTACGGTAACAACTGGTCAAGGGAAATGGAGTTTCCTCCTATGAAGTGGGTTAAGAAGCCCTTAACCAAAGGACCGTTGAAAGGCGCCATGCTTGATTTAGTGAAATTCGATAACATGCTGAAAACGTATTATGGGAAAAGAGGCTGGGACGCAAGAGGAATACCTAAGAGGTCAACGCTGCAAAAGCTCAGCTTGCCGGATGTAGCTAGACAACTTGAAAAATACGTGACCCTGTCCGATTAGACGCCACGGGTTCAGTATGATCTGGCGAAGTACACATTTTCCCCGTCTTTCTCTCCACAGTAAACACAATTGTCTACTGCTTTCTCTTTTTTGAAAGGTTTCAGCCTAATTGTGGCTCCAGTTTCTTCTTTTATCTTTTCTTCGCATTCCGAGTTGCCGCACCACGCCGCTTTGATGAAGCCGCCTTTGTTTTTAAGCGCTTTCTGGAAGTCGTCGTAGTTATGTACGGTCGTTGTTTTTTCCTCTAATGCCGTTTTGGCTTTAGCGTAAAGGTTGTTTTGGATTTCTTCAAGAAGTTTTTCAGTGGCTTGTACAGCCTCGGTCATTTTGGCAGTGGTTTTTTGGTAGGTGTCGCGTCTTGCTAGGGTTACTTGTTCCTGTTTGAGGTCTCGGGGGCCAATCTCTATTCGAACGGGCACGCCTTTCAGCTCCCACTCGTTAAATTTCCAGCCGGGTGTGTACTCTGCGCGGTCGTCTAAGACGGTTACAATGCCTTTTGCTTTGAGTTTTTCAAGAATTTCTTTGGCTTTCGCCAGTATCGCCTTGGAGTCGGCGGCTTTGTAGGTTATGGGAACTATAACTGCCTGCACTGGAGCGACTTTCGGTGGCATAACTAATCCCCTGTCGTCTCCGTGAACCATAACCAACGCGCCTATCAGCCGGGTGGATATGCCCCATGAGGTTTGCCAAACTTTGTGTTCTTTTTCGTCTTCGCCGATGAATTTGATGTCGAAAACTTTGGCGAAGTTTTGGCCTAGGTTGTGGCTTGTGCCCATCTGTAACGCTTTTCCGTCGGGCATCATAGCCTCCAAGGTTGTTGTGTAGAGGGCTCCAGCGAACTTTTCGTTGTCAGTTTTCACTCCGACAAGAACTGGAATTGCCAAGTAGTTCTCCATAACGTCCCTGTACTCGACGAGGATGTCCATAACTTCTTTTTCAGCTTCCTCGCTTGTCACATGTGCGGTGTGCCCTTCCTGCCACAAGAACTCTCTGGTTCTCAGAAAAGGTTTAGTGGCTTTGGTTTCCCACCTAACAATATTACACCACTGGTTGATTTTGATGGGCAAGTCACGCCAACTTCTAATCCACTTGGAGAAAGTAGCGTAAATAATCGTTTCAGACGTTGGCCTAATCGCAAGCTTCTCCTCCAGCTTGGTGCTTCCACCATGTGTTACCCAAGCAACCTCTGGAACGAACCCCTCAAAATGCTCCGCCTCTTTTTTCAGAAAACTTTCAGGAATAAACATCGGGAAATACACGTTTCTGTGACCCGTTTCCTTTATCTTCCGGTTGAAAACTTCCTGAATTTTCTCCCATACAGCGTAAGACTGCTCTCGGAGAATCATACACCCTTTAATCGGAGCGTACTCTGCCATTCCAGACTTCAAAACAACCTCAGTATACCACTCCGAGAAGTTGTCCCCTTTCTTTACTGTAACTCCAATGTCAGACATAGACTTCCACTCCTTCTGTTTCACGCTGGCTAAATATAACCATAACGCAGAACC
>CAZINA010000054.1:0-7773 GCA_964540545.1 uncultured Candidatus Bathyarchaeia archaeon
CCTCCACGCACGTAACACGCAGTTCCAGCGCATACTCTGACTAAATGGCGACCTCTAGGTTTGAGGCTTAATGCAGTGTAAAAACTTGCAACGCGGTATATTTCGCTGACTGGAATCTTTAGCCTCTTGTTTATGCGTGTTATCGCTTCAGGCGGTATCCAATTTAACTCCCGCTGTATTTCAAGCAGTAGTTGGATCAAAACGCCTGTTTCACACCCGTACTTGTCAATGATTCTGTCTATGCGGTCAATACTCATGGTGTATCAGCCACTATAATAGCATTAAAAGGATCATTTTGAACTAATAAGGTTTGCTTTATGCCATATAACAGGTTATATACAGTATATACTAAAATAGTAGAGGTATGTATTAATTAAGAACCACAGTAAAGAGGGAATGATCGTGGAACGAAGAATAATGGCCTTAGGCAGGTCATCTATGGTAATTTCTCTTCCAAAAAACTGGATGCAACTAAACGAATTAAAAAAAGGCGATGTGGTATCCTTCGCCATTCAACGTGACCGCTCCTTAGTTGTATATCCACGTGCCCAAGCCAAGTCAATAGCAAAAGAGATTACCCTTCGCATAGGTCAAAATGAAGGTGAAGCTCTAATTACTCAAAAGATAATAGGACCATTTCTGAACGGATATTCTGGCGTCACGCTTATCTCCGATAAAATCTTTTCGATTCCACAAAGAAAAGCCATTCGAAACATAGCTGGAAGACTTTACATGAGAATAATGGAGTCTGACTCTAAAGGGATATACATTCAAACTCTGGCGGATGAGTCAAAAGCATCACTTGAGCAAGCAATACAGAGGATGCATTTGATTTCTTATTCCATGTGTGAAGATGCTTTTACTGCCTTGAAGAATAATGATATAGCATTAGCCAAGTCCGTGTTTTCCCTTGATGATGATGTAGATCACTTCTCCTTTTTCATTCTCCGTTTACTTCGCAAAGCTGCCCAAGACGCCGCCTTGGCAAACGAACTTAGAATAGACCCCTTAGACTGCATGGACCACCAAACTCTTGTTTACAGGATCGAGCACACTGCAGACTATACAGCGGACATAGCACGACACGTAATAATGCTAGACGGAAGCAAACAGAAAATTCCAGATGATGTATTGGAACTTATGGTTCAGGCAGGAACAGAAGCAGTCGATTTGTATGTTAAGGCAGTTAACGCTTTCTTCTCAAAAGACATCCCTTTTTCCGTTGAAATAATGAAATACCAGCAGCGAATCGAAAAACGCGATCAAGAAATAGCGGTAAAATCATTCACTGGTAAACATAAAAACGCTGAACTAATTTGTGGCATTTGCTCAATAAGAGATAATATAAAAAGAATTGCTGACTCTGCAGCAAATATAGCGGAAATTGCGGTAAATCGCGCCTTCAAAGTTACTACTTAGAACCCTTTGAGGGGGAGTAGCTCAAGGTTAGAGTCGGTTTTGGGAACAGACTCTTTTGCAGTAGTTTCCGTGCCATCGGTAAGGCTATGTTGTAATTGTATACTTCTTTTCCGTTGCTTCGCGCCTCTTTTAGAATTTCTTTTTCCACTTTGTGTTTCAGGTTGCCAACGGTAAGCGCTCCGATTGTGAATATTCCAGGCATCATTTCTTTCATGTCGTCTTTCAGTTCGATTCCTTCTACTCCAAATGGCGGTACAGCGTTTATATCTAGCAGAACTTTAATGTGTTTAAGTTCGTTCAGCATTTCTTTGTCTACAAGACGAACGCCCTTTATTCCTGCGCACATCACCACATCAGCTTTCTTCAGCACTTCAATTTTTGCAGCGGGCGTAGGCGCGAAGATACCCTGTACTTGTACTCCATGGTCTTTGGCTATCAAGTTTGCTATGTTTTCAGCGTGTTCTTTTCCATTGAGACGTTTTGGATTAAGGCTGACAATCATCACGTTGCATCCCATTTTGGCTAAGAGCACAGCTGCGATTTGTCCGACAGCACCTGTACCTAAAATCGTGCAAGTTTTATCTTTTAATTCGCCAAGCTTGCTTGCTGAGACGGCGCTTTCAGCTTTTGCGACCATAGCAGCTGCGGTTGTATATGCACCAGCCGGGTCTACTACTATGCTTGTTTTGAACGGAGGAAACATAGCATCTTTTGCTGCTTTAAAGACGGCTTCGGCTCTTTCAGCGTTTTTACCTCCAATCAAAAAGGCTGTGTGTTTCACGCCTTTTGGTCCTCTCGATAGTAGAGCGTCCTGAACGATTGAATTGGCGTCTTCCGGCGTTACGTTTTCGTAAGGGATGACAGCGTCGTATCCAACATCGTATGCCATACAGATGTCAAACGGGCTAGCTTTTACGTCTGTGTCTAAGTAAAAAAGCAGATACGGTGCATTAGCAGCAGCTTTTCCAATGACAGGTTTCACTTGAATTTGCATGGATTGTAGCCAATCTTCTAACTCGTGAGAGGATGGCATCTCTGCACTAGCCGAAATGACCTTTTTCGAAAGTTTTGCGGTCTCGACTTTAACGTTAAGTTTTTCTAATAGCTTTTTAATTCCCTGGACGTGTTCTGGGCTGCATATGTGCAAACAAATAACTTCGTCTTTGCCTGTGACCTCTCTTGCCTGGTCTAGAATGCCCATAACAATCCAGCTTTCTCTAATTGAGAAATTGACTTCACGTTCTTGTTCTTCAATTTCAAGTTGCAGGTTTTGTCCGTAAGCAACAAGATAATCTCTTTCAGTTGAATCCTGATCTTTTTGTTTAGACAAGTTATCTAAGGCCTTGAGCACCTTGTTTCTTTGCTCTTTTTTCTTGTCTATGACGGTTTTGAGGTATGTCTTGGCGTTTTCGTCGATTTCAACGGGAAAGAAGGAAACATTACTCTTTTTGAAAACATCTGCCAAAATGTTGTCTTCGAAAAAGTCTTTTTGAGGGCGCATGCCAAGCTCTTCAGTTGCGAAGTTCAGATTGATTTTGGAGATTACATTCTCCAAGAACTTGTAGAAGCCTATCGAAGGTCTGTGAAGTGCGTGGAGTGGATTCGAATTGGCGGCGGGCGATGGGTCAGCGATATCGAATCGTTCATTGTATTCTTTTTCCATCAGTAAGACTGTTAATTTCTTCTTTTCTAAAGGTTTAACTTCAAGTACTTTCATTTCGTTCATCCTTGAACCTCTTTACTGTAAAAGTAAAATATATACTTAGTCGAAGTACCTTATATGTAAATATATAAGGTATATACAGAAAGGGCGTTTCAAGGAATGTTTTTATCGTAAAAGTCTTCGGCAGAAACCGGTGGAAGCATCAGTTCAGTTTTAACCTTCAGCTTCCCGTTCTTTGCATGAGGCTTCCTAACAACACTGTCATTACATTTTTCAATTTCGCGAGCTTCCTCAGCTAGTCTAGCAGCTGCCTGAGCTATCTCATGTGAACACGCGACTAGAGGAAGGTACTTTTTGCTTTCCTTCTCCATAAAGCAGGCTTGAACGTTTATTTCAGCTACTTTTTCAGCCAATCCGTAAGCCGCAAGTGCTTTTGCTTTTGCGTAGGGATTACTAAACTCCGATCGGTTCCGAACAGTTTTCAGGCTTACTATTAATTTTGGCAAGTCGGGCTTTTGTTCATTTTCAATCGCGTAAATTGCTTTGTCAATTTCCTGATGTACTATTCTGTAGACGCCTGTGATTGCGAGTACTTTGCTGATGTTGGAGTTGAAGATTGCCATTTCTATTGGGTCCAAAAACTGTTTTCTTGCCCCAATCAGCGGGTCACCTGTGATTATTATGTAGCCTAACCCTTGTTTCTCAATTTCTTCCTTCGCTCTTTTTCCAGGAGCATCCGAAATAACAATGCCTGGCAGGCCACTACTCGATATCCTTTCTCTAACTTTTCCAGGCCCAGGTAACGAAGTGTTAGGGGATATCACGATTAAGAGGTCTGGATTAAGCTCAAAAATTTTTGGTAGGGCTTCTTCAACATCTTCTGGACCCATTTTTGACCCCGTGGTTACTGTTCTAACCTTTATGTCTTTGCGGTCAGCTAATTCATCAAGAAGAAGCTCAAGCAACGGGGACGTCCCGATGTTACCGCACTTGAAAATTCCAATCTTTTTGAATTGATCCTGCGGCAATTCTCATCTCTCCTTAACTTTAGTAGAATCTTGACTTTTTAAATTTATACGTATTCCCGTTCGCTACTTTGCGTGAGACATCTCTGATGTGGATGATAGTTTGATTCGGGAAACCCTAATGTCATTAGGGCAGAAAATGGCCGCGCCGCGTGCAGATAAGATGAAAACTTGGGCAAAATTTTTTGAAGGTTTTTTGCGAAAGTATTATATGTATTTCAAAGAATTCCGATTGATGACACGACAGATTTTCCAGAAGATTAAAACTCGAGAAGTTGCAGCAGCCAGCCTTCTCGGTGCGCTAGCAGCCTTATGGGAAATCATTCCTGGACCACCATTTGATATTCCATTTCCGATTTCTCCTCCTCGGATCTCTTGGGACCTCACGGGGATACCTATGATGATCAGTCTTCTGTCTTATGGAACTATCCCAGGCGTATACACCAGCTTGATAGGGTGCTCGATAATTTTTCTTAGAGGCAATGTTCCCGGCGGGATCTTTAAGCTGGTTGCCGAACTGGCGACCCTGTTGGGTTTTGTTTTGTTGAAAAAAGGCATAGTTGCCAAATCAGTTCTTGCCATCACATCGAGGGTGGTTGTTATGACGGTAGCAAACTACTTTCTATTACCGTTTTTCTACGGCATTCCCGAATCTGTTGTTGTGGGTTATCTTATTCCAATAGCTATATTTAATTTGACACAGGCCCTAATCAACATAATTCCAGCATACCTGATCTATTTGAGAATATCAAAATCCAAGAAAATAGGCGAGCCGCTACTGGCGTCAGTTAACGATAAATCACGCTGATTTCAAGTATTCCCAAAAGACTTCTGGTGTATTGTGGGACGTTCCATTACATTGTCCCTGATATGGTCAACAAAGCCTTCGGCATACCGCAACCGTTTAATAATTTATCCCTCAGAGTTCTAACAAACATTCACAGGAAGGAAAAGCAGTGTCTTTATCTAAGAATCTGGAAAAACTCTCCAATGCTTGTGGCGTAACAGGCAGGGAAGAACAGGTAAGAAACCTATTGATTAAGCTGATGAAACCACATGTAGATGAAATCATGGTAGATAAGCTTGAAAACGTGATTGCAGTGAAAAAGGGCAAGAACTGTTCGCCGAAAGTGATGATTGCAGCCCACATGGACGAAGTCGGCTTGATGGTGAAAAACGTCACTAAAGAAGGATTCTTGAAGTTCGCCAAGATGGGCGGCATAGACGACCGCATCCTGCTAGCCCAAAAAGTCATAGTTCACACCCAAAAAGGCCCCTTGCAAGGCATAATGGGCTCTAAACCGCCCCACATACAAAAAGAGGACGAACGCAAAAAAGTCGTAACCTACGACCAACTCTTCATAGACATCGGAGCAGAAAACCTCAAACACGCAAACAAGATGGGCGTGAAAGTCGGAGACCCCGTATCTTTCGACATGCAATACGCAAAACTAACCAGCGATGTGGTGACAGGAAAAGCCTTCGATGACCGCGTAGGCTGCGCTATAATGATTGAAGTCTTGAAGCAGGTGGAAAACACTGACTGCACCCTCTACGCTGTCGGCACCGTCCAAGAAGAAGTGGGATTAAGGGGCGCTGCAACAGCCACTTTCGGCGTTGACCCAGACGTTGGCATAGCCTTAGACGTGACTGTCGCAGGTGATGTCCCCGGTGTAAGAGAGTTCGATACAAGCGTGAAAATGGGTGAAGGCCCAGTTTTGACAGTGGCAGACTCTGGGTTGATTACCCACCCAAAAGTTCTGCGCCTGCTTTTGGATGCAGCTGAAGAAAACAAAATCGCGTGTCAGCTTGAAACGGGCTTGCCGGGTTCCACGGACGCAGCCAGAATGTCGCTGACTAGACAGGGCGTTCCAAGCGGCACAGTGTGCGTAGCTGCACGTTACATTCACAGTCCAGCAGGCATGGTCAGCTTGAAAGATGTGGAAAAATCGGCGAAACTCACAGCAGCAGCAATACAGCAAATCCAAAAACACTTCTAACAAACCTGCTCCAGCCAAAATTGGGAAAGCAGATGCGAAATCGTTTTTAGAGTTCTGATGTATCTTTCATGTGGGCTTGACATGGATAAAACTGGGAAGTTTGAGTTTCTGGAGCACACCGCAGATGTTTACGTGGCGGCGCATGGCAAGACACTGGAGGAGGCGTTTGAAAACGCTGCGCTTGCAATGTTTGAAGTCATGACTGACACGGATAAGGTTAGTGTTGAAGTTGAGGACAATTTTGAGGTGGAGGCTGAAGACGAGTTCGCGCTTCTTTACAGTTGGCTTGAAGCTTTGCTGGTGAATTTTGAAACCAAAAACATGCTTTACTCACAATTCCAAATCGCAGGCATAGAAGAGATCGAGGAAGGTTTCAGAATAAAAGCCGCGGCGTGGGGTGAAAAGTTTAACCCCGAAAAGCACGCGCAGAAAGTCGGCGTGAAGGCTGTCACGTATCATAGAATGGAAATTTTGAAGAAGTATAACAAGGTTACTTTGGAGTTCATTCTGGACATTTAAGCCAAGTTCAGCTTTTTTAACTCCTTAAGCATCGTTTCTACTACAGTTTCTGGCGGCGTATCTATCTCCGTGATGCTGGAAACAATGAAAGGCACGTTTTTCTCCTTGTAATGCTGCAAGAGCGGGCTGGTTTGCTCTTGGTAAACTTGGAGCCTTCGTTTTATGACTTCAGGAGTGTCATCTGAACGCTGATACAACGATTCGCTGCACTTATCGCAGACACCATCTACTTTCGGCTTAAGAAAACGTATGTTGTAAACCGCACCACAGCTCTTGCAGATTCTCCGCGAGGACAAGCGCTCAATTATTATCCAGTCTGGAACCATCTGCAACAAAATAACATCTATCTTGGCGATATCCTCAAGAACTTTAGCTTGGTCGATGGTGCGTGGGTAACCATCCAATATGAAGCCTTTTTCCTTCGGAACCTTGGCTAAACGCTTTTTCAACACGTCTATTACAATGTCGTCGGGAACAAGCAAACCCTTCTCCACGTAATCTTTAACCTTCTTTCCCAAAGGGGTACCGGCTTTCAGGTTTTCCCTGAAAATATCTCCCATAGCGATTACGTCTACACCAAGCTTTGACTGAAGCCTCGACGAGTAAGTGCCCTTCCCAGAACCAGGTGCACCAAATATAATTGCGTTCACTCCCTAATCTCCCCTCTTCAAACAGTCATTTCAAGAAGGACAGAGACAAAATTTAAATTTTTTCAAAAGAAGGAAATGTTTATGGGCGGCTACCATGCCTAAAGTTCTAACGGTGCGATGATGCACACGAAAGAAATCGGAAAGAACCTGTTTCTAATAGACCTTGAAACCGGCGGTTTCAAAAATCTAATTGCCAGCTACGTCCTCAAAGGAACCCACCCAATAATTGTGGAGACCGGACCATCTTCATCAATTCCCAACTTGCTTTCTGGCTTGAAAGAACTTGACGTGAAAGCGGAGGATGTAGCTTACGTAGCCCTTTCCCACGTTCATTTAGACCACGGCGGCGGCGCTGGTACGTTGTTAAAGTTTTTGCCTAACGCCAAAGTCCTTGTTCACTCAAGAGGCGCACCTCACCTAGTAAACCCTGAAACGCTGTGGCTACAGTCAAAAAAGGTTCTGGGTCGCGTAGCCGACATTTTCGGTGAACCCGACTC
>CAZINA010000054.1:7873-9115 GCA_964540545.1 uncultured Candidatus Bathyarchaeia archaeon
TACAGTCAAAAAAGGTTCTGGGTCGCGTAGCCGACATTTTCGGTGAACCCGACTCTGTTCCAGAAGACAGAATAATCGCGGCGTCTGACGGGTTGACCTTGGATGCTGGAAACAACGTGCGGTTGACGGCGGTTGAAACGCTGGGTCACGCTTCACATAATTTAAGTTTTTACGAATCGTTCCACGGCGGCATATTTACCGGAGACACCGCAGGCATTTACCTTTGCGGGTTTGACGCTGTTGTTCCTACGACACCTCCGCCTTTCCGTCTTGAAACCGCCTTGGCTTCTTTAGAAAAGCTTGTCAGCCTCCACCCGTCGGCTTTGTATTACAGCCATTTCGGAAAAGTGTGCGATGCAGTGAAAAGGCTCCGAGACTACGCGGTGCAGCTTAGGCTGTGGGCAAGAATCGCGGAGGAAGAAGTTAAGCGTGGGCACGGCCTCAAAGAAGTACAAGAGAGGATATTGGTAGAGGACAAGGTTATGCAGAAGCTTGCGGGTTTCATTAGGTCGCATCCGATTTACTCGGAGGCTATACTTGATAGTGTGCAGGGTTTCATCGATTTTGCTGAAAAGGTTCAAACTTGATTCTTGTTCAAAACTGTTTTATATCGAGCCTCTAGTTTTTTGTTTGAAGTGAACGAGTTATGAGAAGTGGAAGGCGTCAGGCTCCAGTTAATGTTCCTGTTGAGAAAGTAGGTGACTGCATGTGGCGTATCCCGAAGCATAAGCCGGGAATGCGTGTTCCAGGCATGGTTTTCGCGAACGACAGCCTCATGGAGAAGATGCGGACTGACCGCACGCTTTGGCAATGCACGAACGTGACGCATTTACCGGGTATTTACAAGCACGCTGTGACTTTGCCGGATGGCCATGAAGGCTACGGGTTTCCCATAGGGGGGGTAGCAGCAACGGATTATGATGAGGGCGTAATCAGCCCCGGCGGCGTCGGCTACGACATCAACTGCGGCGTCCGCCTTTTAACAACAACTCTCTCAGACAAGGATATCCGCCCGAAGCTTGCACAGCTTGCTGCCGCCATATTTGGTAACGTGCCCTCTGGGTTGGGGAGCCGCCGAAAAGACTTCACGCTGTCCCATGGAGACTTAGACCATTTGGCAGTTGAAGGCGTGCAGTGGCTTATCGACCGTGGGCTGGGATGGGCTGAAGACGCGGAGCACTGTGAAGAAGGCGGATGCATGAAAAACGCGGATCCCAGCAAGGTTTCGCCGACCGCGAAGAA
>CAZINA010000055.1:0-9105 GCA_964540545.1 uncultured Candidatus Bathyarchaeia archaeon
TGGGAGCACTCACAGTCGGATTCATGTCAACAGAAGAAGTCAAAATCACAAGCATACAGTTTGCAAGCGATTCTATAACCTTAACAGTTAACAACACTGGAACAAGTCCAGTCACAATCAGCGAAGCTTGGGTAAACAACGCACAAATGAGTTCCGTAACTGGTTTGGACAGTTCAATTTCAGCAAACTCTGGAGCACAAATCGTAATATCTACTACCGTAACAGATGGCTATAACTATCAAGTTAAGCTGGTATCCTCAAAAGGCAACAACTTCCTGTACACCGCTGTCGCGCCAGCCACATAAATTTCCCCATTGTTTAGCAAAAATAGAGGGGTAGGGTGAAATAAAAAACACTCCAATCTCCCTTTCTCTTGTTTCCTCTTTGGAGGTGCACAACCAAAATGGTAGTTGAAATAAAAGAATACGGATCAGCCGAAGAAATAGCCGAGACTCTGGATAAAGATATATCCCACACAAAAAGCACGTTAGGCGAATACCTGCGTCGACTAGATGAGATTCGCTCGTTAGCAGAAAAATCAAAGAAAATTCGCGAAGTAGTCATGAAACTCGCAGGGAAAGGAAAAGCAGCAGGCGAGAGCCTGGGCGAAATAAACGTAGGCAGCCTAAGCATAATCTTAGACGCTAACCCGTTTCATGAACTAACAGCCATAGAATCCGTTGTACGCAGTCACCAAGAACGCCTTCTAGTCCTACAGAAAGCCCGCGAAGCGCTTAAGTGGCTAGACCAACTCGGCGACACTGAAGGTCTGAAGTACTTAGTTGTTGAAAGCGAAGGCGTTCCAGAACGTATACTATTCAAAATCTCTTAGGCTTGCAACACCATGAAAACACTACCGCAGGAGTCAATAGAAAATGAGTAACCAAGTATACGCGTTAGCTCTCAAAAGCACATTACAAGAGATTCAAAACGTCTGCCCAGACATAACCAACAATTTTATTTCCAAAGACGGAAAAATCTTAGCTAAAAACGAAAACACACAAGAAGAAACTGCAACCCAAACCATGGAAGCCTTCAATAAGATAACCGAAAGCGCAAACATCATAGGCGGATTGGAAGCCGTAACCATTCAAGGTGCCAAAGGCAAAGTAAACATCGCCGCTATGAATGATTTCCACTTAACAACAGTCTCTTCAAAAGAGGCAGATGAAAAATACGTTAACACCCTAACCCGAGTTTTGATTCCCATAGTAATCAAACTAGTAGACGAGATTCAGTCTGCCTCCATAGAAAACGAAGCAATCACAAGCGACGACGAGGCTATTACAATAGTAGAACCAGAACCTGTTGAAGAAGAAGTCACGGAAGAAATCGTTTATGAACCTGAAGTTGAAGAAGCCGAAAACGCACAGCCCGAAGAGCTTGATGAAGAAGCTGCAATGCGTAAACTGTACGAAGATACCGAACCAGCTGAGCTAGAAGTTGACGATGAACCCTTACTTCCAGAACCTCCAGTGACGCAGTTAATGGTTGAAAACTTAAAGGGTTTCAGAGTTCCATCCGATATCGTGCGTGTCGATCAAGAAGTAATAGCCCAATGGAACGAACTCTACAGCGACAAGAAAATTAACCAGGTCGAAATCGAAGCCCTAAACGGAAAAACAACCCGCTGCAAATTCAAACAAATCAAGAAATCAAAAGACGCGGGGAAAGGCATAATCAAAATGCCCGAAAAAATACAGGTCACCTTAGAAACTGCAGCAGGCGAGCTTGTCACCGTAAAACCCGTCGTCGAAAACTGAGGTGAATAAAAAATGGTTAAGAAAACAAACAATCAAGAAACCGCAACAGCATTAATAGTTGACGAAAACGAGCTCTCCGCAGGTTCAGAAGAAAACAAAACATTCACAGACTTAAGCAGCAAACTTGCAGAAATCCGCAAAGACCGAGGCGTAATAGGCTACATAATAAGAAACACCACCTCAGCAACAATAGACCTGAAAGAACCAGAAAAAATAGTTGAATACGCCATCTTTTCATCTCAGGTACTAGAATCCACCCGAGAAATCTCGGACCTATTCGAACTAGGCGATGTTAAAAGCATACTCATCGAAGGCAAAGAAACCAACGCCCTCTGCATGACCATTGACGGAAACAACATCAGCATATTCATGGAAAAAGACGCCGACCACGCTGCTATTCAAAAAAGAGTTTCACCCTAACCTCAAACATACCCACACTTTTTGTTTTTAAATCAAATTAACAAAATTACCAGATTTCAAACTGATTTTTTTTACTTTCAAGTGATTTGAGTTAACAACTTTTTGAAATCACTGTCAATTCTTACTCTTCCGTTTTTCTCGTCAACCTTAACAAAGCTATACGCGTTCAAAAACGATGTGAGCTCTCTGAATTTATGCTCACTTACATTCAGGCTTAGCAACAGGTCTTCTATTCGATGCCATTTTCCATCGCCAAGTATCTCCAACACCATCGTAATCTTTGACACTGGAACTGCCTCTTAGAATATCTTGTTTATCTCACTATTTAAATGCCTTATGTGGTTATTCTTTAGAACTTACTTATAGAAAACTTTTAGCTTTTATCAATAAACGATGCTCAAACCAAAAACACTTTCCTCCTACTGCATGCGTTTCCTGAAGTAGACCAGCAGTCCCACGCCGATTATCGGTACTGATGCTGCGAAAGGAGGTCCACACGCACAGCATACCAGCTTTCGGTACTTTAAATGGAGTTACGAAGCTTGTTCAACGGCGTCTAGAACTTTCATGGTGGAGCCTATCCATCTTAGGTAAGCGTTTAACGCAGCGCGTAGGGCAACGGTGTCTTTTGCTTCAACCTTCAGAACCGCGAAGTTGCCTTCTCTCTCCAGAACCGCTTTTGTCCGCACGTTTACGGGTCTGTTAGATTCTGGTGCTAAAGCGTTAAGAAGTGTTGTTAACTGTTTTTCTGAAGGTAACCGCAGACGGACAGTTGCTTTTGCTTTCATTTTCAAGCCTACCAGTTATTGAATGGTGCGCTTTGCATTTTAAAATATGCTTGGTATTGAAGAAAAACTGGAAAAGAAATTAAATGGGGTTTTAGTCGGTTTCTTCGTCTGCTGCTGGAACTGGGGCTGTTATTTCCCCTGCGACGGTTCCTTTAGCTGCGCGTTTAGCCACAACACCAAGTTTTGTGTAAGGTGTGTACGCGCCGCCGGCAAACGTGTGACCGCATTTTTTGCATTTCCAGATGCCGACGCTTTCGCGTTTTACTCGTTGGAAGCCGCATTGTGGGCATCTGTGGGCTTTTTTAAGTCCCGCGGTTGCTCTGACGTACCGTTTTCTGACTGTGGATCCGTATCGGGCTCCTAAGCCTCGTGCGGGACCTACTTTTTTTGTTTTTCCCAAGTTTTCACCACTTCAGTTGTTTACGCAGTTCTGCAGCTTTCTCTTTTGCTAATTTCATTCCCTCTAAAATCTGTTGCTGTGTGAAATAGCCGGCACGTCCCTTCTGTGTAGCGCAAATGTTGCCTTCGTCGTTGAAAGCCATCGTCAGCCTTGCGTTGATAACCTGCTCCTCTTCCCGTGACGGGTCAACAATTAGCTTGTCGTTTATTTTTCCAAGCGTCACTGTTATGGGGTGGCTATTCATGGGAAGCGGAGTGTAACCCTGCTTGATTATTACCTCGTCGTCTTTGACTTCGTAGTTAGACATCTTTGTGTTCATCAACGCAGATACAGCAGCTAATGCTGCAGCATCAATCAAGTTACCATCGTAGTTAAGCACGTAAACATCAACGAAAACAACGAACACCTTCTTTCCAGGCTTAATGCACAGCTTTTCGGTGTCTATGGCGTGAGACTCTCGTATGCCACGGTCGACGATTCTAGCTAATTCGATAGATTTTTCGTCTGGGGGTCCAGGTTCGAAGTCAGGAGAAGCCAAAGGCACAAGCTCCGCGTTCACCGTCATAACTCCATTGTTCGGCGTGTCTGGAAACGGTGTGCCGGTTTCAACTTTTACTCCAACAAGCACTTCAGTTTTTCCCAGCATAACTCTGGCTGAGCCTTCGGCTTTTTCGATAACGCCTTGTTCAATTTTGATTTCTCGGTAGTCAGTCAAGCCTCTTCCATCTAGGCGTTTTGCCTTGTCGATCTGCTCTGCTATCTGTTTTAGCTTCACTCGAGTAATTGATGATGACGACTTCATTACTCTTCAGCCTCCTCTTGCTCCTCGTTGAGCATATACTTCGTTTTCAACGCTTCCTTTTGCAATTCGTAAATCTTTTTGCACCCCTCGATCGCCATACTCACTGCTTTCTCGAATTCAGCAGGCGTGAGTTGTCCGTCCATCTGCAGCAGGGTAACTGCGTTCAAGTTAGGCATGAAAGCCACTGGAACATCAGCGGAGCCTACTTTGTCTTCAGTGTCAAACAGGTCCAGAACTACTTTGTCTTCAACTTTGCCAGCTGCACACGCAACCACTATGTCGCGCATGGGAATGCCTGCGTCTGCTAAAGCTAAGGAAGCTGCAGTGATGCTTGCGCATCTTGTTCCGCCGTCCGCCTGTAAGACTTCAATGAAGACGTCTACGCCAGTGCGTGGGTAATACCCCACGAACACTGCGGGTTCAAGGGATTCCCTGATTACTTTTGAAAGCTCGATTTCCCTTCGTGAAGGCGCGGGTGACTTGCGTTCTCCCACAGAGAAAGGCGCCATGTGATAGCGGCATCGCAGCACCATACGGTCTGGACGCGACAAATGCTTCGGATGCATCTCTCTTGGACCGAACGCCCCAGCCAAGATCTTGTTTTTTCCATGTTCAATATACGCTGAGCCATCAGCGTTTGGCAAGATACCTACTTCAATTTTTACAGGTCTTAACTCGTCTGCTTTTCTACCGTCCAATCTTATGCCTTTTTTATCAATTAATTTTTCAGGTTTTTCATTCATTTTTCTTTTCCTCCAGTTTTTCTTTTTCTTCTTTCAGAAACTGTGTAATGCGATCTGTTAGACCGCTTGTATGGGACTCATCTTCGATCTTTTGGATCGCTGCCAAGGCGAGTTCTTCGTTGGCAGGGTTTTTCCCAGTGACCAGTATGACTCCGTTGACGCCGAGAATTATCTGGCAGTTTGTCTCTTGCTTTATCATAGAAATCATTGAGCCCTTTTTGCCTATAACTCGAGGAATCTTTGATGGAGTTACCTTAATTATCTGTCCACGGGTTATTTTTCCCAAGCCTGGCTCGCCAACCGTAAGCTGTGGGTCGTGAGCTCTGTCGTATGAAGCTATTTTAGCAACTATCAAGTCGCCCCCGCTGAGAACTTGCGATAACTCGTCGTTTTGCGGTTTGAACGGCCTGCTTAGAACGTCTGACGCTCTCAGAAGTGCCGTGTAGGGAGCTTTGATGTCTACGGTCCAGCCGTTGAATCCCACTTCTAAGATTGTGCCTATTACTATGTCGCCTACCTTCGGGAAATAAAATGACCGTAAAGCGACGACGTTTACTTTCTTGTTGTAACAATCCGCAAGCCCGATTCTTTGGGCGTAGATTTTACTATTTTCCGCGTATGTGTTGTTACCAGCTAAGTAGTCGCCCTCAGCAAGCATTTCTCCAGGCGTTACAAGCTGCTTCTTTTCAAAATATGTTGGCATAATTCATTAACCTCCAATTCATTTTTTTAGGAAAGTATTTTCGCTTCTCCATTTCCTTTTGTGATGTCTCCAAGTTTGTTAAGAAACGAAGCGTATGCGCCAGCAGGCATCTCTACTACACCTTGCCATGAACCGTCTGAAAGCCATTCGTCCTGTTTGATTTCTCCGGCACTCTTGATTGAACCATAAGCTCTTGCTGAATATGCGGCAGGTATTCGGACGCTCACGGAAATTTGCTCGATTTTCAAAGGCAAAATGGGCCGTAAAAGCTTCACTATATCCCTAGCTTGTTCTTCCACAGGTTTATGCGCGTCGATTTGGTAGCGGATTTGTTCCATGGCGTTTTCTATTCGTAAAGGCGGGTGAGGCAGATTCGTTTTCGGGTCAACTGCCTGCCTTGATATGAAGTCGACGACTTGTTTTCTTTTGTCTTCCACCATCTTGCGCCTTTGCTCGGTTGTCAGCTGAAGCGTGCCTTTCTTCAGGATTTCATCTGCGATTTTTAATGGGTCCGTTGTTTCGAAGGCTTTGTTCATTTGCTCATCTGAAACTTTAGTGCCTTTGTTTGCGTCCGCAAAAATGATTTCAGCTGCTAAAACCTCGGTTATCCGGGAAGTTTTCCCCGTACGGTAGTCTAATGCTTTATCTGGTTTCACCAGAATCTCAAAATGCTCATTATCCTTTGTTAACCTTGCAATGGTGTACTTCTCACTCATCAAGTTGTCACTTGCTCGAACCCAGCTCTTTGATATAGCTTTCGATTTTCTCGTCAGTCAGCATTTGCAATTGTTTCGTTGCGGTGGGGATAACAGCGATTTTTATTCTGGACGGCAATTGCCTCGCTTCTAACGCTTTCACTAGACATTTTATTATGAGCTTCGTGTTTTCTTCCAAACTTAAGTTTTCGCGGTACTCCTCTTTCAATATCGCCAGCACTGTTTCTCTTCCTGCGCCCAAAGCTGTAGCCTTGTAGCCTCTGTAGGTTCCACTGGGGTGTGTCCCAAAAACATGGGCTCCAGTTTTGTCGACTCCGCCGAAGATTATTGAAACCCCAAAGGGCCTCACGCCCGCGTGCTGTGTGTACATCTGCTGTATGTCGCATATCTTTTTGGTGACAACTTCCACGTCTACGGGTTCATCGTAGGTTAACTTGTTGCTTTGCGCGTATATCCGCGCTTGATCAATGAGTACTCTGGCGTCGGAGCTCAAGCCCACTATAGCGGCGCCTATATGGTCATCAACCTTGAAGATTTTCCATGAATATTCTGCTTCTTCAAGGGGCTCAATATTCTCTTCTGAGCCTAGAACTATTCCCTCTGCGCATTGGATTCCCATAATGGTTGCGCCACGATTAACTAGCTCCATGGCGTATTCAACTTGAAAGAGCCGCCCGTCTGGGGAGAAAACTGTTATCGCACGATCATATGCTCCTGGTGCTGCAAATACAGACATAACGTTTAACCTCGTAATACGCTATACGCTTTTGCTCTCACTCATACAACAACTAAAGTAAAAACCTTTCTCATAAATGGATGTTCCATTTCAGGGGTTAGCTGATGCAAAATGCCGCTGCCTCCCTCATAAAAATAATGTAATCGCGCTGGAGAACTAACCGCCGAGCCATGGAAAAATCAAGGGTGAAGTTTAAGCTTATAAGTTTTCAACAATTTCATCTCTTAAACAAAAAAGGGGCAGAACGGTGGAAACCATAGAGTTTGAAGTGCCAACTTGGAATCAAATCTACGATATGCTGCGCAGCCAGGCAGGTAAAATCCGCCGAGGCGGCTTCAAACCCGACGTTATCGTAGGCGTCACAAGGGGCGGCTGGGTCCCAGCCAGAGTTCTATCTGACCTGTTAGGAATCCACGCGCTTGCCGCGATAAGAGTTGAGTTTTACGTGGGTGTTGCCGAAACCCGTAACGAGCCAGTTTTGTCGGAGGGTGTTTCTGTGGATGTGGCGGGAAAAAAGGCGCTGTTGGTTGATGATGTGGCGGACACGGGTAAAAGCTTGTTGGTCGCCGTAGAGCACCTTCAGCAGCAGGGTGCGTCAGAGGTTCGGGTCGCCACTGTGTACCGTAAGCCCTTAAGCGCGGTTACACCTGACTATTTCGAGAAGGAAACGCGTGGCTGGGTGGTTTTTCCGTGGGATGCAAAGGAAACCATTAGGAAAGTCTTGGAGAAACCTGGAGATGAAAAGGCGGTAAAGGTGGAAGCTGCGAAACTTGTAAAGGCGGGCTTGCCTAAACAACTTGTTGAAGAGGCCCTGAAAGAAATGTTTGAGGCGGGAAAATGCTGAAGTACATCGAGGAAGCAGGTAAGTACGTGGAAATCACTGGTTTCAGAAACTTGGGCATTGAGGATGCTGAAGAATTCGTTAAGGAAACCCGTAAGGCGCTGCCTGAAAACGCTTGCGTTCAGTTTTTCGACGCTGGATTGGTGGCTACTTGGCAGCACCTGTACTTTGCAGTTTTGAACGCGTTGCTGGCTTTCAAAAACGAGCGGAACGTATCTAAAAGCGTGGCAATGGAGACTATGCTTTACGCGTCTGCTCAACGCCAGATTCAAAAGGCCATAGCCTCTATGGGAGTGAAATGCGCCTCTTCGGATGTTGCTGTGGTGATAATCGGTGAAAGCGCCGAGTCCGTTGAAGCGGTTCTTTCAGCGGTTTCAAAGTGCGTCGGCGAAAAACCTAATGACGCCGTGCTTGAGATTTCAAGGGAGAAGGCGGAGCGCATACGTGAGGCTTTCGGGATAACCGCTACCGAGGTTGAGGCGGTTCTGGTAAAAGACAAGAGCCGAGGTACGCTGGTTGACCTTGTTATAGAAAGGGTGGCGTTGCTACCGACTCAGCTGTAGGCTACAGCATTTTTTCTTTTAACACGGCTAAAACGTCGTTGGGTTTTATGAGTGCCATGCCTGTTAAGCCGCCGAGGACTTCGATTAGCATGATTTTGTCGGGGTTTTCCAAGTTAACTTTTCTTTCGTTACCTGTAGCGTCTATGCCTGTTACGGCTGCTTCTATGAGGTCTCGTGAGTGGAGGTTGGTGAAGCGTTTTTCAACTGTGACCCTGTAGGCCTCATTTTCTCGGAAATTTACTGCTAGTTCTGTGGCTGCGCGTTTCATTTCTTCTAGATCGGTGGGCACAACTTTTTCGATGGGGATTATTCGGAGGGCGTAGCGGAACTTGTAGGGGTGCTCCTGCACCATAGCACGGAATTTTTCTATTACGTCGCAGGGGTCTAAGCTGGTTCTTGCCACTACTAAACCTCTAATTCCCGTCTTGCCAACCCTTGGCTCAGGGTCGCCCAGTTCATCCTTAAGCAGGAAAGTCAGCTCATAGCGCATCTGTCGCTCGTTTCCACGTGAAGTTGTGGCTAAAAGGTTGAAGTCTTCAAGCACGGTTTTCAGCTTCATTAACGGTTTGCTTTAGGGGTCAGTGTAGGTTTATGGCTTTTCTCACAGCTTAACGCTCGAAGCCGTCGCCT
>CAZINA010000056.1:0-1352 GCA_964540545.1 uncultured Candidatus Bathyarchaeia archaeon
TTCGCCACAAACAGCGGAGTTGAATCCTCCCCTGCTGTTGTTGACGGTGTCGTTTACATTGGCTCATACAGCGACAACGTGTATGCTTTGGATGCTGCAAATGGTGCGGTAATCTGGTCGTTCAATACAGGTGGCTCCGTGTTTCCGTCTCCTGCAGTTATTGATGGAGTGG
Organism: uncultured Candidatus Bathyarchaeia archaeon; assembly: GCA_964540545.1. Taxonomy (GTDB): domain Archaea; phylum Thermoproteota; class Bathyarchaeia; order Bathyarchaeales; family Bathycorpusculaceae; genus SG8-32-3. Next base: position 173 of record CAZINA010000056.1, read on the forward strand.
TTTACGTCGGGTCAGCTACCGGCAATATGCACGCGTTGAATGCTGCTAACGGTTCACCAATATGGTCATATCACACAGGTGGCAAAATCCTTTCGTCTCCCGCTGTCGCTGATGGGGTTGTCTACTTTGGGTCAGAAGACCAAACTTTCTACGCTTTAAGAGCAAGTGACGGAACACAAATCTGGAATTATACTACTGGAGGCTACATTGATGCTGCTCCTGTCGCCGCAGACGGCATCGTTTACTTTGGATCCCGTGACGGCTACGTTTACGCCCTGAACGCCACTAATGGATTCCGAATCTGGTCGTTCCGTCCACTGCACGGCAATTACGGAAGCTATTACTATTCAACACCCGCCGTTGCTAACGGTGTTGTTTACGTCGGCGGATATGACAGTTACATCTATACCCTAAACGCTGCGAATGGGGCTTTAATCTGGGAATCTCCATTGGGGGGATATGTCTTCTCGTCCCCTGTTGTTGCTGGCGGAGCCGTTTATGTAGGGGCGTTTGACGGCAAAGTTTATGCTTTGAATACAATAACAGGCGGGAAAATATGGAGTTACCAAACAGGCGGCAAGATGCGGGCGTCATGTGCTGTTGTTAACGGGGTAGTCTACGTGGGTTCAGACGATGGTTACCTCTATGCTTTTGGTTCAAGTGCTCAACCAGCTGCTTCATATGAAATCTCAGGGTACATATTAGACGAGGATGGCAACGGAATTGAAGGTGCACACATTATCTTTAATGTGCCTGAAATTGTTCCCAGCGTCACCTCAGACCCTTCAGGTTACTACGTGATTACTGCTCCCGCAGGCACGTACCACGTCAACGTCTGGCCGCCCTTCGATTCAAACTACATAAACTATGACGAACCAGGATTTACAGTTGGATCGAACATGACCAAAAACATCACTCTGCAATCAGGCTACAAAGTTTCCGGCTGGATTTCAGATACCTCAGGAAACCCAGTGGTAGGCGCTGTCGTCTTGTTGGATAACTATGGGTCAGGCTGGTTTTCTAACTCTTCAGGCTATTATTTCCTAAACGTCCCCGCAGGAACCTACACGATAACTGCCCATCCAAGAACAGGAAATTACTACTCAGGACCCACAACTGACTTCCCAACCTATTACGAATATAACTTCACAGTAAACACTGATACCGTCAAAAACATCAC